>JASJGQ010000140.1:0-10739 GCA_033791425.1 Acidobacteriota bacterium
CATGTAAACGCAAACAGAACACCCCACTTGTGGGGGATGGCGGACGAGTCCGCGTCTACTATCGATACCACAGCCATGCGGGTCGTGAGCTTGAGGTCGCCAAAGCTTGGCGTGCGCGGGGGAATCAGATCAATGCCGTTCTTCCCGACGGGTCTCGTCTATTGATTCCAGAGTGGATGGTGCAGCCCAGCGCCGCCACGTTTGAAGTGACTCAGCTGGCTGCCATCGGTATCCAAGACCTGCTCGCCATCTGTCAGCTCATCGAGAGCTGCGGATGTCTATCGACGGTTCGTCGAAGCTCTACCCTTTCTGAAGAGAAGACCGACACCAGAGAGGGGGACACGGATGGAGCAACTTCGACTCCTCGATCTCGAGGTGATAGTCGTGGTCGAGTTAGACGAGCGTCGTCGCGACGAGTTGGTGACCCTGATGGCCGCCGCCATCGCCGCCGTCCAACAGACGGAAATGGAGATCGACGATGAGTAAGTGGGCTCTTTCCAAGGTTCGCTCGGAACACGTCAGCCGTAAGGCGGTCGTGTATCTGAGGCAGTCATCGATGAAACAGGTCCGGGAGAATCGCGAAAGCCAGCGGCTTCAGTACGCGCTGGCAGAGCGCGCACGGAAGGTAGGGTTTGCCGAGGTCGAGGTCATCGATCGTGATCTCGGAGTGAGTGCAGCGATCGGTTCCGCGCGTGAAGGATTTGATCGTCTGGTTTCGGAGGTGGCCCAAGGTCAGGTGGGTGCTGTTGTGAGCCGGGAGGTGTCCCGACTTTCGAGGACCGACAAAGACTGGTGCCATCTGCTGGAGGTCTGCCAGATCTTCGACACCCTGATCATGGACGAAGACCAGGTCTACGACCTGAGTGAGATCGATGACCAGCTGGTGCTCGGCATCAAGGGCACGATGAGTGTCGTGGAGCTGAAGGTGCTGAAGATGCGCATGCTCCAGGGTCGTGACGAGAAGGCGCGGCGAGGGGAGCTGAAGACGCGGCTGGCGCCCGGTTTCGTGCACGATTCGACCGGCCAGTTGGTGCTCCATCCGGACCAGAGAGTCCAGGATGCGATCTTGCGGATCTTTCGGAAATTCCGCGAGCTGTGGAGCGCCCGCCAGGTGTTCATGTGGTTTCATGAAAACGAGATCATGGTCCCGGTGAATCACTGGGGTGGGGGCGATGCCGAGCTTCAGTGGAAGTTACCGACGCTCAGCTTCATCCAGGGCGTTCTGCGCAATCCGGTCTACGCCGGCGCATACGTCTATGGGCGGCGCCCCGTTGAAACCACGTTCGAGGACGGTAAGCTCAGGAAACGAGCAGCCAGCCCGAGAGAGCCCGAGGAATGCCGGGTCTTCCTCCGAGATCATCACGAAGGATATATTGATTGGCAGGAGTATGAGGTCAATCGCAAGCGACTGCGGAAGAACTGCATGAGATTCGAGAGTGATCCAGCGACAGCTGCGGTCCGTGGTGGGCACGGCCTACTGGGTGGTGTTCTGCGCTGCGGTCACTGCGGCCGCAAGCTTCACGTGCGCTACTGGGGAAAGGAGGGCACCACGCCTCGCTACTTCTGCAAGGGTGACTACGATAGCGGCGGCAGCTATTGTCTGTCCTTCGGTGGTCACAAAGTCGACCGGCGTTTCTCCGAGGAGGTTCTGCAGGTTCTCTCGCCCTTGGGGATCGAAGCCAGCCTCCGAGCGACACAGGAGCTTCGGTCACAGCATGAGGAGAGAGTGCAGGCACTCAGGCTCGAGTTCGAGCAGCTCGATTTCGAAGTCCAACGAGCGTTCGAGCAGTACGACCAGGTCGATCCCAGAAACCGGCTGGTCGCCGCCGAGCTCGAGCGCCGGTGGAATGCCAAGCTCGACGAGCAAGAACGCGTTCGTTCCGCGATCGCCACGCTGGACGCGGATCGACAGCCGGTCACTTCCGAGGTCGAAGCCAGGCTTCGCGGGCTTGGGGAAGACTTCTCACAGGTTTGGCATGACCCCGGTTGTCCGGTCGAGCTGAAGAAGAAGATCGTCCACTCCCTCATCGAGGAGATCACCGTCACCCTCGACGCAGATGCGGCGATGCTTCATTTCGTCGTCCACTGGAAGGGTGGCTGTCACACCGAGTTGGGCCTGGAAAAACCTCGGCCGGCAACCGCCATGAAGACCTCTTTAGACGCGCTGGAGGTCATTCGAAAAATGGCCGTTCGGTACGGCGACGGCCAGATTGCAGCCGTCCTCAACAAGTCTGGCCTCCGTACCGGAAGGGGTAAACGCTGGACCCAAACTCGCGTCGCAACGGCCCGAAGAAACTACTCGATACCAGGCCAGAGGGAAGCAATTCCAGACCCGGACATTCTTACCCTCAGCCAAGCTGCCAGACACTGCAGTGTCAGCCAGTACACGATCCAGCAGCTGGTCAAATGTGGTCTCATGGAGAACAATCAGGTCGCTGCCCACGCCCCGTGGGAGCTCAGAAGAGAGGATCTTGAATCCGAGTCCGTCCGCATAACCCTGGATCGATTGAAAAGGACCGGCAGATTGGCTCTGGAGGGGGGTCATTTACGGTCTCAGATCGCATTACCGCTTGAAAACAAAGAAGATGATAACGAGGGGTATTATGAGTGAGTCGTCATCAGGCACCACGCGAAGATCGTCAGACCGTCGAGATCACGGACCTTTCGGAGGGTTTCGATGAACTCGACTGCTTCGTCGTGCTCGTCGAAAACGAACTCGCCGCGGGCGACCCGGCAGTAGACGTGATAGATCGCACCGGGAACGAAAAGGCGGGGTCTTCTTGGCATGAGATTCCTCTCATGCGCGGACGGGACAACACTATCCTACCCAGCCTCCCTCAACCAAACAAGTGTGGAAGTGTGTACGTGGCACCCATCAAACAAGTGTGGAAGTGTGTACGTGGCACCCATCTTACGTGGCACCCATCTGGCACCCATCATCTTCCACCACCCGGATCAGAAGGGCTCGAGCACGACGGTTGTGGGATCGTCGGAGTCGTTGTCGACGATGGACAGGGCCGCAGCGACGCGGCCGTCGCCGGAGAGGACTTCGAGGGTGACCCGGCCCTCGGTGAGCTCGGCTGAGCCACCGGCGAGATCGCGAACGATGTCGTTGATCTGGATGTTCTCGAAAGGTCGCAGCGTGCGCTGGGTCGCGCCGAGCTCCAGACCGTCGCGGTCGAGCAGCCGAACGCGGATCGTGCTCTCGATGCCCCACAGCTCGGCGAGCGCCAGGTTGGTCCGTGCGGTGCCGCGGACGACGCCGCCGGTCGCGATCCGTGGGTTCTCGTCAAGGGACAGCACGCGGGTGTCGTCGGCGGCCATCATGGGGTAGCCCTGGCCATAGCTGCCGCCGCCCGCAGGGGTCGAGGTGCGGACCCAGGCCTGGAGGGCGCGCGGCGCGAGCTCGAGCGAGCCGGCGGCGGTGGTCTGACCGAAGAGGCTGCCGAGCACGTCGCGAACGGTGCGGGTGGCGCCTGCGGGCAGGTCCAGGGTGGCGGTCTCGTAGGTGAGGGATCCGTCAGCGCCGCGCGGGGTGAAGACGAGGGTGGCGGTTACGGGGTCGTCGGTGGGGTTGCTCAGCGTCAGATCGGAGGTCCAGAAGCTTGTACCGACCCCGGGGGCGCGGGCCACCTGGATCGCGGTCAGGGAGTCGGTCGACCGGACGGTCCGCGTGCTGGTCTCGGTGAAGTGCAGTTCCATGGAATCGTTCTGGGCATCGAGATACACCATCCGTGGACTGGTGACCACCTGATTGCCACGATCGGAGATACCGTCGATTTTGATGTTCAGTTCGGACCCGGTCATCGGGTTGATGGTGACCTCGATCGTGGTCTCGGTTGTTTCGATGAAGACGGATTCGACGAGCTCGTCGCACGTCCGGTGGGACACCTGAACACGGTAGCTGGTGACCTTCGGGACCGGGTCCCAGGTCAGGGTGAATCCAGGGCTCACCGGCGGCCCCGACGGGCAGTTTAGAATGTTGCCGTTCCACGGTTCGCCGTTGTCGTAGGGACTCGTGAGGTGCACCGCATAAAAAAGCGTAACGGGAACCTCGAACGGGCCCGACGAGGGCACGTCGATTCCGGGCCGGGATACCCGGAGGTCACCGGGGGCGGCGGCCGTTCGGCCGTTGAACGGCGTGGCGCCGACCACCAAGGAGATGTTGTACACGTCCGGTTCGAGATCGATGGCGATGGCGCCGTCAACCAGCATCCCCTCGGTGGTGATGCGGGTGCCCGTGGACGGTCGGTAGGCGTCGATCACTGCGTACTGGTAGTCCGGGAGGCTGTCGATGACGGGCAGGCCGTCAAACGAGCCGGTCAGGGTGACCGTTGTCGCCGACGCGGAGGGTGCCGACAGGCAGACTGCCGTGGCGAGCATTGCCAAGATGATGAAGTCCGATTTCGCGCCAAATCTGAATTGCATGACTGCTCCTTCTCGTTGGTCTCTACAGGGAACAGCGGCGTTCGGGGATGGATCGGGTCATGAGTGGTTTTCTCTGAACGGCTCCCTGCGGGCGAGACGCCTGCACCGCAATGGCGAAGGGCCGTTCGTTCGGTCGAGCACGCTACTCGGCCAGGACCGTGGTCGGGTCGGAGGTGTGGTTGTCGAGCACCGAGCCGTAGCAGGTGAAGGCGCCGTCCGGGGTGTCGCTCCAGACATCGACATAGCCGCTTTCGATGGGGCTGTCGGGTCCGAAGAGCCGGTTGATCTGGGAGTTGCCCCAGGCGGCCAACGAAACCGAACCGCTGCCGAGCGAGTTGCCATCGGCGTCGAAGCGCTCATAGCGGATCGTGAGGGGCCGGCCGGCGCCGTTGACGAGACCGAGATTCGAGCGGAAGTCGTCGTTCTCGGTCATGAACAGCAGCCGCACCCGCTCCCCGCTGCGGATCAGCCCGGACTCGTGCACACCGGACAGGCTCTGGCCGAAGGTGCCGTCGGTTCCTCGGTTGAAGGTGCGGCTCATGGCGGAAAGACGGTCGCCGGTGGACTCGACGAGAATCGCGCCCGCTCCCTGGCCGATACCGAAGGCGCGAACGAGGACGTTGTCGAAACGGCGAGTGGCGCCCGGTGCGACGGTGAAGGGCACGGACTCCTGCGGGTTCGTGTTGTCGGTGTCGCGCGGCAGCCACTTGAGGACGACGTCGGCCGGTGATCCGCCGCGGTTGTGGACCTCGAGATCGGTGACGAAGAAGGAACCGCCCGCGCCCTCGGCCAATGCGGCTGCCGGGATCATGATCCGGTAGACGCCCTCGGTCGTGGTGCATCCGGCGCCGGGAGCGGTCAGCCAGGGCTCGAAATCCACCGAGCCGTTGCCAGTGATCTCGATCGGGTTGCCCTTGCCACTTCCGAGACCGGACGGGCCGGTCGCCTCGCCCCACCAGTTGAGGGCGGCGGACAGCCCGGTGGCCTCACCGGCGTGGCTCAGCCCGACAGCGTTGCCGATGATGCAGTTGTCGGTGGAGTCCGTCGCCAGCGAGGCGGTTTCTTCGACGAGGATGCCGATACCCGTGGCTTCGATGCGGTTGTTCTTCACGACGTGATTCTGGCCTTCGTTCATGAGCCAGACGCCCTTGTCGAGGGTGCCGGGTTCGCCGGCCGCGTCAACTCCGAACCAGTTGCCGACCACCAGGTTGGCGTCACCGCTGCCGGCGTAAGACGCGATCAGAATCCCGCGGTCGCCGTGGGCGAAGACGTTGCGCTCGAGGGTGTCGGAGATCCCGTCGAGGTTCGAGCCGACCCGGTTGTTGGTCGCGGACTGGCGGATGTAGATCCCCATGGTCACGTCGTCCCGGGTCACGCCGTCGGGCCGGAGGCCGAAGAGATTCCCCGCGACCACGTGGTTGTTGCCGTAGTTGATGTTGACGCCGGTGCCGCCGGCGGCGAAGACGTTGCCCTCCCGTCCGTCGTCGGTGCCGTCACCATCGGTGCCGATGATCGACGGCTGTGCCGCCCCGCCGTAGCAGCTGATGCACACGGCGGAGCCGAAGCCGAATCGGGTTGCGCCGTCGACCGAGACGCCGAACAGGTTGCACTGCACCGAGGCGAGACCCCCTGCTTCGATCCGGACCGGAGAGCCCGCATCCGCCAGCGCGAGACCGCGAACGGTAACCCGGTCGGGGCTCGTGATGCGTATCAGAACGTCGACATCGCCGGTGATCTGGACGCGCGGCGAGAGCGGCGCCGACGCGGTCGGGCACACGTTGTCGGGGGTGGTGCCATACCGGGGCTGGGTGGTCCCGTCGATGAAGGCGCCGCCGGTGATTTCGGGCAGGTCGGACAAAACTGTGATCTCGCAGACCCCGCCCGACGTGCATTCGCCCTCGGGGATGGCGAAAGAGATCAGATCGGATCCCGGCGCAGCGTTGGCGTCGTCGATGGCTTGGCGCAAGGATCCCGGTCCCGAGTCGGCGGTGCTGGTGACGACAAAGCCGGCGGCATGGGCAGGCGCGCCGGCGGCGAGCGAGGCGATCACGACCGCGGCGCCGAGGAGGTTGAAAATCGGTGAGCGACTGGATGTGCGGAGCTGATGCATGGTGTCCCCTTTTTCGAGTGTTCAGCAGGGGTAGCGCCGTCGGTCGGTCAATCGGGTCATGGATGTGGGCCGTGGGGGGGGGAATCCGTTGCGACGGCCGCTGGTTGGTATTATCGAGATGCATTCTCAACCGACTGTGATCCAACCGTGACGACGAAAACAGATATCACCCGACTGCTGCACCGCTGGCGAGACGGCGACTCCGAGGCACTGGACGAGCTGACGCCGGTGCTCTACGACGAGCTCCGGAGGATCGCCTCGGGACAGCTGGCGCGTGAGCGGCGCAACCACACGCTGCAGTCCACCGAAATCGTGAATGAGGCCTTTGTCCGGCTCATCGGCACCGATGTCCCGTGGCAGGATCGCGCCCACTTCCTCGCCGTCGCGGCGCGGACGATGCGGCGGCTGCTGGTCGATCACGCGCGCACCCGCGGACGGGAGAAACGCGGCGGCGACCTCGCCCGGGTGACGCTGCAGCCGTACGACGCGTCGGCGGAGCCGGTGAGCGAGGAGATGCTGACCCTCGACCACGCCCTGTCGGCGCTGGCAGAGCAGGACGAGCGCGCCGCGTCGGTGGTCGAGCTCCACCACTTCGGGGGCCTCACCTACGACGAGGTCGGCGAGGCGCTCGGCGTCTCGGCGGCCACGGTCAAACGGGACCTTCGGGTGGCCCGGGCCTGGCTGCGTCGCGAGATGACTGGGGCGGCGGGTGCAGCCTGATCGCTGGCGCCAGGTGCGCGAGGTCTTCGACCGCGTCGTCGAGCTCGACCCGGCGTCGCGCGGCGCCGCGCTCGACGAACTCTGCGGTGACGACGAGGAGTTGCGGCGCGAGGTGGAGAGCCTGGTGCGCGAAAGCAACGAGGCCGACACCGGGATCCCCCACATCATCGAGGCCGCGGCGCGCCACGCGGTGGACGACCACGAGCAGCGTGCGCCCGGCTCCGGCCGGACCATCGGCCCGTACCGGATCGGCGAGCTGCTCGGGCGCGGTGGCATGGGCTCGGTCTTTCTCGCCGAGCGGGCCGACCGATCGTTCTCGCAACAGGTCGCGCTCAAGGTGTTGCAGCCGGGTTTGGCCGACACCGGGATGGAGGCGCGATTCAAATCCGAGCGCCAGATCCTCGCCGATCTCCGCCACCCGAACATCGCCCGGCTCATCGACGGCGGCGCCGATGACGACGGTACGCCCTATCTGGCGATGGAGTACATCGAGGGCGAGCGGATCGACAGCTGGTGCGACGGGCAGCGGCTCGACATCGAGCGGCGCCTCGAACTGTTCCGAGTCGTCTGCTCGGCGGTCCAGGCGGCACACCGCAGCCTGGTCGTCCACCGCGACCTGAAACCGGCAAATATCCTGGTCACCGACGACGGCCACCCCAAGCTGCTCGACTTCGGCATCGCCAAGATCCTCGGACCGGCGACCCACGACCACACCATGGCGGTCACGGGGACCCTCGACCGGCTGCTGACCCCGGCCTATGCGAGCCCGGAGCAGATGATGGGGCAGCCAGTGACCACCGCCAGCGACGTCTACTCCCTCGGGGTGGTCCTGTACGAGCTGCTCGCAGGGTCCGGTCCACATGATTTCACGGGTTCGTCGGCCGCCGAGGTCGAGCGGGTCATCTGCCGCGAGGAGCCCCCCCGCCCGAGCCAAACCGTCCGGCGCCTCTCCGGCACCGCCGAAGGCGACGAGGTTGCAGCCGGCAGAAGCACGACCGTGGATCGTCTGGCCCGGCGGTTGAGCGGCGATCTCGACACCATCGTCATGACCTCGTTGCGCAAAGAGCCCGAGCGCCGCTACCCCTCGGTCGAGGCGCTTGCCGAGGACGTCCGGCGGCACCTCGCGGCGCTGCCCATCGCGGCCCGGCCCGACACTGTCGCCTACCGGGCGGGAAAGTTCGTCCGCCGGCACCGCGGTTCGGTGACCGCGGCGGCCGTGGGCGTGACGGCGGTGCTCGGCTTCGCCGTCCAGGCCACCGTCAACGCCAGAATTGCAGCCGAGGAGCGCGATCACGCACGGGCCGCCGAAGAGCGCGCACGCATCGAGGCGCGGAGCGCCGAGCGGGTCTCGTCGTTCCTCGTCGATCTCTTCCGGGTTGCCGACCCCAGCGAGTCGCGCGGCGCCGAGATCACGGCACGCGAACTGCTCGACCGCGGCGCCGCCCGGCTCGACGGCGAGCTCGCCGACGAGCCCGGCACCCGGTCGCGGTTGCTCAGGGCGGTCGGCGAGGTTTACACCAATCTCGGCGAATACGAGGAAGCCGCCGGGCTGCTCGCCGAGTCCGCGGCGGTGCTGCGCCGCAATGACCCCTCGAGCCCGGATCTCGCAGCGACGCTCAGCGAGCTCGCCCGGGCCCACTTCAACCTGGGCGATGTCGCCGAGGCGCGCCGGATCTCCGATGAGGCGCTGGCGACCGCGAGAGGCGGTTTCGAGGGCGATCACCCGGATCTCGCCCGGGTGCTCCAAACCGCCGGCTGGCTCGCGTTCGAGGAAAGCCGCGTGGACGCCGCCGAACGCCTGGTCCGAGAGGCCCTCGACATGCGGCTTCGCCTCTTCGGAGAGGAACATGCCGAGGTGGCCGAGAGTCTGTTTCTCCTTGGCACCCTGGCCCTCGAACTCGACCGGCTGGACGAGGCCTCCGAGCTGCACCAGAAGGGCTACGAGCTGCGCCGGAGGGTGCTCGGCCCCGACCACCCCATGACCCTGTCGAGCGTCGGCGTCGTCCTCGCCACCCTCGAGCGGCAAAAGAAGTTCGACCGCGGCGTCGAACTCGTCGAGGAGGCCCTGCCCGTCGCGGTTCGCGTGCTCGGCCCCGATCACCCCGATATCGCCTATCTCGAGGTCATGCGCGGCCGCCAGTACCGGTTTCTCGGTCGGCCGACAGAGGCCGAGGCGGCTTTTCTCGAGGCGGCGAGGATCGAGCGTGAGGCGCGGGGGCCCGATCACCCCTATGTCGGCTATGCGGAGATCCAGCTCGGGACGATCCGCGCCGGCGAGGGTCGCCTCGACGAGGCCGAGGCATCCTACCGGGAGGCCCTTCGGATCTACCGGGCGGCCTACCCCGAGGGCGACCGTAATGTCGCCAACGCCCTCGGCAAGCTCGCCAAACTCGAGCTCGAACGCGGTCACGCCGAGCAGGCCCTCGGCTACGCCCGCGAGTCCCGTGCGCTCTTCGGCAGGCTGCTGCCCGAAGGCCACACCGAGGTGCTCGAGGCCGACATCATCATCGGTCTCGCGCTCGCCGAGGCCGGTCGTTCGGCGGAGGCGCGGCCGCTCCTCGAGTCCCTCCTGCCCCGGATAGCGGCCATCGGCCACGGTGACGGCCCCGTCGCACGCCAGGTCAGGGAGGCCCTCGACACCCTGTCGCCCGCCTCCTGACCCGAACCACCCTCCGATGTCGCTTCACCCGGTGACGTCGAAATATCCGCCCAGAGTCGGGTCGCTACCGATAAACCGCATCGACAACGTCCCGGTCCAGTGCGAATTGGATTCATAGACGATCGGCCAGACTCCCCCCCAAGCGGGCGATGTGCCTAGCCAAGCGCCGTCGATCAGACCAAACTACGGACAGCGGTCCTTTCCACTTCGACCTCGACGAGCTTGCCCGCAAACGGGAAGTGGATCAGAGTTGCGACGACCTCTCGACCTGTGGCCATCTCGATCAGCGTGGCGTATCCGAGTAACTGCGACGCGTAGCCCATGGCGATCTCTCTCGAATGAACATCATCGGCGGCCGGATAGCACTTGTGGTCGACCAGCACAAATCCCTGTGAGGTCTCGAGCACGAGGTCGGCGTACCCCATCAAGGTGCGGGGGCCCGCGGCGGTGTCCACCGTTCCGAGTAACGGCACCTCGGTGACGAATTCCGCACCTGGGTAGTTCTCCTCCTGCCACGCACGTAGGCGATCTGAAATCGCAACGCAGGTTTCCGGCTGGAGCTCGCCACTCAACCCGTACGCATCAAGCACGGCTGCCGCGTGACCGAGTCGATCCGCGGCCGGCCGCACGAGATACGCCCCCAGGAACAAGTGCATCGCATTGCCAACCACAAGCCAGTCGACACCGGCGTGCACATGGGCACGATGATCGAAATGAACGTAATCAGGCAAGTTGTGCACCTTGACCCACTCGATTGGCGTCAGAGGTATGTCGGGGTCACGCTGGCGATCGTCATCGAGAGCCAGAGCGTCGTAGAGTTTT
>JASJGQ010000141.1:0-2724 GCA_033791425.1 Acidobacteriota bacterium
CGTTCCTGGTCCTCGGAAAGGTCGACGTCGTCCCATGGCTTCGGGGTCTCCGGCGCGGGCAACCACTCGAATGTACCTGCTGCTCCGACGGCGCTGACCAGCGGGCCCTTCGGTCTGCTCCGGCACCACGCGCCGATCACCACGGTGATGTCCGGCGACAAACCCTCTTCGAGCACCCGGATCACCGGTGTGACATCGACCACTTCCGGTTCGGCACTCTTCTTCGATTTTCCCTTTGGCGGCGCTTCCACCCAGGCACGCAGATCCGAAACCATGAAGAGCCTTTGCGGTGCAAACAGGGACGGCGAACACAACTCCATCGCGAGATCCTCGGGAGTGATATCCGACGGCAACACCTCGGGCTCGACACCTCCCAGCGCCTCACTCGAGGCGCGGGTGATCTCCCGCATCTGCTCTTCGAGAAGGAAGTCGTCCGATGAGGCAATCAGGTGGATCGGCGCCACAACTCAGTCGCTGCGGCCGCTGGCGACCGAGTGTTCAGATCTCTCCACGGTCCTGCAGCTCCTGACACTGAATACAGTGGCGGGCCCAGGGCACGGCATCCAATCGACCGGTCTGCACCTTCTTCTCACACTCGGCGCAGACACCGTATCCGCCATCTTCGATGCGATCGAGTGCCTCGTCGATGCGGCGCATGAGGTCACGCTCGGTGGCGGACAGCTGATAGCTGAGATCCCTGATAACTGTCGAAAGCGCCCTATCACCGAGGTCGGGGGCTGCTTTGCCGCTCCCCTCTTTCTCTCTGGCACGGGCCGACCGGACGAGATCCAGCAGCTCCTCCCGCTTCGCCAGCAGCTCCTTGCGATAGCGTTGTAGCTGTCTTTTGTTCATTCTTCGCTCCTCTATATGGTACGGTCGAAGTCCGTTTCACTTTATCGGTCACCGTCTTGTGCGGACAACCGTCCCTTATTGTACGCCGACCCGGTGATAGGCACCACCTCCGAGAATCTGGGTCGAGCGAAAAAGTTGCTCCCACAAAACGAGCCGCGCTAATAGATGGGGTAACGTCATCGAACTCAGCGACAACCGCCCGTCCGCACGCTCGATAATGGTGCCGTCGAGACCGAGGTCACTCCCGACAACAAACATCACTCCCGGCCTGCCGCCGTCTTCGAGAGCAGCCAGCCAGGTCGCAAAATCCCGGCTGGGCCGGTCACGGGCTCTCTCGTCGAGAGCCACCACGTGCCATCCGGCCTCAAACTGCCGCTCGAGCGTCTCGGCTTCCAGTCTGAGGGCACGGGCGGGATCGCGGTCCCGTCCACCGCTGATCGGCCGCAACGGACGGTCTTCGGAGGGCCATCGCCGGGCCACCCTCTTGCGATACGTTTCCACCTGACTCTCGTAGGGGCTCGCCGACGGTCGGCCGAGCCACACCACTCGAACCTTCACGGCCCATCGCCTTGGCTGATTTCCAGGGCTTCTGCGTCGAGCCGCGGGGCATCGCCCCACAGACCCTCGAGGCCGTAGTAGGTGCGCCGCTCCTCGGTGAAGACGTGAATCACCACATCTCCATAGTCCATCAAGACCCACTCGGCACGTCGCTGGCCTTCCACGTGCAGCGGTCTGCGGCCCCGGTCCCTGAGCTGGCGCTGGACCTCGTTCGCAATGGCCGCCACCTGGCGGTCGCTGCCACCGGAGCATATGAGAAGGCCGTCGGCGTACGAAGAGAGAGCGGAAATCTGGAAACCGACGATCTGGAACGCCTTTTTTTCGGCCGCGGCGCGAGCAGCGGTGCGCAAGGTGTCGATGGTGTCGATGTCAGTCATGTGGGATCGCCCTCGCCGGTTGGCCTGTACAGTCCGTATTTTTCGACATAAGAGTAGACCTCATGGGGCACCAGCTCGCGGATCGGCAGTCCCCGGCTCTGGCGGGCACGAATCGACGTCCCGGAAATCGGAAATGGTTCGTGGTTGAGGAGGTACACGGTGAGCTGCTCCGGGTCTGGAACTTCGGCAAAGACCTCGACCTCCTGCATCCGTCCCAGCAGGCGTTCCGGCACTTGTTGCGCGAGCTCATCATCCCACATGTGGGCCCGATGCAGGACGACGAGGTGAACCGAGTCCACCAGTTCTTCCCACCTGTCCCAAGTGGCGATCTGAGAAAAGGAGTCGGAGCCCAGGATGAAATAAAGTGTGGCATCCGGGAAGCGATCGCGAAAGCGATGGACGGTTTCGACCGAATATGTCGGCTGCGGAGCGAAAACCTCGTCGTCGGATGTGAAGAAGTTGTCGTAGGGCAGGGTGGCCATGGCCACCATGGCCAACCGGTGGGTGACCGCGGTCAACGGTCCGGAGTCTTTGTGCGGCGGGGAACCCGCAGGCACGAAGTACACCGCTTCGAAGCGGAAGGTTTCCTGCGCCCGGACTGTCGGCACCAGATGGCCGAGGTGGAACGGATCGAAGCTTCCTCCATAGATCGCGATGCGCCGTGTCATGGCGTTTTCCTGGCCTCCTCTACGAGATCGAGCAACATCCTCACGAGCTGATCGACGCCTTCGCCGGTCACTGCCGAGATCGCCGTCGTACGCACGCCGTGGCGGGTGCCCACAGCCGCGAGGTCGGCGAGGGCGCGCTCACGATCCGCCACCGAGTCGAGTTTTGTGCCGACCAAAACCCACGGTCGGGTTTAGAGCGGTGGCCCGTATGCCGCGCGCGCTCCACCAAAGGGTTCAAAACCCGCCGCGACCTGTTGATCAACACAAAA
>JASJGQ010000142.1:0-6011 GCA_033791425.1 Acidobacteriota bacterium
GGTTCAGGCGATCCTGCCAGGTGAGAGAGTCGGTGTTGATCGCCGCGAAGGTCATGTGAATGCCGGCCTTCAATGCGCAGGGTTCCCAGTAGACCTCGTCGGGAGCGACGCGGAGATACCACTTCGAGTTGCGACCGTTCATCGCAGCCCACGCCTCGTCGGCGGGTTCCCAGTGGTTGTCGACGAAAGCCTGGGCGGCCGCTTTCAAATATTCTCGAAGCGCCGCTTCGCTGTCATCGGCGGCGAGAGCTTCTGCCGCAGCCTCCAGCTCGGCGGCGATGGCTTGTGTGTGTGCTCCATACGCATCGGTGAGCGGGACCGCGACCAGCTCGTCACCCGCTTCACGAACGACCGTAAACGGGTCGCACAGTGCAACCGCGTCACGATCAGCTTGAAGGACGGCACAGAAATCCTCGTGCTGTTGGAGGCCGTGGGGGTAGACGCCGAAGATGGGTTGCGGCGCCCCTGCAATCGCGCTGCAGGCAGGGTTTCGGTAGGTGCGTGGTGCGACGCACGCCGGATAGATGGGCGTCACCCTTAGCATTGTTTGCATTGTCGAGATAGGGGTCACTGCCATCCACAATGCAATGAATGCAAAGGGTGGCACCGTTCCATCTGCACGACCTCGACACCCAACCGATCTGATGACGCAATGATCTCCTCTGTGCTCGGCGCTGCGTCTTCCGGGCTTCACAATGCACCCATCCGGTACGTGGCACCCATTCCCCATCCACCACGGTGTGATCACCGGCACGGATCGGGCGCCCGATAGGCGGTATCTTCGGTTCACTGAGACCTCTGCAAGCCCGCAACAATCGGAGAGGAGTCGAACGTGAAGCGTGGAGCCATCACGAAAACCGGCAGAGCGGCCGTTCTCGCTCTCTGGGTGATGATCGGAGCCGAACCGGCGGTGTGCGCTGCAGGCGAGAGCGCGGAGCCCGGCCCCCAAGATCGCGTCGATTTCGGGATCGCCGTGCGATACCCCAACGATGTCGGCATCGCATCGGCCGCGGCGGTTCAGTTCACCGAAGACTTCGAACACGCCACCGTCGACGATCTGATCGCCGGGTGGGAGTCCAACAGCAACCCGGAGAGGATGTCGTTCTCGACGGACACACCCGCAGGATCCGGTGGGACCCAATCCGTCTTCTTCGACGGTTCCGCGGATCTCTACACCCGTCTCCTGCCCGGTTACGACCAGCTCTACGTCCGCTACTATGCCAAGCTCGATTCCGGGTGCAACAACGTGCACCACTGGCCCTGGCTGGGCGGACACAACCCCTCCACGGCCTGGCCCTGGCCCAGGGCCGGAATCCGGCCCGTGGGCGACGAACGGTTCTCCACCGGAATCGAACCCTTCGGCAATTGGTGGGCCTGGGCCTTCTACACCTATTGGATGGAGATGAGAACCAACCCTGGCGGCAGCTACTGGGGGAATACCTTCAGCGGCAAGCCCTCACCCCACACAGCTGACCGGGGCCGGTGGATCTGCATCGAGTTCATGGTCAAGATGAACGATCCGGTCTCGGCTTCCAACGGAGAGCAGGCCTTCTGGATCGACGGTGTACGGAAAAACCACCTCGGTCCAGGCTTTCCCCGCGGCGAGTGGATCTGGGACGGTTTCTGGCCGAATGCCGGTTGCACGCCGTCTGGACCGTGCGACCCCAACGGCTCCGGCACCCCCTGTTGCACCGATTTCGAGGGGTTCCGCTGGCGCACCGTCCCGGAGCTCAACCTTAACTACGTCTGGCTCGAACACTATGTCGACTCGGACCCCACCTGTGGCGCCTGGTTTGACGATCTGGTGATCGCAACCGAATACATCGGACCGATGGTCGGTCTCTTTGCCGACGGGTTCGAAAGCGGCACCACCCAAGCCTGGTCATCCGTTTGGCCTTGACGACGTGCCCGGCCGAGACTCGGCCACGATGACAACCGTCGCGGTGCCACGTCGCGGTGCCAGGCCTTAGCGTAAAAAAGGTGCCAGACACTCACTTAGGATCTTGTCGAGCTGACGCTTCTTCCCTCCCCAGTCACACCCCAATCGTCGTGGACGGAAACATCACAAGTGGGTGTCTGGCACCATTGCACCAGGTGCGGACCGGTTTCATGGCGTACGTCAGGTTCGCCTCGGCGAACGGTTCGTCAGGGCACCGTCGCAGCCCACAGGGATGTGTTGCCCGACTCGAACCCGTCGCCGAAGATCCCGTTGCAGGCCGAGGGCGACGGTACGACCGCCCGCACTGAGCCGAAACCGTAGGTGTTGTTCGGAACCGTGCCGGCGGCGATGCCGCCGCAGGTCTGGGTCGTGGTTCTGGGCAGCGCGGCGTCCCTGATTTGCCGCTCGATCGCAGTCGGGTCACCCTCCAGACAACCCTGCGCCGAGATCAGCAGAGCCACCAGACCGGCCACGTGCGGCGCCGCCATGCTCGTGCCGCTGTAGGAGGCATACCCGCCCCCCGGAATGCTCGACCGGATCGCCACTCCCGGCGCAGACACGTCGGGTTTGAGGCGGTTGCTGCCGTCCACGGTGACCGGGCCGCGAGACGAAAAGCCCGCGATGTTGTCGCTGCCGTCGACGGCCCCGACAGTCAACGTCGCCTCGTATATCGCGGCCGGCGTATTGACCGAGGAACAACTCGACCCCGCGTTGCCGGCCGACTGGACAACCAGGATCCCGGCCGCCCTGGTGTTCTCAACAACAGTGCGGAGAACATCGGGATCGGTGCAACCCTCACTGGGTGGGCATGACCACGAGCCGTTGACAACGTCGGGCGCCATCTCCGGCATCGCGTTTTCATCGGCGAGATCCGTCGGGGCGATAAAAAACTGGAAACACTCGCTGTAGGTCGCCGGCGTGCCGACTCCCCGATCCATGTTGCGGCAACCGATCCAGCGCGCGCCTGGCGCCACGCCGACCTGGTTCGCCCCGCCGTCGTCGCCCACCATGATGCCCATGGTGTGAGTGCCGTGAGCGCCGTCGTCGCAGGGCTCCGGTGAGTCCGCGCCGCAGACACCCCCCTCCGAATGGATCGCGTCATGCCAGTTGTAGTTGTGGGTGGCCGACACGCCGTTCGATCCACGGTATGTGTCCACGAGAGCGGGGTGTTCCCAGTCGTAGCCGGTGTCGGCACCGCCGATGACCACTCCCTGACCGGTGAAACCTGCCGCCCAGAAACCGGTGGCACCGATCTGCAGCAGGTTCACCTCGGGCGCTGCGGACGGTGTCAGCTTCGGCAAGGGAGATATCGGTTTGCGGAGGGCAACCGAGGGGTTGGCGGACAGCCGGCGCACGTCGTCCCGCGCCGCAAGCGCCGCCACGGCCGCGGCATCGGCACGCACCCACACCATATTGGCGACCCAAAACCTCCGGTAGTCGAGGCCCCGCGCCTGGATCTCGGCGACCACCGCGGGCTGCGTGCGGTCGGCGACTTTCCGCAGGCGATCGAGCACGAACCGACCTTTCTCGCGCTTCGTTCGCAGGGCGTCGATGCCGCCCAAATCCGCCTGTTCGGCGAGGATGACGAGGAACTCCGCCTCGCCAGTCGTTGCGAGCCGATCGAGGACCCACGGGTCGATTTTGGCGTCCTGCTCCTCGGCACAGACGACCGCCGACGACAGCATCACGGCCAACGCGGCGACCAGCAGTGGCACGATCAGACGGCAGCGTGTCTTCAGGTGTGACATCGCACGGTTCTTTCCACACTCATCGGCAGACGGGCCGCACAAGGAAATACTGAAGACAACATCAATACATTGTAAGGCCTTATTGACCTGCCCCCGGTTGTTGATCCACCCTTTGTGTTGGTCCCACAAAGGTTCCAGACACTCACTTATGATCTTGTCGAGCTGACACTTCTTCCCTCCCCAGTCACACCTGAATCGTCGTGGACGGAAACATCACAAGTGGGTGTCTGGCACCACTAGGGAGTTCATCGGGGTCCTCGACTGATCGTCCCGGCGGCGGAGCTTGCCTTCCCAAGAATTGTGGAATACCTTGGACACAAGGCGAATACGAGCTTCGAAATCGAGACAGGGGGATCCCCATGGTCAGAGTCGCCGTAGTCATCGCAATTGCCATCTTCAGCGCGCTCCCACTCGCCGCGCAGAACCTCCTGGTGAACCCGGGATTCGACAATGTCGACCAGCTCGATGGATGGTCTTGCTCCACCGCCAACGGCAACGCCACCTGGAGCCCCGAGGATCGCTCTGGATCGGCCACCTCGGGTTCCATGCAGCACGACGTCACCGCGGCGAGCGACAACCGTTACCTCTGGTGCAACCAGTGTGTACCCGTCGACGAATTCGAAACCTACGTCGCGTCCATGTGGGTCTACTGGCCGGATGACCCGGACGTAACCCAGGGCGGGTCACCGCGGATCGAGGTCGATTTCCACGCGAACACCACGTGTGACTCCTTCCTTCACCTCGGCGACATCCAAACAATGGGTTACCCGCTCTACGACACCTGGAACTTCCTCAGCACCAACCCGGCCACCGCGCCCGCCGGCGCACAGTCAGCCCTGCTCTTCCTCTTAACCTGGCAGGACCTCGCCGACGAACCCGTTCGGGCACGTATCGACGACGTCGACTTCCATTCCACAACCATCTTCCGCGACGGCTTCGAAAGCGGGGACACCATCGCCTGGGAGCCTTGAACGTCCAGAACATGGGCCCGTAGTTCCGCAGCTAATTGGTCTTCAACCAAGCATGGGTGCCACGTACACACTTCCACACTTGTTCAAAAAGGTGCTATGCACGCTATTCCGCTATTGACGTTCTCGGGGCGATGGAGGCGATGCACCAGCGCGGCAAGATCCAGGAGGAGAGCCTCCACTACGAGCGGTTGAAGGAGACCGGGGAGTATCCGCTGGTGGGCGTCAACATGTTTGTTGCCGAGGATGGCGAGGAGGTGCCCGAGCCGGAGCTCACCCGGGCGACCAAGGAGGAGAAGGATGCGAGGTTGGCGCACCTCGAGGATTTCCATGCGCGGTATGCGGGGGAGGCGGGGGAAGCGCTGAAGAGGTTGCAGGATGTGGCTCGGGAGGGTGGGAATATTTTTGCCGAGCTGTTGAGGACTGTGCGGAGTTGCTCTCTCGGTCAGATCTCCAGAGCACTCTACGAGGTCGGCGGGCAGTATCGACGGAGTATGTGATTCCTTCCGGTCAACAATAATCGTTAAGAACGTTGGGCCTGGCAACCAACGTGAGCAGGAATGACGCCACCCCCGGAGGCACCGTGGCCGCGATCCGGGCGACCAGGTCCTCAGAAATAACGCCGGGACCGCTTGGCATCTCCAAAACCAGACCCACTGCCGCAGCGCGATATCGGACGGCCAGCCGCGCCTCTTCGATGCTGCTGATGCAGCAGGCCTTCACCCGCGGCACAACGGTTGCCATACTCATGTCCAGAAGGGTTCTTCCCACAGCCCGAGCCAGAGTCCGCCAAACGTAACCGCCGCGAAAAACAACCCTGCTCCAGACAAGAGAATCAAGAGACGAAGTGGCCAGGGTCGAATTTTTTTCAAGGTCGCGATGAGTGCGTAGTTCCCAGAGAATAGGAGTGGAAGTGATATGTAAAACTCCTTCAACATGTTGTCGAAAATCAAAACTTCATAGAAAGGTCCAAGGACAGCCCAACGAAGGACATACCGCGTCGAGCCCATTGTCTCGCGAAGCGGGTCAGAGAGTCCTGGAGGATCATATACGGCGATAACTACATAAAGTAAATATGAAAATGGAAGGGCAAGAATTGGACTCAATAGAGTCAGAAATATTGCCTTTAAGATCCGGATGAGAATATTTTTCTTCTCGCCTGAGAGATTCATATTAGCTTCAATCAGAACCTGAAAATCGACAAGTTGAAACCTCTAATAGATACAAAAATCACCGTACAATTTAATTCCATATCTATTCAAACCATTCTTTGGTTCTTGGCCGAGTGAAAAAATAGATCGATAGGACATAATACGGAACAATGAATGAATCCAGCATCTTGATCGACTTGCGGCC
>JASJGQ010000143.1:0-7895 GCA_033791425.1 Acidobacteriota bacterium
TAGGCGCGCCGGGTGTTGTTGTGTCCGCCGGGGCCTCCTGGTCCGCCGTGCCGGCTCGGGCCCGCGTTTCGGCCGGGGCCGCTCGGTCCGCCGCCACCCGGTCCGCCTGGACCTCCGTGGCCGCCACCGTAGTGAACACCACCGCGGCCACCGGCCTCGGCGGGCTGAACATACGCAAGTTGGGTCGCGCCGACGAGGGCGATCCCAGAGAGAAGGGCAGTCGTTTTCTTTGTGAGCCTGTTCATCGTCATCGTCCTTCCCTCACTCGCCGCTTTCAGCAAAGACAATCTTGATCGAGCCTTCCGGCGGTGCGAAGCCGAAGACCGCGTCGTTGAGCCCGGGGCCGAGATCCCAGTCCGAGAACAGCGCCGTGTACTGCGGGTAGCCATCCTCGAGCTTGTAGGTGATGACCAGTTTCTGCGGAAGCGGCAGGGCGCCATCAGAGATCCAGATCTGCCAGTCAATCTCCTCCTGGGTGAATACCAGGTGGTGGCAGGGCTCGCCGTTGACCTGGTGGAGACCGGCGTAGAAACCGGACTCGACGTTGGCGATGAGGGTGGTGTAGGGGTCCGAGACGATGAAGTCGACCAGTGGGATCTTGATTCCGAAGTCCTGCCACATGGTTTCCATGGCGTCGTCGATGGTCCCAGGGATCGCGGCCGAGGCCCATGTTTTTCGAGCGCTGTCGGCAAAGGTCATCTTCTCTCCGTCATAGAAATACTGTTTGGACCCGTAGTCACCCGAGATCGCGGCCCGCAGCCCGTTGGGGCGGCGCAGCGCGATTTCCACCCTGCCCTCGAGTTGCACGATCTCTCCGGTCGTAACGACCTCATCGGAAGTGAAAGTATTCGTCACCGTGAACCCATCGGCCGCGCCGAGGACGGCGCCCATGCGCTTGATCAGCATGTCGGCCGCCGGATCCACCTGCGGTTGCTCGGCCGCAACGATGCCGGCCGCACCGAGCACGAGGGCGAGAGCGATTGTCACGAACTGTTTCCTTTTCGTCATCATTATGTCTCCCGATTTCAGTTGCCGCTACCACCTCGTCGAGATGGAACTCGCGGGCGGTGCATTGGAACTGTTTCCGCTCTCTTGTCTCTGATAACGGACCGTAATGTAATTCCGTCATCGAGGTCGTTGCTATCGCTTTTTGGCGGATTGTGCGTTTTTCGTCAACACCTCGGGCTTGCGGATATGATTCGGGGATGGCTCAGTACGCCAGAATCCACTGCAGCTTGAGGGTTGCGCGGTAGTCGAGCTCGCGTACGTCGCCGGTCGGGTCCTGCGGATCGGCGATGTTGAGGGTTTGTAGCTCGAACCTCAGGGCGATGCGGCGGGTGAACTTCTGGCCGACAACGAGGAGGTTGTCGAACTCATACTGTTCGGCCTCGAAGTCGTAGGACACCGAGGGCGTGTACTGGATCCAGAACTCACTGAGGAAGACGTGAACGAGGTCGGCTGAGAGGGAAATGGCCTCCATCCCCTGGGCCAGCTCACCCTCCGCAAAGGACTTCAGGTACTGAATTTGCGGCAGTAGGGTTGTTCGCTTTCCGAGCTTGGCCACGAAACCGAAGGCCGGCGCCGCGACCCATTGGTCTCCGCCGGTCCCTTTGGCGGCGTCTCCTGTCGGGACCAGGAGTCCCAGGCCGATACCGAGGCTGTTGGGCACCCATGGATCGGCCGTCAGCGTCTGGGCCGGGACCCAGTTGTAGCGCAGCAACAGGTCGCCGATACCGCTTCCATCGACGCTTGCGAGACTGGAGTTGACCACGGGCAAGGTGGCCGCAAAGCTGTGGTTGGGGAGCGGTACCCAGTTGTAGTTCAATCCGCCACGTGTAACGCGGCCGTCTTCCGAATTGTATAAGTAGATTCCGAAATCGAGCCGTTGCGTCGCGCTTTGATCCTCAGCGTCGGTGTCGCTGTTCTCCTGCTTCGGCGCTGCCGGTTCGTCGGCTATCGCACCCGATACAGGTATCACGACGAACAGCAGTACCCAGAGGCGGGGTTGAATGATCCTCTTCAACACCAATGGTGAGAACACCTCCCCTTTATAACCTCATCGTGGTTCAGAGTCGATGCTGGTAGTGGCGCAGGGTCACCGACGGGAGCTCACCAAAGACGCTTCGGTATTCTGCTGACAACCGCCCCAGCTGACGGAACCCGAACTCGGAAGCAACTCTGCCGACAGTGCCATTTTGCGGGTCGGCGGCCAACAGAGAGCGCCGCACCGCTTCGAGCCGGAGTCGTTTGACATATTGCATCGGAGAGACGCCGTGGTGGGTGTTGAAGGCTCGGGGCAGGGTGCTCGGGCTGGTTCCCACCGCATCGATAAGATCGAGGAGTGAAAACTCCTCCCTGAGGTGGGAGTGGATGTAATCCTCGGCCCGCCGCAGGTGGTGGTTTCCCGCGGCCCCGCTGGTGGCGGGCATCTTCTCCGCTTCTTTCGCGGCAGCCATAGATTCCATCTGCACTTTGGATCCCTCGGCAAAGATAAGTTCGCGAGACCCGCCGCGGCTATGGACTTTTTGTCAGTCGTGCGGTTTTCGTCAGCGTCCGAGGGTTTGAGATGGCAGCTCCCCGAAGACGCGCCGGTAGTCGGCCGAGAAGCGTCCGAGCTGGAAGAAACCGTGGTCCATCGCGACTTCCGTGACCGTGGTGACCCCGGTCCTGGCCGCGAGCAGAGCGCGCTGCGTCGATTCGAGCCGGATCTGTTTGACGTACTTCATGGGAGACATGTTGCGATGGATCCGGAAGGCCCGCAGCAACGAGCTGACGCTGGTGTTCGAAACCGCCACCAGATCGGCCAGGGTGATTTGCTCGCCGAGGTTGGTGCGGATGTATACCTCGGCCTTTTCAAGGGATAGGTCCGTCTCTTGGGCTTCGGCATCCGAAGAGCCACAGATCGCGCCGTTTTCGAATGCCAACAGCAGGAGTGCCGCGCTCGCTTGTTCAATGGCGTCGGTGGCCGCATCTGACTTCAGGAATTGGGCTCCGTTGCAGATTTCGCTCCACACGAAGTTGAGGTGGCGCCAGTAGGCCCGGCCTTCGGCCACGCTCAGAGACAGGCAATCCGAAGCTTCGGGTGTGGTTTCCCTATCGAGCGCCGAGGCCTTGCGCCAGCGTTCGCGGAGCCACGAGATGGGGTAGGTGGCAACCAGCAGCGACGAGGCCTTGGCGATGTCGAGATCCATCTGGTCGGACGGCCAGAGGATGTGGACCCGGCCTGGTAGGAAGCTTCCGGTTTCATCGCCGTCGAAGAAACGCAGCTCGTGGTCGAGGGGCACCGTCAGGGCGAGGTAGTCGGACGGCGATCGATAGACCCTGGCGCCCTCGATGCGCACCGAAAATAGTCCCATATGCGGGAGGGCGCAGGCCCGGACATCCGCCGAAAAACGATCCTGTCCGCCGTGCTCCGCAGTGACGTTGGCAGCCACCGGCCGCAATCGCAGGCCGAACTCCACGGGATCGGTGACTCTGAACCGGAACGGTTTGCCTGACGAGGGTTCGGTGCTTTGCATAATTTCCACACTTCCGCGACACGGTAAAGGTGGCGCGAAACCGCTGACGATTATTGCACAGTCAATCGAACAGAGTATAGCCGTCCGCCGTGAGACGGTGTATCTTCAGGCACATCATTCGAAGCTCGGGAGGAAAGTATGAAACACATCGCGAAAATGGGCGGCATCGCTCTGATCGTGGCGGTTGCCGTGGTCGGGATCTATCAGTGGGGATTGCATGACGGCGTGAGCGGAGGAAGCAGCTGGTTGACACGTGCGGCCGAAGCTGCCGGCGGCACGGTCACGAAACCGAACGAGGCCGCACCGGACCGCTACGTCTACTACCCGGGCACCGAGGTTCTCGGGGCGGACGAGATCCGATTGATCGCTCTCGGAACCGGAATGCCGGCGGCACGCCGGAGCCAGGCGGCGACCTGCTGGCTGGTCGAGCTCGGCAACGGCGACAAGTTCATCTTCGACATCGGAACCGGCGCCAACGCCAACATGTCGGCGCTGATGATTCCCTTCGATTACCTGACCAAGGTCTTTCTCACCCACCTGCACACGGACCACTGGGGCGATCTCCCCGGTCTGTGGGCCGGCGGCTGGACCTCGGGTCGAACCGTACCGCTGGAGATCTGGGGGCCGAACGGCGCCGTCCCCGAGATGGGGACCAAGTACGCGGTCGAGCACTTCTTGCAGGCCTACAACTGGGACAACATGACCCGGCTGGCGAATCTCCCGTCCAAACCGGGACAGATCAACGTCCACGAGTTCGACTTCAAGGGCGAAAACCAGGTCGTCTACCAGGAGAACGGGGTGACCATCAAGTCGTGGCCGGCGATCCACGCCGGTGACGGCTCGGTCAGCTACGCGCTGTACTGGAACGGCCTGAAGGTGGTGATCGGCGGCGACTCGATGCCCAACACCTGGTACACCAAATACGCCCTGGATGCGGATGTGGCCATCCACGAGTCCTTTCTGACGCCGCAACAGCTTGTCACGCTGTACAACCAGAACCCCAAAACCGCGATCGGCGTCGGGACCTACATCCACACCCCGCCGCAGGCCTTCGGCAAGATCATGAGCACCATCAAACCCAGAATGGCCATCGCCTACCACTTCTTCTGGGAGCCCGACACCGTCGCAGAGGTCCTGGCCGATGTCAGAGAGACCTACGACGGGCCCCTGACCCTGGCCAAGGACAACCTGGTCTGGAACATCACCGCCGACGACATCACGGTGCGCTCGATCGTGTCGCCGGACGACGCCTGGAGTGTGCTCGGACCCAACACACCGTCGCCTCCTGACCACACCAAGCCTGACCAGCTCTCGAAGTGGTCGCTCGAGCACCGTTGGGACATCAGCGATGTGTCGGCGGAGATGGTGAAGGAGTTCAACGAGAAGTACGGCCTGAAAAAGACCAACTGATAATGACCCGGCTCGATCAGATTCGAACAGCGAGGAATGGGGAGATTGAATCATGAGAGGCAGAGCAATTCGAGTTGCTGTGCTGGTTGCGTTGGCGGCGTTCTGCGCCGGCGCGATCACCGCCCAGGACATGAAAAAACCGGAGCCGACGGTGCCCGAGATCTTCACCCTCACCAGAGAGTTAGTGCGCATCGCCTACAACAACGAGGGCTACGTCACCCTCGGCTACCGCATCGCCAATGCCTCGGTGGCCGAGGAGTGGATGCTCCTCGATGTGGGTGTGACGTTGCGAGATGGGAACAAGAGCCAAACCATGAAGAGGGACGCATTCACCCTCATGCTTCCTGACGGCTCGACCATCCCGCTGGCCACCCAGAAAGAGTACAACAAGGCGGGCTCGTTGCGGGCGCTCAATGCCCGGGCGAATATGACCCGTGACTCCATCAACTACTTTCCGGTGTCCGCAAACCAGGCGTGTGTTCTCGGTTTCTTCGCCGATCCCACTGGCCCGAGTAGAATTTCCTACGATCAGTTCGAGTTGACTATGCGCCGCGCCTGCGTCGGACGGATGTTCTTTGAGGTTCCCGGCAAGATTCAGACCGGACAGTACTACCTCAACGTCAAGTTCGAAGGCAGCATGGTCCAGGTGCCCTTCCGCATTCTCACCAAGGCCGAGGAGAAAGAGTTCAAAAAGCAGTGGCAGGACATCAAGAAGGAGCACGACGAGAGCTACAAAGAGTAGCCTGCCGATCGTGCCGTCAGAATCGATACAGCCGGGGGTGGTCACGACCCCCGGCTTTTTTGCCTCCCGGTCGCCATTCATGACCATTGCACATCATCGATGCGATGTGAGGGCGCCGGCTTTCCGCCGGGTTCGTCACCGTATTCAAGGATCGTCTAGAATTTCGCCATGAACATGATTCAGTCTCGCCGGGTCGGGTGTGGGTGGCAAGTTCAAAGTCACCAGGTGGTAGGTGTGGCCACAGTTCTCGTCGCGTCACTGCTCTGCCTCCTGCCGTCCCTGCCGGCAATGGCAGACGCCATCGTCATTACCAAAGCCATGACGGCCGCCACGGTGGTGGAGATCTCCATCGAAGAGTCGGAGATACGGGTTGAGATGGAGATCGGGGTGTCTGACCTTCTTGCGTTCCACAACCTGCTGCCCGACGAGATGCGCGCACAGATGGGGCTCGAGGCGGCACCTCTCAGGCAGCGGCTCGCGGCCTTTTTCGGCGAGGACTTCGTGATTCGAGCCGATGGAGGCCCCCCCCTCCCCGGTCGTGTGACCGATATCGGACCACGGCGGAGGGTCCCTCGCGACGAGATCACCGGCGAACCTCTCCCCTCCGCGGAGGATGAAGGCGTACCGGTGATCTTCGTCGTTCTCACCTACGGTTTCCAGGGCAAGCCCGGCACCCTGACCTTCCACCCCCCAACCGCCACAGGTCGGTTCCCAACCGCAAACATCGGCTTCATCACCTACCACCTTGGCGTTCCTGTCATGGACTTTCGATATCTCGGCGCGGAATCGACCCTTGATCTCGACTGGGAGGACCCCTGGTTTTCGAAGTTCCGCAACCGCAATCTGTGGCGGCAGTACGACTCGCCCATGAACGTCTTTTTGTATGTGGAACCATACGAAGTTCGGGTGGAGATCATCGCCCGCCCGCGCGACGTCCAGCAATGGGCGGATGTCGGTGTCGGTGGATTGAAGACCATCCCGGTTGACATCCAGGAGGACGTCAAGCGCCGGGTAGCCGACTTCTTCGCCGCCGATCTTGATTTCACCATCGACGGTGAACCCATCACACCGGTCCTCGACCGCGTCAACTTCCTCGAACGGACCCTCCGCACCTCCACCGTGATCAGTCCGCCACGCGAGCTCGATGCCTCGGCCGCCACCCTCGGCATCATCTTTCTGCAACCGATGACCGACTACCCAGACGAGGCGAACGTCGTCTGGAATCTCTTCCCAGACCGCGTTGAGAAGATCCCCGGGGCAGCCACCGACGAAGCCGGACCCCTTCGTTTCTTTCTGATGCCGGACGACAATGTCCTGTGGTGGAAGAACTTTCTGAAAAACCCAAGCGTTCCGACCCTGGTCGAGGTGGCCTCACCCACCTCCCCTGCGATCCGCGGAGCGGTGTATCTCGGTTGGGCGGCAATCGCTGTTCTCGGCGTTTTCGTCCTGCGCAATGTCGTCGGGGCTGTCCGGGGTAGGAATTCGTGGCGGCGGGTGATCGCAACCGGCGCCGCCTTGGTCGCGGTGGCGGGTGGTACGGTTGCCGCCACACACTCGGCCGGAATGACCAACGAGCGTGCCGGCACCATCGTGACCGCTCTGCTCCACAATGTGTACCGGTCCTTCGACTACCGCGACGAAGAGACGATCTACGACACTCTCGACCAGAGCGTTGATGGGGACCTCCTGGTGGAGATCTATCTCGAAACCCAGAAACGCCTCCAACTCGCCAGCCAGGGCGGCGCCAGGGCCAAGGTCCAGGAGCTCGAACTCGTCGATATCGAAGCCGAACCGGAGGGCGCCGGCTTCAACGCCACCTGCACCTGGAAGCTCGCCGCTTCCGTCGGCCACTGGGGCCATATCCACCAGCGGAGGAACCAGTACGTGGCGGAAATGACGGTCCAACCCATAGGCGGTGTATGGAAGATCACGAAAATGGAGTTGATCCAGGAGGAACAGCTCTGACCACGTCTGTGTCCGCAGACATGGAACGCCGCCTATGAGAATCTCTCGCGTCGCGGCCGCGGCCGGTCGCCGTCCTCAAGGGCTGACGGACCAACGGGATTCAGGTCACAGGTCACAGGATCCAGGATGCAGGAAACAGCCCTGAAGGTGGGGGAACGGCCCCCCCACCAGCCGCCGGGCCCCCCCGGGGCGGGCTTGGGGTGGGCGGGGGCCACCAGAGGAGCCGCCCCGGGGGGGGGGGGCCGGTGTTTTTTCACAAG
>JASJGQ010000144.1:0-11052 GCA_033791425.1 Acidobacteriota bacterium
GACAACTCAAAAAGGCAACGACGAATTAGGAATTTTGAATTCGGAATTCGGAATTAGGAATTGCCCCCGCCACCCGGCGCGTTCCGGGGGCGGGGGTCTTTTTTTAAGGGGTGGCGAGCTATGGACGATGTAACAAAGAAGATCGTGATCGTTGGGGCGTCGGCGGCGGGGTTGCGGTGCGCCTGCCGCCTGCGGCGGTTGCAGCCTGAATGGTCGATTACGGTGGTGGAGGCCAACGAGGTCTTTTCGTACGGCGCGTGCGGCCTTCCCTACGTGCTCTCCGGCGATATCGAGGAGCTCGGCGCCCTTCGGCGAACGCCCTACGGCATCGAGCGCGATGAGGAGTACTTCGCGGCCATCAAAGGTGTCGATGTTCGCGCGCCCCTCCGAGCCACAGGGGTTGATGTGGACGCAAGGACCCTGTTCGTAGAGGGCCCCGACGGCGGCGAGGAACTCGAGTGGGACGAATTGGTGATCGCCACCGGGGCCTCGCCGAGGAAGCTCCCCGGGCAGCCCGACCACCCGAGGGTCCACACCTTTCACACCTGGAATGACGTCAAACCCCTCAAGATCGGGCTGATGCGTGGCGAAATCGACCACGTCGCAGTGATCGGCGCCGGGCTGGTGGGATGCGAGCTTGCCGAGGCCTTCCACAGCTTGTGGGGAGCCGATGTGACCTTGATCGAGGCCGCTCCCCACCCCCTGCCGGAGATCCTCGATGCGGAGCTCGGCGCGGTTGTGGCCCGCCATCTCGTGGGCAACGACGTCCGGGTCGAATGCGGTCGTGCGGTCGAGGAGATCACCGCCACCGATGACGGCGTCACCGTTCGCGCGGGTTCGCTCAACGTCGAAGCTGATGCTGTGGTCGTAGCGGTCGGGGTCACACCGAGGGTCGAACTCGCGGTCGCGGCGGGCGCCGCCATCGGTCCGAGCCGCGCGATCCGGGTGGACGAGAGGATGGCCACCACAGTGCCCAACGTGTGGGCGGCCGGCGACTGCGTCGAAAACCGCCACGCGGCGTCGGGAGGGCCGGCCTATCTGCCCCTTGGATCCCTCGCCAACCGCCACGGTAGAGTCCTTGCAAATATCCTCGCGGGTCGAGAAGACTCATTTGGCCCGGTGGCGGCGGCGACTGCGGTCAAGGTCTTTGATCTCAACGTGGCGGCCGTCGGTTGCACTGCGGCGCGTCTCGGGGGCGACGGACTCGGTGTTCGCAGCGTGTGGATCAGCACCGAGGACACGGCCCACTACTGGCCCGAGTCGAAGCTCATCCTCCTGGCGATGGTGTACGACCCGTCGTCGCAACGGGTGCTGGGGGTGCAGGGGGTGAGCGAGGAGGGAGAGGTCGCAAAGAGAATTGACGTCGCGACCCAACTCATCCTTCGCGGCGCGACGGTCGACGAACTGGCGGCCGTCGAGCATGCCTACGCTCCACCGTACGCGCCGGCGCTGGATCCCCTGGCGGTGCTCGCGATGGCCGCGCAAAACCAGATTGACGGTATCGAAGCCCTCTCTCCGCTGACCGATCTGCGAGTGATGACAGTCCTCGATGTGCGGGTGCCCGAGGAGCGGGCGGAGAGGCCGGTGGCCGCGAAGAATCTGATCGAGATCGAAAGCGGCGAGCTTCGCCAACGGGCCGGTGAGGTGCCCGCTGGTGACGTGGTGGTCGTGTGCGCCCATGGCACCCGTTCCGCCGAGGTCGTACGGTGGCTCGCTCAACCAGGGATCACTGCGCGATACCTCGGGGGCGGCACCAGCTGGAGAGCCAGAACCCCAGCTTTGTGAGTTGTTTACGAGACCGTTTCATAAACGTAACGGTGGAATTGACCCGGTGCGTGGTGTTACAATTCCGGAACTGCGGCGGTCTGCCGGTGCACTCCGCCCGAGGAAGGTCAGATGTACCCCGTTACCCTTGAAATCAAAGGCCGACGCTGTCTGGTTGTGGGTGGCGGTGGGGTCGCCCTGCGCAAGATCCAGGGGCTCGTCGAGGAGGGGGCTCGCGTCACCGTCGTGGCGCCGGAGGTCGTGGAGCCCATCGCAATCATGTTTGAAAAATCCGAAATCGAGCTTGTACAACGTGTGTACCAGGGCGACGCTGCGGGCACCTGGTCGCTAATCATCGCCGCCACCGACGATCGCGAGGTCAACGAAGAGGTCTTCCGCCAGGCCGAGGAGCGCGGCATCTGGTGCAACGTCGCTGACGTCCCCGAAATCTGTTCCTTCCACCTGCCGGCGAGGGTGCGTCGGGGGCCGTTTCAGATGGCCTTGAGTTCTTCGGGTGAGGCGCCATTTGCAGTGGCGAGGCTGCGCCGGTTGTTGGAACGTCGATTCGGGCCGGAGTGGGCCGAGTGGCTCGATGCGGCCGCCCGTTTCAGAGATACGGTGCGAACGCTGGACCTCAAGCCTTCGATCCAGAGCGAACTCTACGACAATTTTTTCGAGGCGACGGTCGACGGTGAGCGTCTGACGGCGCGGGTGCCGACCGAGGCCGAGGAACAAGGCTGGCTTCAGATCGATGTGGATCACAGGAAGACCACCACGCCCCCTCCAACCGTGACCGCTCACGGATGCCGGGAGGCTCGGTCCGGCGAGGGTTTCGTCGCCTTGGTGGGAGGTGGCCCCGGATGCCCGGGGCTGTTGACGGTGCGTGGTCGGCGCCGGCTCGCGGAGGCTGACGCGGTGGTTTTCGATCGCCTTGCTGCGGGGGCCCTTCCTCCCGATCTGGCGGCTGACGTGGAACTCCACCCGGTCGGCAAGGTCGCCGGCAACCACCCGATGCCGCAGTCTGAGATCAACGCGCTGTTGGTTCGTCTGGCGCGGGAGGGCAAGCGGGTGGTGCGGCTGAAGGGCGGCGACCCCTACGTCTTCGGCCGCGGCGGTGAAGAGGCCGAGGTCCTGGCCGAGGAAGACATCCGGTTCGAGGTCGTGCCGGGCGTGACCTCGGGGATCGCAGCCCTGGCGTGGGCGGGTATTCCAGCGACCCACCGCCAGGAATCGGTTCGTCTCACCCTGCTGACGGCACACGAAGCCATCAAGGGCGACGGTCCCCAGGTTCGATGGGACCTCCTGGCACAGGATCAACACGCCACGCTGGTGGGCTATATGGGGGTCACCGCACTGCCGACGGTTGTCGAGCGTCTACTCGAGGCGGGGATGGCGCCCGACACACCTGCGGCCATGGTGCAGCAGGGAACCACCGCAGCCCAACGACAGGTGGTTTCAACTCTGAGCGAATTGACGACGGCGATCGAGGAGGCCGGCCTCGAACCACCGGCCCTGTTTGCCATCGGCCCTACGGTTTCTCATGCAGAGAATCTCGATTGGTTCAGTTCAATGCCCCTGGCCGGAAGGCGTCTCGTAACAACTGCGAGCAACGCCAAGATCGCCACGATGCTCGAAGACCACGGGGCCGAGGTCGTGATGCTGCCGATGCCGGTGACCCCGGCCGCTCGGGTGGTGATGTCGGTTTCGCCATTGTCGGGGTGTGTGGTTCGCAGTCGCGCAGAGGTTGACTGGCTGGATGATGAAATCAACAACCCGGGCTGGACGCCAACCTCGACCGCCTGGTGTCTCGGGCTCGAGGCCGCGAACCGGGCACGACAGCGGGGCTGGGTGCGGATCGTCGAGCTCGCCGAGGGGATGGACTGTGACGAACTGGTGGCAAGGATCGCGGAGGGATCATGATGGTCGCCACCGAGCGTGGTGACGCGGCGGGTCGGCGGAGACCGTTGGCCGGCCGTGGAGTCTCGTGCCGATGATCAAGCTCGGGCTTCGAATCCGTTTCTTCCTTTATTCCAACACCCTGATCGCGGTGACGATGACACTGGTGGCGGTGCTCGGCACCATCCATGAGCGGAGGACGCTGTACGAGGCGATCGTCAGCCGCGGCAAGAGCCTCACCGAGGCGATGGCCATCTCCATCTCGGAGTTTGATCAGCAACGGTCGCCGAGCGAGGCCGAGATCGGGGAACTCACGGACCGGTTTGTTTTCGAGATCATGAACCGCAACCTGGATGTCATGCGGTACGTGATTGTGACCAATGCCGCCGGCATCACAACCCATGCCTCCGGCACCCAGCCGGTCGGTCGGGTCTTTGACCGGGCGCTGACCGGCGGTAACTTTCCGTTGCAGTTGCCGGAGTTCGAGGATCTGGTGGTGGACGGCGAAGAGGTACTCGAGGTGCGGACCGTTCTGAGTGCCGCCGACGGGTCGGAGGGCGCTCTGGCGGTCGGCTTTTCGCTGCTGCCCATCGAGCGCAAGGTGCGCGACGTGGCCGGCCAGACGGCGCTGATGGCCTTGATCCTGATGCTCGGCAACTCGATCATGACCGCCCTCTACGTGGAGACCCTGATCCGCCCGATGCTCAACCTCAATCAGATGATGAAACGCGCCGGTAAGGGCAACCTCGCCGTGCGCGCGCCGACCCGGCGCGGTGACGAGGTGGCCGAGCTGGCCGAGGTCTTCAATCGCATGATGGACGAGCTCGAAGCCTCCCGCGAGCGCGAGGAGCTGCAACGGGTCCAGCTCGCCCACACCGAAAAGATGGCGGCGGTGGGCACGCTTGCAGCGGGGGTGGCGCACGAGGTCAACAACCCTCTCGCGGGGGTTTTGGCGAGCATTGAAAACATGGTCGACAATCCCGACGACCAGGAGATGCGCGACCGCTACCTTCGGCTCATCGCGGATGGCCTCAAACGCATCGAACGGACGGTGGCAAACCTTCTCAACTTCGCGCGGCCACGAGAGATTCTCCTCGAACCGACATCCGTCAACCACAATCTTCGCCACGTCGTGGAGCTTGTGGGATATCAGCTGCGGGCCCATGGGGTCGAGGTCGAGATGGACTTTGACTCGAGCCCCGCGGTGGTCGAGGCCGATCACTTTCAGATGGAGCAGCTCTTTCTCAACCTCGTTCTCAACGCCCTCGATGCCATGCGCGAAGGCGGCACCCTGTATCTGCGGACCCGCGTTCGCGGCGGCAAGGTGATGGCCGAGGTGCGCGACACCGGTCACGGTATCCCGGCCGAGATTCGTGACCGGGTCTTCGATCCCTTTTTCACCACCCGCGAGGTCGGCGAGGGCACGGGGCTCGGGCTTGCCGTCAGCGGCAGCATCGTCGCAGCCCACGGCGGGAAGATCGAGATCGAGACCACGGTCGGTCGCGGTACGACGTTTCGTGTCATCATGGCCGCGATGCCCGGTGAATGGGACAAGGACCAGTTGTGATGAAAATCTGTGGACACCGCCTGCTGATCGTCGAGGACGAGCCGCTCCTGCGGATCACCATGGCGGACGCCCTGCGCAAGGAAGGCTGGGCGGTGGACGTCGCCGAGGACGGTGTCAAGGGCGCGGCCCTCTTCGAACAGCACCAGCACGATCTGGTGCTCTCGGATCTGGTGATGCCCCGTCTCGGTGGCATCGAGCTTCTCAAACGCATCAAGGCTCTGAGCCCCGACACAACGGTGGTGATCATCACTGCGCACGGAACGGTGGACCGCGCGGTGGAGGCCATGCGCGAGGGAGCGACCGATTTCATCGCCAAGCCGTTTTCGATGGCACAGCTGGTGGTCCGCCTGAGCAACGTGTGTTCGGTGCGGATCCTGCGAGAGCAAAACGTTCGCCTGCAGGCTCAGCTCGAGCAGCGGTTTTCCTTCTCCAACATCATCGGCAAATCAAAACCCATGCGCGAGGTCTTCGAACTTATCCGATTGGTCGCCGATTCCGATGCCTCGGTGATCGTCAGCGGTGAGAGCGGCACCGGCAAGGAGATGGTGGCCTCGGCGATCCACTTCAATTCGTCGCGCGGAGCCAAACCCTATGTGCGAGTGAGCTGCGCCTCGCTGCCCGAGTCTCTCATCGAGTCGGAGCTCTTCGGTTACGAAAAAGGGGCGTTCACAGGCGCCAGCGAGCGGCGAATCGGTCGCTTCGAAGCGGCGAGCGGCGGCACGCTCTTTCTCGATGAGATCGGGGAGCTGCCGCTGACGTTCCAGGTCAAACTGCTGCGGGTCCTGCAGGAGCGGCAGATCGAACGACTCGGCTCCAATCGTCCGATCGACGTGGATGTGAGAATCGTCTCGGCGTCGGTGCGCTCTCTCGAGGAGGAGATCCGCCGGGGCAGGTTCCGTGAAGATCTCTACTTCCGTGTGAATACCGTGGCGATCGATCTGCCGCCCCTGCGCGAACGGACCGAGGACGTGCCCCTGCTCGCGGAGACGTTCCTACAGGAGTTCGCCTCAGAACGAAAGCGCGAGATCGAGGGATTCACCGACGAAACGATCGAGAAGCTCGAAAGCCATACCTGGCCCGGCAACGTCCGCGAACTCCGCAACGTCGTCGAACGCGCCGTGCTCTTCTGCCGCGGACCGATGGTCACTGTCGATGAGCTGCCGCCGAACATCCGCGGCGGTGGCAAGGGGATGGCTGCCGACGGTCCCACACCGGTGGTGGCCATGCAGACCGCCGTCGAACGCGCCGAGGTGGAAGCCATCTGCAGCGCTTTGGCGGCCACCCAGGGCCGGCGCGCCGATGCCGCCGAGTTGCTCGGTATCAGCCGCAAGACCCTCTGGGAAAAGATCAAACACCTGGATATCGTGGTCGATTGACGGCCATTTCCTATCCCGATCCTATTCCCGCACGTTCGAGAGCGCCCGGTGCTCACATCGCGCTTCCCGTGAGGAGCCACCCTCAACATTGTTGGCCCGAATCATCTCGCCGACCTGAATGTGCGAACGTCCAACAATGTTGAAAGTGGCACCTCCGCCGCACGCGGCACGGTTCCACGCACTTGTGAAAATCACCACAACCACATTTATACTGTCCCCGTGAAGGGTGGAATGGTGCCATGAATCGGCTGCTGACGGTGCTCGGCGTGGTGGCGGTTCTGATCGGAGTCGTGCCGTGGGCAGGTGCCGACGAAGAGGATTCGGCTGAAAATTCCCTCCGGGTCTTCTACGACAAGGGGTTCCGGTTCAATTCCAGGGACGGCAAGTTCGCGCTGCGATTGAACGGCCTGCTCCAGGTCCGACACACCTATGTCGATTACGATCCCGAGACCCGATACAACCAGGAGGACTACTCCAACTTCTACGTACGGCGGGCGCGTCTTTTTTTCTCCGGGCACGCGGGCAGCCCTCGTTTCACCTTTCTCTTCCAGGCTCAGTTGGAGCCGAACCAGGGGCTCAACGCCAACGACTTGTGGGTCGAATACGAGTTCTCGGACCTGGTTCGACTCGGGGCAGGCCGCAACAAGATCTCGTACGGGCTCGAGTTCATGAATTCGGGCTCGGCGCTCGGGATGGTCGACCGTTCGGTGTTGAACGGCGAGACCGACATCGATCTCGGGGATCCGACCACGCCGGGTCCGCGCTATCCGGGCGGCGGGACCTACCGTTTCGGTCTGAACTGGCTCGCAGAAACGGGTTTCGCGACCGGTGGCATGAATCTCTACCGTTCGCAGGGCATCCAGCTTCGCGGCCACCGAGGCACGTCCTCCACCCCGACATTCGAGTACCAGGTCGGCCTCTGGCAGGGACGCGGTACCAACAGCCTGTCAAACGGCGGCAACCAGCACCTCGCAGCCGTGAGGGTCGGCTATCACCCGGGGGGCTTTGTCGACTGGAAGGTGGTCGGAGATTTTGAAGACACTCCGCATTTCAAGCTTGGTGTCATCGGGTCTGCCTACGTCAACTCCGAAACGAGCCCGTACTCCTTTGACGAGAGTGGCTACAATCTCGCCGCGATCGCCCGCTACCGCGGTTGGTCTTTGGATGTCGAGTGGGGCACCGAGACCTACGACTACGAGGTCTTTGCCGACGACTTCGATCGCGAGGGCTCTCGGCTCGCCGTCGGATGGTACGTCGTACCGAGCCGGCTCGAGGTGCGCGCCCGGTACGCGGAAATCACCCGAATGGTCGATCCGACCTACCAGAAAGCGATCGACTCCGGTCTGGGAGTTCCCGAGGTGTGGGGTGGCGAGGCGTGGACGACGGCCCTCGAGAACACGGTCTCCGAGATCTCTGCCGCCGTCAGCTATTACCTCCCGGGGTGGCGCAACAAGGTGGCAGTCGACGTCTCGCGTCTCCAGCGGCAATTTGCGGCAGACCCGAACGCCGTGATCAACGGCATCCAGACGCCAATCGAAAAGGCCCCCGACCAGGTGGACTACCGGTGGCGCGTGATGGTGCAGCTTGTCTTCTGAATTTTGAATTCTCAATTTTCAATTCTTAATTCCTGCCAGTTCGCCCCAAGACCCGTAGGCATGATGGTCGGTGAGCGAATTCAAAATTAAAAATTCAAAATTAAGAATTGAAACCTTGAGGATCAGGTTTTCAGCCCCAGACGACCACCATCGTAGGTGTCTGCCATGACGGTCTCGCACCACGTGGCGTTCTCGAGGTACCAAAGGACCGTGGCGCGCAGGCCGGTTTCGAAATCGAAGGCCGGTTGCCACCCGAGTTCCGACCGGATGCGGTCGGCGTCGATGGCATAGCGGAGGTCGTGGCCCGGACGGTCGGTGACAAAGCGGATGAGGTCGCGGCGGCTGGTACCGCCGTGTCCCGGGCGCATTTCGTCCACCAGGTCGCAGATGGCATGGACGACCTCGAGGTTTGTGTGTTCGTTGTTGCCGCCGATGTTGTAGGTCCGGCCGGGGGCGCCGTTGCGCACCACGAGGTCGAGGGCGCGGCAGTGGTCTTCGACGTGCAGCCAGTCGCGGACATTGGCCCCGGCGCCGTAGACCGGCAGCTCCTTGCCGGCGACCGCGTTTCCGATCATCAGCGGGATGAGTTTCTCGGGGAACTGGTAGGGCCCGTAGTTGTTGGAGCAGTTCGAGAGGGTGACCGGCAGCTCGTAGGTGCGGTGCCAGGCGCGAACCAGGTGGTCGGCGGCCGCCTTGGTGGCCGAATAGGGGCTCGAGGGATCATAGGGGGTCGATTCCTGGAACAGACCGTCGTCGTCCAGAGATCCGAAGACCTCGTCGGTGCTGACATGGTGGAAACGCACGTCGGTGCGGTCCCGCCACGCCGACCGTGCCGCCTCGAGGAGGACGGCTGTGCCGCGGACATTGGTGTCGATGAAATCGAGCGGTGCGTCGATGGAGCGATCGACATGGCTTTCGGCGGCGAGGTGGACGACCGTGTCGACATCGTGGTCGGCGAACAACGCCCGGACCGCGTCCGCATCCCGGATGTCCGACTGGACGAAGACATACCGGTCGCCGTGCTCGTCGAGCACGCCCTCGAGGCTCGCAAGATGGCCGGCATAGGTGAGGGCGTCGAGGTTGATGACCCGAACGGCGTCATCTGTTGCGAGCACGTGGCGGACGAAGTTCGAACCGATAAAGCCGGCGCCCCCGGTGACCAGCATCGACTGCGGTTGATGGGACGGTGAGCTCATTTTTCGAATTCCGGGAGATTGGAGTCCGCGATGGAGGCCAGAGGAGCCCATCTGCGGTCGCGGTCGGAAAGAATCGGTTCGAGACCTGCCAGCGGCCACACGATCGCGATATCCGGATCGTTCCACGGCAGCCCGTGTTCGTCGTCGGCACTGTAGAAATCCGAGCACTTGTACTGAAACTCGGCGACGTCCGAAAGCACCAGGAACGCGTGGGCAAATCCGACCGGGGCGTAGAACTGGCGGCGGTTGTCCTCCGACAGCTCTGCGCCGGCCCATTGACCAAAGGTCGGACTGCCGCGGCGGATGTCGACCACCACGTCGTACACCGAGCCCCGGGTGGCCCGGACGAGCTTGGCCTGGGGTTGACCGAGCTGATAGTGGAGACCCCGCAGGACGCCTCGCGTCGAGCGGGAGTGGTTGTCCTGGACAAATAAATCGGCGATGCCGAGGTCAGCAAAAACCCCCTGGTTGTAAGACTCCATGAAGAAGCCCCGATGGTCCTCGTGGACCGTCGGCGCGATCAATTTGACTCCAGGCAGCGGCTCGTCAATCACCCGCACGATCAGCCTCCGCGGCGTCGAGCACCGCCCGCAGGTAGTCGCCGTAACTCGAGGCGCCGGCGTCGTCGACTTCGCGCCGGAATTGGTCGGTCGTGATCCAGCCCTGGTTCCAGGCGATCTCCTGCAGGCACCCGACCTTGAGCCCCTGCCGTTCTTCGATGGCCTCGATGAAGTTGGAGGCGTCGCTGAGGCTGCGGTGGGTGCCGGCGTCGAGCCACGCAAAACCGCGATCAAGCACGGACACCTTCAGCCGTTCCTGCTCGAGGTAGCGTCGGTTGAGATCGGTGATTTCGAGCTCGCCGCGGGGGCTCGGCTCCAACTTGGCCGCGATCTCGCAGACGTCGGGACCATAGAAGTAGAGACCGGGAACCGCGAAGGAGCTTTTGGGTCGCTGAGGCTTTTCCTCGATCGACAGCGCGCGGCCGTCGCCGTCGAACTCGACGACACCATATCGTTTGGGGTCGCGAACCCGATAACCGAAGATGTGGGCGCCCTCGGTCAATTCGGCGCACTCTCTCAACATTCCGGTGAGGCCGTGGCCGTGGAGGATATTGTCGCCCAATACGAGACAGGATGGGGAATGATCGAGAAAATCCCGCCCGAGTAGAAAGGCCTGCGCCAGGCCACCCGGTTCGGGTTGGACACAGTAGTCAAACTGCATCCCCAGCCGGCTGCCATCGCCAAAGAGCTCGCGGTAGGCGGGGAGGTCTCGAGGGGTCGAAATGACCAGCACCTCGCGAATCCCGGCGAGCATGAGCAGGCTCAGGGGGTAGTAGACCATCGGCTTGTCGTAGACCGGCAACAGCTGTTTGCTGATGACGCGCGTGACCGGGTGGAGGCGGGTCCCGGACCCGCCTGCGAGGACGATACCTTTCATGCGTTGCTCCCCATCGGCGCAACGATAACACGGAGGAGAATTAGGAATTAGGAATTAGGAATTAGGAAATCGGAATTTCGCGCCGATTGCTACCCACGTGCACGCTCGAGTGCTCAGGTCGAGCGAGAACCCGTGCGGTGGAGGTGCCTGGCATCCCGGTTTGTCCGACGAACCGGCGTGCCTGGCATCCTCTCGGGAAGGGCGAAGGGAAAGTCGGGTTT
>JASJGQ010000145.1:0-21831 GCA_033791425.1 Acidobacteriota bacterium
CCACCTCGTCGATGTGCATCCGCACAACCTGCGGTCGCTTCCTGGTGACGTTGACGAGCTGCCGGAAGAGGTCGATGAGCCAATGCAGGATCATCAGACCGATGATCACCGCGATGGCCACGATGTAGATCTTCTCGACGACGTCGGCTGCGGGGGTGCGGAGGCCCTGGCCGCCAAAGCCGTGGATCGGCGTGCTGGCGATTTTCTCGGAGATGTTCGGGTGGCACTCACCACAGGTCGTTCGCAGGTTGGCCGGGTTGACCGTCGAGGTCGGGTCGGAGCTCGCGAGAATCCGGTGGACGCCGTGGCAGGAGGCGCAATTGGCGACGTGGGTGTCGCCGGCCTTTGATTTGAGCCCGTGGTAGGAATCGATAAAGGTCGTCAGACGGCCGGTCTTGATGTCGTACTTCTCATTGAGCACCGCCGATTCATGACACGGCGAACAGGTCATTTCGGCGACCTTCGAGCCTGAAACCGGCGACAGTGGATCGTCCGGCGACAAAATGCCGTGCTCACCGTGACAGTCGGTGCACACCGGTGCATCGGTCTCGCCGCGCGCCGCCAATTGGCCGTGGATGCCCTCACTGTAGTCGTTCTCAATACCCTTGTGGCATCTGCCGCAGGTTGAGGGAATGTTGAAGTGATTGATGCTCGACTCGGGTGAGCCCGGGGACAGGATTTTGTGGGCGGTGCCGCCGGTGGAGTGGCAATCGTTGCAGGTGGCGGCCATGTAGATGCCGCCGCGCGAGGCCTTGCCGTGCACCGAGCGGGCGTAAATCTGGATCGGGTGGTCGATCAGGATGTCGTACTTGGTGGTGATATCGAGGTTCTCATGGCATTTGCCGCAGGTAGCGGGGAGGTTGGTGGGATGGGTGGACGACCGCCTCACCGACGAGGGAAGAACATCGTGGGAGCCGTGGCAGTCGTAGCAGTGGGGCATATCTTCACACTCGCCGAGCCGCGCGCGACCGTGTGCCTGGTACTGCTCGGCGGCGTCCTCGTGGCAGGTGCGGCACCCCTCGCAGCCAACGTAGAAAGGCTCGTCAGTCGGGCGGTGAGGAACGGTGTCGCGGTCGACGTGGCAGTCGAGACACTCGACACCGTCGTGCACCGAGTGCGAGACCTCGTCGGCGAAGGCCGAGCCCGCAGCGCCCGCCTCGTGGCAGTCGGCGCACATCGAGCTGTCGATGGGCTCGTAGTCATCGTCTTGAGCGCTGGCCAACGTGGTCATGCCGCAACAGGTGACGAATGCCACAGCGGTGAGGATCAGGCCTGTCCATACGGCCTTTGGAACGGATTGGTTCGGGGAGTGGGTCATGACATCCCTCCAGCTCCATTGTGGATCAATTCACAAGGTTGTCAATATCAGATCTCTTTTGTTTTCATAGTTTTGCATACTTGACCATATGCCCAAACAAGTAAGTTTCTGTGATGCGAACAGTTCCGAACAACCCTTGATGGAGACTGCGTTTCGATCCCTGGGGATATTCAGATCCGAGTTACGCGGACCTTCCGCAAACGCGGTCCGTCGAGCTCGACAAAGAAGATCCCCTGCCAGGTGCCGAGGCACAGCCGGCCCTTCTCCACCGGCACGGTCACAGAGCTGCCGAGCAGGGTTGCCAGCAGATGGGCGTCGGAATTTCCCTCGGCGTGGGCGAAGGAAATCGACGGCACCATGGCTTCATAGGCGGCCACGAGGTCGCGGGGGACATCGGGATCTGCGCTTTCGTTGATCACCACGGCTGCGGTCGTGTGCGGTACGAACACGTGGCAAAAACCGTCGTCCGATCCCTCGAAAACGGCTGCGATGCGGCCGGTGATATCCACCATCTCGCGCCGGGCGGTGGTGCGAACTTCGATGATCATGGTGGTGTCCTTCGGTTGGTATCGTAGACCTGTCGATAGGCCTCACGGAGATAAATCACCCGTCGGACGTAGGTATAGGTCTCCGGGATCGGGATCTCCTCGGTGAATCGGCGGCGGTCGGGTTGCTGTTTCCACCACTTTCGAATTCTCGTCTCGCCACCGTTGTACGCCGCGAGCGCTGGTTCGACAGCCCCGAATCGGCGCAGAAGGCGGGCGAGTTCGCGGGCTCCGAGGCGGAGATTGAGCTCGGCGTTGCGCAGATCAGGCGTGGCGCCGATTCCCAGCGCCTTCGCGTGGCCGCTTGCTGTCGAAGGGAGCAGTTGCATCGCGCCGACTGCGCCCCGCGGAGAGACCGCGTGGGCGGTGAAGGTGCTTTCCTGACGGGCGATGCCGGCCACTAGCCAGGGATCGAGCCCGAACTCCGCGGCGGCAGCCATCAGTGCCAAACGCCAACGAAGTGGCAGGTAGGCCTCGACCGCGTTTTCGGGTGCTTCTGTCAGGGAGACGGTCCCGAGTTCGGGAAAGCCGGCGCGGAGCCATCGGATCGTGTCGTTCGCTTGCCCCAGTTGGGCAGCCAGCTGAGCGCCTGCAAGGGCCTCACCGGGGGCCGGTCGTCGTGCCCTGCGAATACGCCTCCACTCTCGTGCGGCTTCCGTCTCGGCGCCGGCATCCAGCAACCGCTGCACCGACGCCGGTGGCGGGCCGGGCGCGACCGGTGGAACGGCCCGCAAGACGATTGGAGCAGTTCTTCCCAGCATCTCGAGCGACCAGTTTGCGTAGAGATCGGGTACCGAAACTGCGGCGAGCGCCTCGAGATCCTGCCCTCCCGTGGCGGCGGACGCGGCGACCCAGAAGTTCAGACACCGAGACTGAGATGGGAGGGCCCGGGCGATCTCGAGAACCCGGTCACGGTCGCCGCCGCGCACGGCCAGCGCGACCCCGAGCCGGCGGCCGAGCCAATCCCGGCGCGAGTCGTCCCATCCAGCGGTCTCGAGCTGCCGCCAACTGTCGAACGCGGTCTCCAACCGTTTGCTTTCGGTGGCGCATTCGAGACGTAGAACCAGCGCCGCCCGGCGTTGATCGCGGTCGGACTCCATGGCCAGCGCGCGATCTGCCGCCGACCCGCAATCTGCGAAAGCTCGTTGAGCGCTGCCGGCGGGCCACAGGCTCCAGGCGCGGTTGCGGAGGGCCTGGGCTCGCAGCGTCAGATCTGTTGATTCGGCATCGCGACCGTCGGGCAGGGCGCGCAGAGCTCTCCGTGGCGATCCGGCGTCGAGTTGGGCGTGGGCGAGTTCCCGCCGGCGTTCGCTCTCCACGTCACCGCTCCACCGTTGTGAACCGAGCTCGGTGGCTGCTCGTGACGGCGCGTTCTCGCGCCGCCAGGCGCGGCTGCGACGCAGACGTTCTTCGGGACCGAGCCCGGCAAGGAGGCGCCGGTCGAGGTCCCTGTCGTGTGTGGAGAGGCGACGAGGCGCGGTCACCGCCAGTCGTTGCGCGGCGGCGAGACGTGTCGGCTCGTTCCCGACCGTCAACAGGAGCTCGTCTCCGGCCGGTCCGTATTCATCTGGAAGCAACGACCTCTCGACTGCGGCGCCGCTGAAATCCCCCTCGGCGACCAACGCTGCGATCAGCTGAAGTCGGGCCGTCGCGGCGGTTGTCGGCGGCGGTGGAGCGTCGAGGAAACGGCGCCAGGCATCGGAGGGCGCCGATGAGCGTTCGAGGCACTCGGCCCAACTCGCCAGCCTGGCCGCCTCGAGGATGGGGCCGGCGCCGGCTTCGGCGAAGAGCCGTGCCGCCTGACCGGGGTCGGAGTCGACAAGGCCAAAGGCCGGGTTCAGGAGCTGGTCGCGGGCGGAGTGGGTCGGGCCGGCGGGTTCATCAAAACACGCGGCGGCCGTTAAGGCCGCCGCGAGAAACAGGCACGAGCGTGTTGAGTAGAGGTGCTTCACCCGCCAAGGGCGTCAGGGTTGCCATCGGCGAGAATCCGAACCAGCTCCTCCTGAAAATAATTGTGGCCGCTGCGGATATCTTCCGAAATGCGCTTTTCGAACATTTCGCGACTTCGCTCGATATCTTCTTTGAGGCGGATTGCGAGATCTTTCTCGATTCGGCCGCGATCAACCTCTTCCTCGTTGTAGAGCTTGATCTCCGAAACCAGGAGGCGGGCAAATCTCCGCGCCTCTTCATGGCGGGGATCGTCCTCCGCAGGGCCGTCCTGGGTCCCGGCAACGGGCGCATCGACCGGTGGTTCGATCGGACGAACCGGCGGGGGTGCTTCCGGCTCCTCGATCGCGGGCGGTGCGACGGGCTCGGCATCCGGCACCAGCGATGGTGGCGGATAGCTCGCTTGTGGCGGCGGTTCAGCGTCGGCCGCTGCGGTCGTTTCGGCGACCTCGACCTGAATTGTTGCAGACGGATCAAAGGCCTCTTCTGCCGCCGCCTCTTCGACCGCGGGCTCCGGTTCGAAATCGTAATCGACCTCGATGACCTCTTCGGCAGAAGCCTGCGCGGCGACGGGAGCCGCCTCGCTCTCTTCAACCTCTTGCGCGGCGTCGTCAAAGGTCGGTACTTCAGCAGCAGACTCGAACGTGGAGACCTCGGGCTCTTCGAACTCGGGTTCCGCGACCTCAGATTCGGTTGGGGTCTCGAAGACCCCTTGAGGGGCAAAACCGGCGGGCTCCCGTTCGAGCGGGGCGACGTCCGCCAACATTGAAGAGGGCGCCTCGGTACGATTATGGAGGGTGTCAATCAGTAGGCAGGCTGTGGCAATGTGAGCCTGTGCGGCGTCAACGGCCCATGGTTGATCGTCGTCGTGGTCAATGTAGACGATGCCCATGAGTTTGCCGCGGAGACTGATGGGAAGCAGGGCGCCTTCATCGGGCACCCCCTGGCTCGCCAGCCACTCGGAGACCAGCGGGTCCTGGCGCGGATCAATCATGAGCGGCATGCCTGTTTCGACAAGCTGCGAGAAACTAGGTGATGCGGCGACACCGCCGTTCCACGACCGGATCACATCGGGATTGTCGAAGCCGACGCCGCTCCACGCCGTGACGACGCCGTCGCGAATCACCAGTACCACCGCGCGCCCGACGTGCTCGCCGAGCAGCGGGAGCAGCGCCCGCAGCAATTCCGACTGGCTCTTTGCACCTTCGAGGAGGCGCAGGTTGTCGAGCGAGACCCCGGTGGAAGGGCCGGGTTCAGATTGAGCGGTGACGCTCAACCCGGCAAGCTCCGACTCGATTTCTGTGATGGGGAACAGCTCGTCGGCGTCGGCCGGCAGAGCGTCCTGCACCGAAGTCTTCATCGTGTCGACGAGGTTTTCGAGTTGGATGACAAAGTCGTTGAGACGGTTCGCCACCGCATCGAGACCGTGACGCTGAGTCAATTTGAGGTGCTCGAGCAGAGCATCGTAGCGATCCATGGTGCCTCCTATCGCGCTTCCCACCATTATCCACACCACCCCAACGATCCGTCAAGCTCTTGTATCTCAGTGCGATCCACTGTGCTCAGCGTTTCGGCGCGAGCAAAGAAACCGAACCCGCGCTTTCACGACGGTTCGTCGCCGCGATTGCAGCGGATCGGTCCGGCCATATCGATCCCGTGACCGTGACGCGGGTTCGTGAATGTTGTCACAAGGCGCGGGTTCTGATAGCGTGCGGGGCGAAGGGGGGAGCTATGAAAAGGAGCCGATTCCTGCCGTGCAGCGTGGCAGTACTCGTCGCAATCGCACTCATCTCGGGGTGTTCGCGAGGCCCCAGTGAGGAAGAGCTCGCGCAAGCCCAGTTCGAGGAACAGCTTGCACAGCTTCAAACCCAATACCAGGATTTGCAGGTGCAGCGCACCGAACTCGCTGCCGCGACCACCGCGATGGCCGACATTGAAGCGATTAAGGAACGTGATCGCACCGATGAGCAGTTGGCCGAACTCGAGGCCCTGCCGGTGACGATCGGGGAGCTCACGGTCGCCAGGGACGAGGCCTTTGACCTGGCGCAGGCCACGTTGGCCAACTTTCTCAACGTCGCCCTCAACAACTTCCCGAATGACCCGGCAACGGTCGAAGGTCTCAACATCTACTCCGATGAAGCGATTTTGATCGCCAAGGACACCGTTTTACAGGCCGGGGACTACAAGAAGGCGACCAATCAGCTTGGGTCTGCTCTCAGCTACTACGAGTCGCTGTCGATCCCGGTGTACCCGGCGTTGGCGGATGCCCTTGCCGAGCTCGAAGACATGCGCTTTATCAACCAGGAACGCTTCGATCTCATCAAGAAGAACATGACGATGGACGAGGTCAAAGAGATCGCCGGTGTTCCCTACTACCAGAACATCCAGGTGGACGAAAAGCGTGGAGTCGAGAGCTGGCTCTACCGCAAGATCGAAGGTGGTGCCGCGGCCATCTACTTCAAGGCCAAGAATTCGAAGACCTATGACAAGAAGTGGGACGCCATCCCGACCAAGGTCGTCACCGACTGATCTTTGGTTCCTCGAGATTTCTGCGCGGCGCCCACCGATCGCGGGGGCGCCGCGTTTGACGCTCTGAAGAGCTGGTGATATTCTTCCGATCCCATTGCGCGTGCCGATGGTCCCGTCAAGGGTGTCGGCGCAGATTGCACCGAGAGGGGGTGAGCCCACATGCCGACTGGAGTCATAGTTCGTGACAACGAGTCCTTCGAACAAGCACTTCGCCGCTTCAAAAGGAAGTGCGAGAAATCCGGCATCCTCTCTGAGGTCAAAAGGCGCCGCTTTTACGAAAAGCCTTCCGAGCGCCGCAAACGGGAAATGATCCAGGCCCGAAAGAAGATGCTTCGCAAGCTGGCCAAGCAGCGTCGCGCCGGCCTGCTGTAGCTTCTACGGTGGACCGAACGTTTGCTTCTGACCTCGAGTTCGACAAAGTACTTCAATTGATCGCGGCCCACGCCCGCAGCGGCGTGGGCCGTAGTTTTCTCGAGCGTTCTGTTGTCTCAACCCGTCATGGTGGCGACCCCAGTGCTGCCGCCCACCTGACGCTGGATCTTGGCGATCTGATAGAGGACGGCGAAACACTTTCCTTTGCCGGCATTGACGACGCCCTGCCGTGGTTGGAAGACGACGCACCGCCGCCGTCTGAACCGCGCGATCTCCTCGCCCTGCTCGGCCTCGCCCGGCGAGTGGCGTCAGTTCGCCGCCGTCTCGGCGCCGCCCCGAGCGACCGCCTGCGCGCGATTGCGCGACGACTCCCCGATACCACCGAGCTGGTGGCCGCGGTGTCGCCGCGCCTCAACCCCGATGGAACAGTGGCAGACTCCGCGTCGCCGGAGTTACAGCGTCTGCGACGCGAGGTCGTGCGGGCCAGGACCGAGGTGACGGCTGAGCTCGAAGGCATCCGGCGCGCCCACGGCGATGTGGTGACCGATGCGCCGCCGACGCTGCGCCGCGATCGCTACTGTCTCCCGGTCAGGTCGTCGGCCCGTGGACAGCTTCCGGGTCTCCTGCTTGATGTTTCGGGGCGCGGTGCGACGGCCTTTGTCGAACCACTTGCTGTAGTCGAGCTCAACAACCGGCTGACGGCAGCGACCGCGGGTGAACAACGCGAGATCCAGCGGATCCTGGCCGAAATTGCACGTCTGTTTGCGGTGGCGCACGACGACCTGGTCGGTGCCGTCGACGTGCTTGCCGAAATCGACGCTGTACAGGCCAAGGTCCTGTTCGGCCGTCGCATCGAAGGACGGGTGGTGCTGCCGGCTGAGACATCCGATCTGGTTTTGCGTGGCGCCCGTCACCCTCTCCTCGACGAGCGTCTCCATGCCTTGAGGGTGGAAGTCTTTGGTCCAAGCGAGCAACGCGACCCCGGGCATCAGGTCGTTCCTTTGGATTTCAGCCTGCCGGAAGGTGTCCGGACCCTCGTGATCTCGGGGCCCAACGCGGGCGGCAAGACCGTCGTCCTCAAGACGATCGGTTTGATGGCGTTGATGTGCCGGTATGGCGTTCCGCTGCCGGCGGATGAGGGCACCACGATCCCGGATTTCGACCGGCTGTGGTGTCACATCGGTGACGAGCAGGACGTCGCGGCGGATCTCTCGACCTTTTCCGGTTCGATGGCGGCCACCGCCCGTCTCCTCGATGATGCGGACGACTCGACGCTGGTGTTGTTCGACGAACTCGGCGCCGGCACCGATCCGCTCGAGGGGGCGGCGATCGGTTGTGCCCTGCTCGAGGAGCTGTCCAACCGTGGAGCGATCACGGTGGTCTCGACCCACCTGGCATCGATCGCACTATCGGCCAGTGCGGCGGACGGCATGGAAAACGCAGCTGTCGAGTACGACGAGAAGACGCAGCGCCCCACCTACGTTCTTTCCGTGGGCCGGCCCGGGCGATCGCGGGCGCTGGAAATCGCCGATCGAATGGGAGTTCCCGAAGTGGTGTTGGACCGAGCGCGAGAGCTCCTGGGTGGTGATCACCTCGAGCTCGATAGGTGGCTGCGTCGCCTCGAGGCACTCGAGATGCAGCTCGAGGCCGAACGCTCCGAGGCCGCATTGCTGCGAGCCGAGGCCGACGGTGTTCAACACGAGGCGAGACGGGAACTGCAAAAGCTCGAGAACGAACGTCTCGCCATCCCGGAGATGCTTGCTGCGGAGCGCGAAGAGCTTCGCCGGCGCGCCAAGAAAAAGCTCGACACCGCCATCAACAGTCTCCAGAAGGCGAATGAGGAACACGAGGCGCTTGGCAGGCGACGATTGCAGAAGTTGCGCGACGAGGCCCTGGATCTCGACGACCGGGAGGCGGCGCCGGCCTCGAGCGGTGACGGTCTTGAAATTGGCGCCAGGGTCCGGCTTGCGGTTGGCGGCAAGGGCGTGCTCCGCGAGATTCGCGGGTCGCAAGCCCAGGTGGAGGTGGCGGATAAAAAGCTGTGGGTGCCGGTTGGAGACGTTCGTGTGGTGAAGGGGCCGCCGCCGGAGAGACGCGCAGCGGTGAGGTTGGAGACCGTCGAATCGACCGACCGCGAACTCAAGCTGATCGGTCTCGACAGCGAGCACGCCCGCGAGGAGCTCGAGCGTTTTCTCGATCAGGCCCTGACCTCCGGTCTGCCTGCGGTGCGGGTGGTGCACGGTCACGGGACCGGAACCCTGCGGCGACTGGTGACCGAGATCTGCCGTTCCCACCCCGCCGTGCGCTCGTTCCGCCACCCGCCCCAGCACCGCGGCGGCACGGGAGCCACGGAGGTGGAGCTGGAGGACGGGGCTTGAGGCTTGGGACCTGTGGCTTGAGATCCGAGCCCCAGGCTCTGAGGGATCCTCGAGCCCCAAGCCCCAAGCCCCATTGTGCGACAATGATCGCCCGTGATCGACGCCGATCTCAACCGCGAAGTAATCGCCCGTGTGCGCGAAGCCGCCGATATGGTGGACGTGGCGGGCGAGTACGTCAGGCTGCGTAAGAGAGGCCGCACCTGGGAAGGCCTGTGTCCGTTCCACGAAGAAAAGACCCCGTCGTTTTCGGTGGATGCAGAAAAGGGCCTCTACTACTGTTTTGGCTGCCACCAGGGCGGCGACATTTTCAAGTTCCTGATGCAGCTCGAAAACCTCAACTTCCCCGAGGCCGTGGAGCGGTTGGCGCGCCGCTATGGTGTGACGCTGCCGCCGCGAAGCCCCGAGGCCAGACAGCGGCGCGACGCTGGCGACCGCCAGCGCGTGGTGCTGGAGGAAGCTCAGCGTTTCTTTGCCGAGTGCCTGGACCAGCCGATGGGTCTCCAGGCGCAGGCCGAGCTCGAGCGTCGGGGTTTTGCCAGGGAGAGCTGGAAGACCTTCGGTTTCGGCTTTGCGCCGGATGAGTGGCGCGGGCTCCTGGACCATCTCACTCGACGCCACCCTGAAGGTGCGCTCGTCGAGGCCGGTCTCGCGGTGCGTCCGGAGAGCGGGACCTCACCGTACGATCGCTTTCGCAACCGTCTGACGTTTCCGGTGCGCAGCGGCGACGGAGCGCTGATCGCATTCGGTGGTCGTGTTCTCGGCGATGGAGAGCCCAAGTATTTGAACAGCCCGGAGACCCAGATCTTTCGCAAACGTTCGACGCTGTTCTGTCTCGATCTGGCGCGCAGGCCGATTGCAGATCAGGCGAGCGTGTTGGTCGTCGAAGGCTACTTCGATTGTCTCTCCCTGCACCGGGTCGGAATCGAGAACACCGTGGCGACGCTCGGCACCGCGCTGACAACCGATCACGCGCGCCTTCTCAAACGGCGGCTCGGTCCCGAAGGCATGACGCTGTTGTGCTATGACGCCGACAATGCAGGTCGTCGTGCCGCGGCGTCCGGCGCGCAGGTCCTTCTCGAGGCTGGAGTCGACGTGGCCGTGGTCGTCCTGCCGATGGGAAAGGACCCCGACGATGTCATTCGCGAACAGGGGGTCGAGGCCTTTCGTGAGGCCGTCGACAACCCGACACCACTTCTCGATTTTCTCCTTGGTGACCTGCCTCCCGAGCCGGCCCGCCGCCGCCGTGCCGGATTGCAGCTGGCGCCCCTGGTGTGTGCGGCGTCCGATCCGGCGGTGCGCCAAAACCTGATCGAGGAGCTCGCCCGTCAGCTGTATCTTCGGCCCAGAGACGTGGAAGAGCACGGGAGCCGGGGCAGGCGACCCTCCGGCGCCCCGTCGAGTCCGGCGCCGAAGCGCCAGGCCCTGCCGTCGGGCGAACGGGAGCTCCTGCGAATGGTCATCGAGTGTTCGCGGGAGTGGCGCCGGCGCATCCTGGCCGTCGTTGATCTCGATTTCATCGAAGACCCGCGGGTGAAGGCCATTCTCGAAGCCGCCGGTGAGGCCGACGAGTCGGCCGAGGGCGCCGCCGATTTTGTGGGCGACCTGGTCCGCCGAACCGATCAACCGGACCTGGGTTCATTGGTTGCAGAGTTGAGCACAGCACCGATGCCCGAGGTGACCGACGAGTCCATCCGCCGCCAGCTGACACTCCTGTTGGAGTACCAGGCTAAGGAGCGCGCACGCCGCCTCGCGCCGCTGATCGCCGATGCCGAGGCGCGTGGTGACCTGGCTGAATTAGACAGGTTGTTGGAGGAAAAAGCCAGATTACGGCAGAAAATGGTAGAAATCTGACATTTTCTGCTCCTGGGGGTTGCCAAAATCGGTTATGAGACCCATATTCCCCTGGATGGTGAGTGGCCCTGCACGAAGTGCCTGTGCTGAGAACCGACGCCCACCTTGAACACACCTTGATGGACGGAATTATTGACTGACCCCTTTTGGGAATGGAATGCCTGCGCGAACTGCTGTTCAGGGCGCAGTGCAGCGAATGGCGTCGAACGGTGAACGACGGTTTCGCGTGTTCCGGGATCGAGCAACTCTCCCTCGTGAATGGAGGCAACCGGTGGTGAAGGAGTCGAGTGTGCAGATTGAAGAGAAGTACCCGGAGCTGACAAAGCTCATCCAGGCAGGCAAGGAACGCGGCTTCATCATGTACGAGGAGCTGTACGAAAACCTGCCCGAAGAGGTTACGGGGATCGCCGAAGAGCTCGACGATATCTATATGCGTCTCTCGGAGCTCGATATTGACGTCATGGATGCCGAGAACGCCGACCAGGATGGCAACGGCCCGACGGCGCGCGCCAAAACGCCGGAGAAGCCGGCGACTGCCAAAGTGGAGACCCGCCCGGTAGCGACCGAACAACTCGAGAAAACCAACGACCCGGTCCGCATGTATCTGCGGGAGATGGGGACGGTCAAACTCCTCGACCGCGAGGGCGAAGTTTCCATTGCCCAGCGAATCGAGGCAGGTGAAGCCAAGGTCTTCATTTCACTGTCCAAGGAGACCTCGCTGCTCGAGCTGTTCCTGCGGACCAACGAGCGCGCCCGGCGCGAGCGCCGGGGTGTCCGTGAGCTTCTCCAGACCCACGTTGAGGAACTCGATGAAAAGGCCGAAGACCGGGTGCGCGAGGGCCTGCGCCTCTTCAAGACCATTTCCAAGCTCGACGGGGAATCGCGCGAGTTGCGTCGACGCCTCAGACGCTGCAAAAAGACCGGAAAACGCCATCAGGAGCTGTCCGACAAGATCGACGCCAACACTGCTGAGACGGCCATCCTGGTGCGGCGTGCCGATTTCACGACCACGACCCGCAATCGGTTGCTGACCTTTTTTGGAGAGGTCGAGCGCCAGTTTGCGATTCCGATCCAGACCATCAACCGCGATAGGAAAAAGCTCCAGCAGGAGCGCAGCGTTGAACGACGCAAGTTCTACACCGAGCGAATCGACCGCTATGAAGATGAGCTCGAGCGTCTCGAAGAGCGCTTCCAGATCCCATACGACAGGCTCAAGGTGCTGCTCACCGAGGTTCGGCGCGGCGAGGCCGAGACCGACCGGGCGAAACAGGAACTCATCGTCGCCAACCTGCGATTGGTGGTGTCGATTGCCAAGAAGTACACCAATCGGGGCCTCCAGTTCCTCGATCTGATCCAGGAGGGCAACATCGGCCTCATGAAGGCGGTCGACAAATTCGAGTACCGTCGTGGCTACAAGTTTTCGACCTATGCGACGTGGTGGATCCGTCAGGCCATCACCCGCGCCATCGCCGACCAGGCCCGCACCATCCGGATCCCGGTGCACATGATCGAGACCATCAACAAGCTCACCCGTACCACCAGAATGCTGGTGCAGGAGCTCGGTCGCGAGCCATCGGTGGAGGAGATCGCCGGCCGCATGGAAATGCCGGTGTCGAAGATCCGCAAAATCCACAAGATCTCCCAGGAACCGATCTCGCTCGAAACACCCATCGGCGAGGAGGAGGACTCCCATCTCGGCGACTTTATCGAGGACACCAACTCAGTCTCACCCATCGAAGCGGTCATCATGCGGACGCTCAAGGACCACACCGAGAACGTGTTGAAGTCTCTGACTCCCCGCGAGGAGCAGGTCCTCAAGCTGCGATTCGGCATCGGCGACGGCACCGAACACACGCTCGAAGAGGTTGGGCGGACCTTCAACGTGACCCGCGAGCGGATTCGCCAGATCGAGTACAAGGCGCTGCGAAAGCTGCGGCACCCGACACGCGCGCACCTTTTGAAGCCTTTCTCCGACAGCGGGAGCTGACGCGAGGGGGGTTTGAGGCTTGAGGCTTGATCTCGAGTGCGGGCCTCAAGCCCCAGGTCCCAGCCCTCAAGCCCTTATCCCTTGCTGGGCGACGGCGGGCGAGGTACCATGTGCCGGGGCCCATAGCTCAGCGGTTAGAGCCGCCGGCTCATAACCGGTCGGTCCCAGGTTCGAATCCTGGTGGGCCCATGGTCTGGGGCGCACCCCCGGGGGTTAATATTTGAGCAAAGAACTTCGCGATCTCGTCTTGTTGGTTCAGCTGCAGGATATCTACACGTCCATTTCGGAAGCCATTGCCGAACGAAACGCGCCTCCCAGTGAAATCCGTGAGTTGCAGGAGGAAAATCGCCTGCGCCAGGAGGAACTCGAGGAGATGGAGCGCCAGATGGCTGCTCACGAAGAAGAGATCAAAGAAGTTCAGAAAAAACAGACCGAGTGGGAGCTCGAGCTCGAGCATTTCCAAAAACAGAAGAGCATTGTCAGCAACGAGCGCGAGTTCACCGCCGTGATCTCCGAAATCGATTTCGCCACCAAGGCAATTGAGGAAGCCGCGTCGCGACGCAAGGAGCTCGAAGAAACCATCGAGGGGATTCAAGCCGAAGTCGCCGAACGTCGAGATGCTCGTCCCGAGGAAGAGGGCGCTCAAAAAGAGGTGGTCGAGGCCTGGGAGTCGCGCAAGCTGGAGCTCTTGAAAATCGTCCACGACCTGTCAACCAAAGCCAAAAAAGTCGAAAAGGATATCCAGCCCAAACAACGGGCCCGGTTCATGCGACTCCTCGAAAGCAAACAGGGGAAAGCGCTGTCGGCTGTGGTCGACGGCTCGTGTTCGCTCTGTCACTTTGCCCTCCGGCCCCATCTCCAGCAGCGCGTTCGACGGAGCGACGAGATCATTGACTGTGAGCACTGCCACCGGATCCTCTACGTCGAGGAAGTCTTGACCGCCTGGAGTGCCGACCCCACCGTCGGCTGACTCGATGTCCACACTGGCAGACCGATTGGCCGCGGTCGAGCGGCGGGTCGCACGAGCCGCTACCGACGCCGCGCGCGATCCGTCAACAATCACCCTGATCGCCGTTGGCAAGACTTTTCCGGCCGAGATCGTTGGCGAAGCGGTTGCTGCGGGCGCCACGGATCTCGGAGAGAATCGGGTCCAGGAAACGGTTGCCAAGAAGCCTTTCGTCCCCGCCGCACGTTGGCACCTGATCGGTCCGCTCCAGCGCAACAAGGCGAAGGTGGCGCTCGAGACCTTTGACCTCATCCATACCCTGGATCGAATAGAGCTGGCCGACCGCCTGCAGAAGCTGCTCACCGAGCACTGGCCCGAGCGGCGGATGCCGGTCCTGCTCGAGATCAACGTCGGATGCGAAACACAGAAGGCCGGAGCCCTGCCTGACGATGCTCTCGATCTGCTCCGGCACGTGCAAAGCTGCGACCGCCTCGATGTGCGCGGCTTGATGGCCATTCCACCATGGGGACAGGACCCTGAGGCATCGCGGCCCTACTTCCGCGACCTGCGCGAAATCCGGGAACGGTTGCAACAGACCGCGCAGGTTCGGTTGCCGGAGCTCTCGATGGGGATGAGCCACGACTTCGAGGTTGCCATCGCCGAGGGCGCCACCATGGTCCGCGTCGGCACCGCCATTTTCGGGCGGCGAGGATAGGGCCGACCCGCCGACCGGGAGCGTTCGAGTGAACTTGCCTTTCAGAACGCGCTCCCCGAGAGGAGCCACCTTTAGCATTGATTGCCCGAGACGCCCCACGGGTCTGCTGAAGAAAGAGGCGTCAAACAATGCAAAAGATGGCACCTCCGCCGCACGGGGCTCTTCCGAAAGTACATTTGGCTTCGACATCCCGATTCTCTCGGCTCTATTGCCCGTGAGTGCGCCTCTGAATGTCATTTCGACCGAGCGAAAGTCACGGCGAAGTCCGTAGGACGAAGCCGGAAGCGAGTGGAGAAATCTCTTGGGAGAGGCGCCGCCACTCCAGGGGACAGTTTCGCGATGGCGGCCACGTGTCGTTGGAGCGCAGGTCCCCCGTTCGTCTGCTTGGGGGGTGGGCCGGCTTTCAGAACGCGCTCCCCGAGAGGAGCCACCTTCAACATTGTTGGCCCGTATCACTCTGGCGGCGTGGATGTTCGTGTGTCCAACAATATTGAAAATGGCACCTCCGCCGCAAGTGGCTCGTTTCCGGACGCTCTTCCCGGGAGGAGCCACCCGTCACATTGTTTGCCCGCAGCTTTTTCTCGTGTCCCAATGAAATCGAGCTCAAACAATGTGACAAATGGCACCTCCGCCGCACGCGGGCCGTTTCCGAGCCGCGGAGCGGCGACAGGCGGGGCCGGTGGGACCTGTGGGCGCCCTGCAACGTGGTCGTTCACTCGATCCAAGATCCAACATCTGCGGCGATCTGCGCGATCTGCGGTTTCTCCGGATGGGTGCCCGGGCCAATCCAGCATCCAGCATCTTGTATCCTGCGTCCTGCGTCCTGCGTCCTGCGTCCTGAAACCTGAATCCTGATACCCAAATTTGGCCTTTCTCCTTGCTCCGGCCCCGACTTTGTGAAAAAATTCTCAGCTGACCGAGTGAGGGGGATCGATGGACGAACCGACGGCGGAGAATCGCGAATTTGAAAAGGCTGTCAGCACGCTTGCTGAACAGGCCTCGCCACGATGTGTCGAGTTTCTGCACGACCTGGTGACGTTGCCTTCGCCGAGCCGTGGCGAGCGTCTCGCGTGCGAGCGTGTGCTGCGTGAAATGGAGGAGCTCGGCTACCACGACGTCCACCTCGATGACATGGGCAACGTGTTGGGTCGTTTCGGGTCCGGGCCCCGGGTCCTCGCCTTCGATGCTCACATCGACACCGTCGGCATCTCGAACCCGACCCATTGGCGTCATGACCCGTTTCGCGGCATCGTCACCGGCGGTACGCTCTTTGGCCGCGGCGCTTCCGACCAGAAAGGCGGGGTTGCCTCGGTGGTCCATGGCGTGGCTTTGGCGGATCAGGTGGGGCTGGCGAACAACCTGACGATTTGGGTCACCGCCACAGTCAACGGGGAGGATTGTGTCGGGCTCGCGTGGCAATATCTGCTCAACGAAACCGATCTGCGCCCAGAGGTGGTGGTCATTGCTATGCCGTCACACCTCGGTGTGTGTTACGGACAGCGCGGGCGGATGGAGGTCGAGATCTCCACGACCGGGGTTTCGACCCACGGCTCGCAACCCGACCGCGGCCGCAATGCGATTTACGAGATGATGCCGATCGTTGACGGGCTCACGAAACTCCACAGCGAGCTTGAAATAGACCATCCGATGCTCGGTCACGGTTCGTTGGCGGTCACCGGGATCTCGTCGCAGTCGCCTTCGCTGACGGCGGTTCCCGACGGATGCACCATTCACATCGATCGCCGACTCACCATTGGCGAAACGGCTGAAGATGCCGAGGCGCAGCTCGGCGAGGTTGCGGCCGCGGCTGAAGAGCACAGCGTGGTCCGCCTGCTGCACTACGATCTTCCGTCCTGGAGAGGCTTTACCTATCCCACCGACAAGGTGTTCCCGGCATGGGAGACTTCGGAAGGGAGCGCCGCTGTCCAGGCGGCCCTGGCATCGGCGGAAAGGGTCCTCGAACGCACCCCACGAATCCACCGTTCGGCCTTTTCCTCGAACGGTTGCGCGACTTCTGGTATGTTCGGTATCCCGACCATCGGTTTTGGCCCGGCCGACGAGCTCCACTCTCACACCGTCAACGACCAGATCCCGCTCGCCCAGCTCAAACCGGCCATGGCCTTTTACGCCATGTATCCGCAGATCTACCTGGAAGCTGCCGACAAAGGTTAAACGTTGAACGTTGAAACGTTCGAGCGTTGCCCTTCAGTCGGCGGATTGCAGAAGCTTCGGGAGATCGGCGACGGTTGAGATCGCCGTCGCCGGGAGTTCGAGACCGGTCTTTGCGTCTCGAGCGGGAATGGCAACTCGGCCAAAACCGAGAGCCGCCGCCTCGCGCACCCGTTCTGCCGCTCGACTCACCGCGCGGACTTCGCCGAGAAGCCCGATCTCTCCGAAGATCGCAAGGTCTCCGGCGAGAGGCCGATCGGCGGCCGATGAAAGAAGCGCGGCCGCCACCGCCAGGTCGAGCGCAGGCTCGCGAAGTGACAGACCACCCACCAGGTTGACAAAGACGTCGCGGTCCGCAAAACCGATCCCCGCGTGGCGTTCGAGTACGGCCAGCAGGAGGGCGAGCCGCGACGAGTCGAGTCCCTGAGCGACGCGGCGTGGCGTTCCCAGGCTCGAGGTGGAGACCAGGGCCTGGACCTCCACCAGCAGCGGGACCGTGCCCTCGAGAGCCACCGCCACAGCCGAACCCGCTGCGCCCGTCTGTCGATCCTCGAGCAGCCAGGCGGAGGCGTTCTTGACGGCTTCGAGACCCTTTCCGGTCATCGAGTAGAGAGCGAGTTCTGCGACCGTGCCGAACCGGTTCTTGCCGGCTCGCAAGGCGCGCAGATCGTGGCCGGGTTCGCCCTCGAGTGACATCACCACATCCACGAGGTGCTCGAGCAGTTTGGGTCCGGCGATCATCCCGTCCTTGGTCACGTGACCGACCAGGACCACGGGAATTCCTCGGGTCTTGGCAAGGTGTTGGAACCGCGATGCTACCTGCCGGACCTGGCTCACCGAACCGGCGACGGCATCCACGTCATCGAGGACCGCGGTCTGGACCGAGTCGACCACCACCAGGCTGGGCTGCATGTCCTCGATCTGGGCGAGCACGGCGTCGCACGAGGTCTCGGGCAACAACAATAAATTGGGGCTGAGACCGTCGATACGACGCGCACGCAGCGCGACCTGTTCGGCCGATTCTTCGCCGGTCACGTAGACCACCGTTCCCTCGGTCTTCGCCAGCGACGCCGCGACCTGGAGGAGGAGTGTCGATTTGCCGATACCGGGCTCTCCGGCGAGCAGGAGCAACGACCCCGGGACGAGACCGCCCCCGAGCACTCGGTCGAGACCTTCGATGCCAGTGGCGAGGCGGGCTGCAGGAACGGCTGCGGCTTCGGTGACCGGCAGCGCGCGAATGCCGCGGCGCGGGCTGGCGGTCGTTCCCTTCTTCCTCTTCTTTGGCGCCGACGGTTGTCGGGCAAAGGTGTTCCAGTCGCCGCAGCCGGGACACTGGCCGAGCCACTTCCCGGATTCGTGGCCGCACGAGGTACAGAAGAACACCATCTCGGCCATCTGTTCTCCGTCAGTTAAGGGCGCCGCCGGCCAGGCCGAGGCTGTACTTCATGTCGTCATCGTTCCAGGTGATGCCGGCACCGAAGAGCACCGATGACTTTTCCGAAACCAGGGGATCATCCCACCCTGCGGTGACAAAGAGGTGCCTGCTGATGAAGTAGCGGCTCTCGAACTTCAGGTGCATGTCCTCGTCAAACTCGCGGTTGAAATCGTAGGCCTCGAAGATAAAGGTCATGGGTCGTTTGCCGAGCTTGATGCTGTAGTCGACGCCGACACCGCCTGACGATTCGATAACGCCGGCCCGTACGATGGTGTTGGGCAATATCTTGTAGCCGATCTGGGCGTTGATACCGATCTTGTCGGACACACTGATTTTCTCTTCCAGGTAAGAATCCTCTGTGCCATCGGCATAGGTCGTGGTGACATACTGGGCATTGGTTTTGACACGTCCGTAGGGGGTGTCCACCCCTTCAAACCGGAAAAAGCGTTTGTCGGTGGTCCACAGATCGAAGCCAAAGGCCGACCTCGATTTGTCGGTCGAGGCCAGGGCCTCAACGCGCAACGACACCTCGAGGTTGTAGCGGCGGTAGCGGCCCATGGTCTCGTTGAGGGTCGCGACACCGCCTTCGATCGAGTCCAGCGTCTGGTTGAGGTTGTCAACCGTTGTTTCGTCATTGACCAGCTTGCCGATCGACCCTTCACCGGACGCGATCGTGCCGGTGATCTGGTTGAGGTTGTCAGCCGATGCCTGGAGCTTTTCGGTGAGTTCGCGGATATTCCCCATCGAGGCCTGGAGGTCGCTCCGGTTTTCGCCGACGACGTCATTGAGCTCGTCGGTGAGGCTGTTCATCCTGTCGGCAATTCTCGGCAGCTCGTCGCGCAGGGTAGCTGAAAACTCGGCGAAGTTGGCTGTTGTCTGGTTGACGTTGGCCTGGTTCTCGGCGATCAAGACCGTGAGCGAGGCGGTGAGCTCGCGAATGTTGGCGACGATGTCTCCAATGGCCTCCTCGCCCTGGGTGCCGCCGATCGAGCCGCGCAACGCCTCGGTGACCTCCTTGACATCGGCCCCGATCTCGGTCGCCACGCGCATCACGTCGTCGAAACTGGGGGTGACGGCACCACCGAGCTCGCTCCCCGAGGGCAGGAGGGGCAACCTGAAGTCGCCGGGCACGATCTCGATGTACTTGTCCCCGAGCATGCCGAGGCTGGTGATCTGCGCCACCGCTCCCTCGTGCAGCTGGACCTGGGAGTCGAGCGACAAAGTCAGTACTGCCTCAGACCCTTCCAGAAAGATATCCTCGACCTTGCCCACCCGCACGCCGGCGATCCGCACCGCCGCCTTGCGATCGAGACCGGCCACCGACGCAAAACGGGCCGTGACCAACAGGCGATCACCGCGATCGCCCACCGGGATGTCCTCGATCTTGATGATAAAGACGCCGAGGATTATCAGTCCCATGAGCATGAACAGGCCGATCCGTGCGGCTGGCGTCATGACGCCTCCTCTTCCTCAGGAACCTCGCCGTTGAGAAACGCCCGCACGAACCAATTCTCGGTCTCGATAAAGTTCTCGGGCGTGTCGACGAGCAGGATGCGTCCACGCCGCATCATGGCGACGCGGTCGGCGATCCTGGTGGCGAGATTCATATCGTGGGTAATGGTCACCGCCGTGACCCCGAGGTCTTTCCTCAGTAGGTTGATGACGTTGCCGATGGCAGCGGTGTTGATGGGGTCGAGACCGGTGGTGGGCTCGTCGAAGAGCAGGATCTCGGGTTCGAGGGCGATGGCGCGGGCAAAACCGACCCGCCGGCGCATCCCACCCGAGAGCTCGGACGGCATCTTGTTTTCGATCCCCGGCATCCGCACCAGATCGAGGCACTCGCGAACCCTCTCCGCCACCTGATTCTCGTTCTTGGTGGTGTGGCGGCGGATCGGGAAGGCGATGTTCTCGGCCACCGTCATCGAGTCGAAAAGCGCGCCTTCCTGAAAGCTCATGCCAAAGCGTTTGCGGAGTTCGAGGACGGCCTCGGGTGAGGCCATGGTGAGGTCGACGCCGTCGACCACGACGTTGCCCTCATCCGGTTGCAGCAAACCGATCAGGTGTTTGATCAGGACCGACTTACCGGCCCCCGAACCCCCGACGAGCATCAGGCTCTCACCGCGAGCGACCTCGAGATCGACGCCGTTGAGGACCTTCTTTTCGCCAAAAGCCTTGTAGAGGCCGATGACGCTGATCATCGGTTCGGCGGGCTCGCGAACCGGGGTGGTGACAGCGCCCGCCATCAGAAGAGCACCTTGGTCAGGAAGAAGTCGGACAAAAGGATGTACAAGCTCGCCGTCACCACCGCGGAGGTGGTCGATCGCCCCACCCCTTCGGCGCCACCGGAGGTGTAGAAGCCCTTGGTGCACCCGGTGACGGACAGGATGAGACCGAAGAACGCCGCCTTGATGAGGCCCGATGTGATGTCGTTGACCTCGAGGAATTGAAAGGTCCGTTCCATGTAGAGATAGGGGTTGGCGCCGAACAGTCCCACCGACACCATCCAACCGCCGATGATGCCGACCGCATCGCCCATGAGGGCGAGAACCGGCACCATCAGAATCGAGGCGTTCACCCGCGGCACCACCAGGTACTGAATTGGTTCGGTCGCCATGGCGTACAGGGCGTCGACCTGTTCGGTGACCCGCATGGTCCCGATCTCGGCCGCCATCGCCGACCCGACGCGGCCCGCGACCATCAAACCGGTGAGCACCGGTGCGAGCTCTCGGGTCAGAGACAGCGCCACCACCGAGCCCACAAAACCCTCGGCGTGAAAGCGCTCGAATCCGCGGAAGGTCTGCAGGGCGAGCACCATCCCGGTGAAGAGACAGGTGAGAAAGACGACCGGGATCGAGTCCCACCCCACCCGCACCATCTGCCGCAACAGCTCGCCGCCGTCGAACGGGCGGCGGAAGGTCCACTGCACCGATGACGCCATGATGTAGAAGAAACGGCCAAGGTCATCGAGCGCCCCGATGATGAACTGCCCGAGACTGTCGAGCCACGCCAGCGGGCCGCCCGGGCTAGCCGTCGCCTTTACCACGGCCCGTCGGGCTCGTTATGTCTGAAATCGGCGTTTTCGAATCGGGTGTATTCGTGCTGGAAGACCAGATCGATGTCGCCGATCGGGCCGTTGCGCTGTTTGGAGATGATGAGTTCGGCATGACGCGGATCTTCGGCATCGCGGTCGTAGACCGAGGGCCTGATGATGAACATCACCACATCGGCGTCCTGTTCGATCGACCCCGATTCACGCAGATCGGAAAGCTGGGGCCGATGGTCGCCGCCGCGCCGTTCGGGCTGACGCGAGAGCTGTGACAGGACGAGGACCGGTACGTCGAGCTCCTTGGCCACCCCCTTGAGACTTCGGGAAATGGCCGACACCTCCTCGTTGCGGCTGGAGAAGCGCCCGCCGCCCGACATCAGCTGCATGTAGTCCACCATCACGAGATCGAGCCCGTTTTCCTGTTTGAGGCGGCGCGCTTTGGCGGACAGCTCGAGGGCGGTGATTCCGGGGGTGTCGTCAATCCATATTCTGGTGTCTTGCAGAGCCTCGCTGGCGAGCTGGAGCTTTGGCCAGTCGGACTTGGAGAGGTAGCCGCCGGCAATTCGTTTCGCATCGACCCTGGCTTCAGACGA
>JASJGQ010000146.1:0-30376 GCA_033791425.1 Acidobacteriota bacterium
GCCGCCATGCGGCTGGGCGGGAAGGCTTGAGGCCTGGGGCTTGAGGCTCGACGGCATTCCCGGCGCACCGTCCGTGCGCGGCGGAGGTGTCCGGCTTCGCCTCTGGCTACGCCGGGACAGGCCGGTGGCTCCTCCCGGGGAAGAAGCGCTGAAAGGCGGGATCGCTCGAACGCTCGAAAACGCCTCACCGCCCGTGCCCACCGGACGTGCCGTCTTCGATGGTTTTGCGATCTCCCCGCCTCGACACGAGCGAGTCTTTGGGTCGCAAAACCTCGAAGGGGGCACTCACGGGCAATGCAGCCGAGAGCATCGGGATGTTCACCCTGGATGGAAGTCGTCGGAGTGCAACATCCAGGCAGAGGCAGGTATCGGCGCGATGCTGTTCACGTATATGAGAGCATCCCCCTACAAGAGATTTCTCCACTCGCTTCCGGCTCCGCCATTCGGGCTACGCCGGGACAAATCGCTCGGTCGAAATGACAACGTTGGGGGAGGAAAACCTGAAAGGCGGTTTTTTCAGGGGACTCAATCCGCCTGTTCTTCGCGGAGGCGGTGGATCTCGCGGTCATAGGCCTCCATCACCTGGTGGTGGCGCAGAAGACCGATGACAGGCGCCGGCGGCAGCCCCTCCAGGACCGGCAGGATCTCCCGCCGGAAGGCGGTAAAACGCTGCACCGCGGTATGGAGATCATCGTCCGGTTCGAGATAGGCGATGCCGCGCGCGGTGACGCCGAGATCGGAAGCCACGAGCAAGGGCCACACCTCCGGTGTCGCCATCACGCGGCGGACGTCGTTGATGCTGAACATCCCCTCGACCTCTCCCGTCGCATCCACAACCGGGAAGGCGTACTGATCGGTGTCGGCCACGAGATCGAGGACGGCATCGAAGGAAGCGCCCGGCGGCACCGTGATGATCTGCTGGTCGGGGTCCATGACATCGGAAACGGTCAGGCGCTCGAGGATGTCGATCTGGAACTCGCCGATATGGGCAGGCGAGTCGACCCGGCCGGGGACCTGCGCCTCGTAGATACTGACGCCGCGCATCAGGAGATAGGCGACGGAGGAAACCAACATCATCGGCACCAACAGCCCGTAGGAGCCGCTCATTTCGGCCACCATGATGAGGGAGGCGATGGGCACCTTGGCAACCCCGGCAAAGAAACCACCCATCCCGACCAGGACACAGGCCGCGGTCGGTGGTGCGAACTGCGGCGCAACTCGCTGGGCGAGATCGGCAAAAACCGCCCCGGTAACGCCGCCAATCACCAACGACGGAGCGAAGACGCCGCCCGAACCGCCCGAAGAGATCGTAAAGGAGGTGGCCAGGATCTTCGCCGGCACCAGCAGTAGCAGCACCTTCAGCGGCAGCTCCTCGTCGATTGTCAGCTGCAGCCAACCAGAGCCGCCGCCGAGCACCTGTGGCACTGCCATCGCGAGCAGGGCCAGGAGGAGACCACCGACCGCCGGTTTGGTCCAATTCGGAATCGGCATCCTGGCAAATACGCCGTCCCGCATGCCGTAGAAGACCTTGACGTAGATGACGCCGACAACCGCGACAATCATCCCCAGCACCAGATAGGCCAGCAGTTCGTGGGGCCTCGCAAACTGGATGACGTCGGTCTCGAAGATCGAATCCCATCCGGTCAGGGAAGCCACGACAACATACGAAACGATGGACGAGATGATGGCCGGGATCAGAGCTTCCGATTCAAAATCGGGATCGGAGTACAGCACCTCGACCGCGAACAGCGCGGCGCCGAGCGGCGCTCTGAACATACCGCCGATACCGGCGGCCACACCCGAGACCACCAGCACCCGGCGGTCGTGATAGCCGAGGTGGAGGAGGTCCGCCAGATAGGAGCCAAAACCGGCACCCACCTGAGCAACGGGGCCCTCACGCCCCGCAGAGCCCCCTGAACCGATCGTCAACATCGAGGTGATGAGCTTGACCGGCACCACCCGTCGGCGAATCACGGCGCGACCGCGGTGGTAGGCGCTGATCACCGCATCGGTGCCGTGCCCCTCGGCCTCGGGGGCGAAGGTATTGACGATCCACCCCACCAACAGACCCGCGAGCGGCAGCACGATCAAAAGCATCCAGGGCCGCGACGGCATGCTCCATTCGCGGGCGGCGGCCTCGCCGTGACCGGGGGCGTTGAAGTTGACGACCTCGCCGAGAAGAACCGAGTTGATCCCGTCGACGCCCCAGGTCAGGAGCGCTCCGCCGAGACCGGCGACCACACCCACCAGCGATGCGAGTACCATCCAGCGCCCGAAATTGAAGAGATCGACCCGGCTCGCAAAGCGGGCGGCTCGTGCGAGCCACGACTGGACTCCAGTGGACATGGGGGCTCCCGACCGCGAGCTCAGGACGTCATGCGAGAACGAATCACCGCGTCACCCGCCGTCAGTCCACCCGGCCGATTGCCAGGCAGGCGTTGGTGCCGCCGAAACCGAACGAATTGGTCAGCGCGACGTTGATCTTGGCCTCGCGCGCGGTGTGGGGAACGTAGTCGAGGTCGTCCTCTGGGTCCGGTTGGTCCAGGTTGATTGTGGGAGGTACGATGCCGTTCACCAACGACAACACAATGACCCCGAACTCCAGACCCCCGGACGCGCCGAGAAGGTGGCCGGTCATGGACTTGGTTGAAGACACCATGACGTCGTAGGCGCCATCGCCGAAAACGCCCTTGATCGCGCGAGTTTCCACGACGTCGCCTGCGGGCGTCGACGTGCCGTGGGCGTTGATGTAGTCGACGTCTTCCGGATTCAGACCGGCGTCGTCAAGCGCGCAGCGAATCACCCGTTTGGCCCCGTCGCCGTCCTCGGATGGCGCCGAAATATGGCAGGCGTCCGAGGTCATGCCAAAACCAAGAACCTCGGCGAGGATCGGCGCCCCGCGGCGTTTGGCGTGCTCGTACTCCTCGAGCATCACGATCCCCGCCCCTTCACCGATCACGAAGCCATCGCGATCCTTGTCCCAGGGCCGCGACGCCCGTTCCGGTTCGTCGTTACGGGTCGACAGGGCCCGCATCGAAGCGAAACCGGCGACCGGCAAGGGGGAAATCACCGCCTCGGAACCACCGGCGATGATCGCGTCGGCGTAGCCGTGGCGAATGTAGAGCAACGCGTCACCGATCGCGTGCGCCGACGTCGAGCAGGCCGTACAGGTTGCCATGTTCGGGCCCTTGGCACCGGTCCGGATACTGACCAGACCCGAACACATATTTATGATCGCGCCGGGAATGAAGAACGGCGACACGCGTCTCGGCCCACGATCGCGGACAGCATCCCGCTGCCGTTCGATCAGCGGAAAGCCACCGATCCCGGAACCGATCACAACCCCGACACGGGTGGCGTTGGCGTCGGTGATCTCGAGGCCCGAATTGTCGAGGGCCATTTGGGACGCCGCAAGTGCATAGTGCACAAAGAGGTCGAATTTCTTGACCTCTTTCGGTTCGATCCAATCTTCAGGGTTGAAACCCTTGACCTCCGCTGCAATGTGCACCGGGAAGTTCGAGGTGTCGAATCGAGTAATGGTGGACACGCCGCTCCTGCCTGCGACGAGCGCATCCCAGGTCGGCTCGGTCCCGATCCCCAGGGGAGAGACCAGGCCAATCCCTGTGACCACCACCCGGCGGGACATCAGCTGTCCAGGTTCTGCTTCAGGAACTCGACCGCGTTCTTGACGGTACCGATTTTCTCGGCCGCCTCGTCAGGGATCTCGACCCCAAATTCTTCTTCAAAGGCCATGACGAGCTCGACTACATCGAGCGAGTCCGCCCCGAGATCGTCCACGAATGACGCTTCCGCGGTCACCTTTTCGGCGTCCACGCCGAGCTGCTGAACGATAATCTCTTTCACTTTGACTTCAACATCCATGCTCCGCCCCTCCTCAGTTGTTTTCTTGGCAGTATCGAGCCGCCGTCGTATGAAATGGTGATTGCCCAACGCGCGATGCGTTTTCCGGCTTTTCCGGATCCAGAAGACCGTGCGCGCTGAACCGAGCGCCCATCAACTTTCACCCAAGCTCGTGACGCGGCTCCAACCGCAAGCTTGGACGCTGTACGTGATAGCACACAGTCGAAAACCACGCAAGAGCCAGAGTATTCCTTGACATCAATCGCAAAAAGGAGTATTCAGCCAGATACGACCGCATTCGGTCGTCGGAAGGAGAGCCCGATGGAATCGTATCTCACTGCCAAGGAAGCCGCGGAGTACCTCAAACTGGCCGAGCGCACGTTGGTTCGTCTCGCTCACGAGGGGAAAATCCCTGGCGTCAAGATCGGTGGGCAGTGGCGCTTCCGTCGCGCCCTTCTCGACGAGTACCTGGACACGCTGGCCTCCGAGTCGGTAGCAACCTCCGGAACTGTGCCCAATCAGGTGATCGACGCACCCATGGCAGAGATCTTCACCATGGATCAGATCATCCCGACGCTCGAAGCCGGGAATCGGCCCGAGGTCATTCACGCGATGGCAGAGCACGTGACCGGTCTCGGTTTGGTGGAGGATCAGGGTTGGCTGGAGGCGGCGCTGGCCGCTCGTGAACGCCTGGTCCCGACTGCGGTTCCAGAAGGGGTCGCCTTCCTCCACGCCCGCCGTCGCGCGGCCGATAAATTCCCGCAACAGTTCATCGCGATGGGACGCTCGCCGAAAGGCGTCGTGTTCGGCTCTCCCGATATGGGCAAAACGAACATTTTCTTTCTGCTCGCCCTGCGAAATGACGCACTCCATCTGCGCTGGCTCTCGCGCCTGGCGTGGATCGTCCGCAGCCCGAGTCGGCTGGCGCGGCTGACTGATGCTGATTCGGCGCAGGAAATTCACACCGCCATGCTCGCGGCCGCCGCGGAGCTCCCTGGTGCTTTGAGGCCCACAGGAGCACCCGCGGGCCGCTGACGGACCATTTTTAGTTCTTAATTTTGAATTTTGAATTTCCGCCCACCCAACCTGATCCTGGGGAGGGCGGCGGGGAATTCACAATTGAGAATTCAAAATTCAAAATTGACTCGACTCCGTCTACAATGGTCCGCCTATGAAAATTGCACTGATCGGGAGCCACGGCGTCGGCAAGACGACCCTCTGCTTCGAACTGGCGGCGGCGCTCAAACGCCGCAATATCGACCTCGAGATGGTCCGCGAGGTTGCCCGGCGGTGTCCTCTCCCGATCAACCAGGAGACGACCGTGGCGGCCCAAGAGTGGATCCTCCACACCCAGGTTGCCTGGGAAATCGAGGCCAGTTCGAGCCGCGACACCGTGCTCTGTGATCGATCGGTGCTCGATAACTACTGCTATCTCGTCCACGCGGCGGGGGCGATTCGCTCGTGGGAGCAGTACTTCGATCACTGGATGCCGACGTACGACGTCCTGGTCCACGTACCGATCTCCGAGCGCCCGTCGTACGACGGTGTTCGTGCGGTCGACCCGGGCTTTCAGGAAACCATCGATACTCTCCTCGAGGGCATGGTGGCCGCGCGCGGTCTCAAGCCGTTCCGGCTCTCCGCTGCTTCGCGAGGGGGGTGGTGCGAGGCGATCATCGAACACCTGCTGCCGAGGCTCGAACCAACCCTACCGTTGTTCTCCGAGGAAGAAGGGCCATGAGTCCCCGCGACGATACCGCCCACGGCTGGGTCGATGAAACGGCGGTCGACCTGGTCGAGATCATCGACGGATCGGTGGCCCAGTTATGGGAAACCATCGAGAGTCTGGAACGACTGCAACCGCGAAACCTCGAGCGATTCAGGGTCTCGATATTCGGATCGGGCCGAATCGCCGAATCAGACCCCCTCTTTACCGAGGCTGAGGACCTCGGCCTCCGCCTCGCCGAGACCGGGTGCGACATCGTCACGGGTGGTGGTGGCGGACTCATGCACGCGGTCGACCGGGGCGCCTCTCGCGGCAAACTTTCCGACCCCGCCGAAGGCGATCTTCCCGTACGACTGGTGACGGACAGTGACGATTCGCCCTTTGTCGAGCGGGTCTATAGACACCGCACTTTTTTTTCGCGCCTTCACCACTTTGTCAGGCTGTCGTCGGCCTTCATTGTCCTTCCGGGGGGCATCGGATCGACGCTCGAAGCCATGATGGTATGGCAGCTTCTTCAGGTGAAACACCTCCCACCGATTCCGTTTCTTCTCTTTGGCGATCATTGGCGTGGTCTTCTGAGCTGGATCGAGAATGAGTCGCTCCGCCGGGGCTATATCAGCCGGGCGGATGCCGACCTGCCGATCCTGGTGGGCACGGTCGACGAAACAGTGAGGCTGATCGAAGAGACCAAAGCTGTGTTCGACCGAAATGAGCCGATCCAGCGGGCAACGGTACAATCTCCAACAAATCATGATGAGCAGCACGAACAGCCCTGAGATCGTCATCACGAACGGCTTGGTGATTCCCATGGTCCGGGATCACGAGTGGCTTGAGGGCGACGTCACCGTCAGCGGTGGGCGGATCACCTCCGTTGGAGAGTCTCACACCCCGAACGACGACTCCCTCACTCTCGATGCCCGCGGTGCAGCGATCCTCCCGGGATTCGTCCAAGCGCACGTCCACGTCGTGCAGTCTTTGCTACGACACCAGGCCGATGGCCTTGAACTTCTCGATTGGTTGCGTCGCCGAACCTGGCCCTACGAGGCGGCCCTCGATGGGGACGGGGTCGAGACAGCGGCCGAGCTTGGCATCGCCGAACTCCTGTGCGGCGGGACCACGACCGCTCTCGACTTCGGAACCACCCACGACCACGGACGCGTGTTCGAAGCCGCCCAACGCCTCGGCATCCGGCTGGTGTCCGGGAAGACCCACATGGACATGGGCGAAGATGTACCGGCGGCGCTGTTGGAGGACCCGGAGCGCTCGCTCGTCGAAGCTGCAGAGCTGGGGGCAAAATGGAACGGCGCGGCCGAGGGACGATTGCGGTACGCGGTCGCGCCGCGCTTTGCGCTGTCGTGTTCCCCTGAGCTGCTCAAGGGATGTTCAGACCTCGCCCGGGAAAACGGCTGGTTGCTGCAGACCCACGCCTGTGAGAATCGCATGGAGGTCGAGGAGGTCCGCCGCATCACCGGGCTCGATACCATCGACTACCTAGCAGACCGGGGGCTGGTCGGGCCGGATGTTGTTCTCGCCCACGGCGTTCATCTCCTGCCTCACGAGATTGAGCGTCTGGCCGACACCCGAACCACCATCTGCCACTGTCCCGGGGCCAATCTCAAGCTCGGTTCGGGCGTCGCCGATGTGCCGGGACTTCTTGAAGCCGGCGTCCGGGTCGCTCTCGGCGCTGATGGTCCGCCGTGCAACAACCGCTTGTCGGTCTTCCATGAAATGAGCCTCGCCGGGACTCTCCCCGGTCTGCGCCAGGGCCCCGCGGCGTTGGGAGCCTGGGCCGTGCTCGCGATGGCCACCCGGGAGGGCGCCGCCGCCCTGCACCTGGAGAGCGAGATCGGCACTCTCGAAGCGGGAAAGAGCGCGGATATCGTGGTGCTCGAGACGGAGGACTGGTCGATGTTGCCCGGCGGCGACCCGGCATCACAGATTGTTTTTGGGGCCAGCGCACAGATGGTCCGCCACGTGGTGGTTGCCGGGCGACCCGTGGTCATCAACGGCCGGCTGGTCACGGGCGACCCCGAGGCCATCAGACTACGAGTTGCCGAAGCCTGGGATTCAACGCGGCATCGAATGGAGTCAACGTCATGAAGATCGGTCCAACACGAGCCGCCATCGACTATCTGTATGAACATCTGGCCGCCAAAGACTATGGCAAAGCCCTCAGGGCCATCGAAAGCGAACTTGCAAAAAACCCGGATCAGCTCAACCTGCGATTGCGGCAGGCCGAGATTCTCGATCTCAGCGGCGATCGCAAACGTGCGATCTTCATCCTCCACAACGTCGCCGAGACCCAGGCCAGGGACGGCTTTTATGCCCGTGCCATCGCGATCTACAAAAAAATCCTCCGTCTCGATCCCGAACAGGACGTGCACTCCCAGCTGGCCCAGTTGATTGAGGACGACCGCGCATCGAAGACCGCGGATCACCGACGGCGAAAGACCGAGGCCGCCCTCGGCGAACGGGCGTCCGAAAACACCCAGGAGCTCAAGGAGCTGGCGGCCTCCTCGTTGTTTGCGTCGTTCAAACGCGAAGCTCTGGTCGAGGTTCTCGCCTCGACCGAGTTACGGTCCTACGACACCGGCGACATCATCGTGACCGAGGGCGAGTCGGGGTCGAGCCTCTTTTTGATCGTCAGCGGCGTGGTCAAAGTCTTCACCAAAACAGAGGACGGGGTAAATCTCCAATTGGCCGAACTCGGTCTCGGTGATTTCTTTGGCGAAGTCTCGTTGTTGACGGGCAAACCGCGAACCGCGACGATCACCGCCCACACCGACGTCACGGCTATCGAACTGGACCGCACGAACTTCGAAGCCATCGTTGAAAACCACCCCGAGGCGAGAACAACCCTCGAAAATTTCTACAATCTCCGGGCTGAAAAGACCGTGGAAGCGGTGATTCAGGGTCTACGGGGTCGTAACTCCTCGGGCAGGGAAGCGCCGCAACCAGAATGAGCGTTCGGCCGATTCTGGTGTTTGGAGATCCCCGCTTGGAGTTCACGAACCTCCCGGTGGAAGATTTCGGAAGTGGTTTGCAGACGCTGATTCTGGACCTCTTCGAGACCGGCTGGAAGGCGCCGGGTCTCGGGGTGGCGGCCCCGCAGATCGGCGCCAATGTCCGGCTTGCAACCATCGATTTGTCGGTGGGGCGAGACCCGGGGTCCAAGATCGTGCTCGCCAATCCAGAAATCACTCACCGACAGGGCCGCACCAGCCTGGAAGAGGGATGTCTTTCCTTTCCGGGCCTTTTTACAACCATCCAGAGGCCAACGGCGCTCACCGTCCGTGCCCAGGACGAGAACGGCACGTGGCGGGAAATCGAAGCCGACGGCCTGTTGGCGCAGGCGGTGTGTCACGAGGTCGACCATCTCGACGGGGTTCTGCTCACGAACCACCTTCGAGGCATGAAGAAGAAACTCTTCATGCGTCGGGTCGAGAAAATGCGAAAGCTCGGCATCTGGCAAGCCACCGCGTAGATTGCTGAATTAGGAATGAGGAATGAGGAGTTTCGGACCACCCTCCCCCGTAGGAATGAGACCACGGAACGGCGTGTGCCATTCCTAATTCCTAATTCCTGATTCCTGATTCCTCATTCTAGAGTTCGGTCGGCAGGCTCTCGCGCGGGTTGTCTTGATACAAATCGGCCACCGCTTGGGCGGTCTTCTCGCCGGCCGGTGACATCACTTTGGGCACCACGATCTGGACGGTATAAAGGTGGTCGCCAAATGCCCGCGTCTTGGTGTTTTTGGCCCCTTTGCCGCGGAGGCGAAAGGTCTGACCGGAATTGGTCCCCGGCGGAACCTTCGCCCGGACCGGTCCGTGGATGGTCCCGATCTCGATCTCGCTCCCCCGGTAGGCCTCGGAAAAGGTCACGGGCACAGTCGTGTGAATGTCATCGCCTTCCCTTTTGAAGAATCGGTCTTGGCGAACCCTCGCACGAACGAAGAGATCACCCGGTTTGCCGCCATTGAGCCCCTCTGCGCCTTTGCCCGGCACCCGGACGCGCTGGCCATCCGCCACCCCTTCCGGAATTTTGACCCGTAGCCGCTCGGTGGACACCAGGACCCCCGACCCGTGGCACTTCGGGCACATCTGTCCCCCGGTGTTTCCGTTGCCACCACACTCGGTGCAACGGATCTGGCGTTGCACGGGAATGGTCACGCTTGTTCCCTGAACCGCATCGGCAAAATCGATGTCGACTTCGAGCTCCTGGTTGCCACCCTTCTGAGGCCGCCTCCGGGTCGTTCCTGACCGGCGACCGCCAAAAAGGTCGCCAAACAGATCCCCGAGATCCTGGAACCCGCCGGCCCCTGACCCGCCATCTCCGAAATCGACCCGAAAACCTCCGGCATCCCGCCACGACGAGCCCGCGCGACGGAACGGATCACCACCCGGGTTGGCACCGCCTTCCACCCGGCCATAGGTGTCATACTGCTTCCGCTTGTCGGCGTCGGACAGCACTGAATACGCCTCTTGAATCTCTTTGAATTTCTTTTCCGCATCCGGGTTGTCAGGATTCACATCGGGGTGAAACTTGCGCGCCAGCTTGCGATACGCCTTTTTGATCTCGGCAGCATCCGCCGACCGACCAATTCCGAGGACACTGTAATAATCGACCGCCACGTCGCCTCCAATGCCGTTGCCGCCAGCTGCGGCCGCCCAACGTTCCCAAAATATGAGCGAGTTCTCATAAAATATCAACCACAGAAACCTCGATGACGGGAACAACGACGACCGGGCCGGCCTCTTCTGGCCGCGAAAACCAGGGCCCCGCTATTCGTCAATTCTCCGCTCAGCATCCGGGCTTCTCCTCACATCTCATAAAATCTCGAATGTCGATGACACCGTGTGCGAGAGGCGGGCTAAAATGGTCGGTATGGACTCGCTGATCTGCCTTTGTCTTCTCCTGGTGGCCGTGCCGACCCGAACCGCACGGTCGCTGGGTCTGTTCGCGGCGGGTCTGGTGATCGCAGCAGTCTTCAACTTCTCATGGGTCGCTGACCGATTGCACTTCGATGTTCTGGCACAGACTTCACTGCTGCAGCTGGTTTCAAACTCGACCGTTTTGGTGGTGGCCAACGCGGTGGCCGGGGCATTGATCGTCCTCGGTCTGGTGCAGCTCTTCCTGACCGCTACACCCCAGCAGCGACTCGCCAGGACGCTCATCGCTCGCGGAGACCTTCGCGGGGCCGCCGAGATACGACTCAAAGAGGGAGACCTCACGAGCGCCTACGCTCTCTTTAAAAAAGTGCGTGCGTGGAACGACGCCGCAAAGGTTGCGCTGCAGCTCGGTCGTGACGAGGAAGCTGCAGATCTCATGCGCCGCGCGGGCGGCCATCATCTCGGCGAAGCATCGCGCCTGTTTCGGCGCTGCGGCAATATCGCATCTGCCCAGCGTTGTGACCGCGATTTTGCAGAATGGCTCACCAGCCGCGGGCGGTACGAGGAGGCAGTCGAGGTCTGGATGCGGGCCGGGGAACCGCGAAGAGCGGCCGGCGCGGCGGTGATCGCTCTCGACGAGGGCCGGTTGAGCTCTTCGCACCCGTCGTTGCCGGCCGCACGGCGCGCTGTCGAACAACAGGGCAATCACCAGGCGTTGGCTCGTCTGCACGAAGTGGAGGGCAATTGGCATGCGGCGGCGCACGCGTGGCGAGCGGCCGGCGAGCACGCACGGGCCGCCGAGATCTTCCGAAAAGCCGGAATGATGCACGATGCCGTGATCGCGGAGTCCGACGCGGGCCACCACCAGGAAGCTGCCCGGTTGCGGATTCGACAGCTCGAAAAGCTCCGGGAACAGCTGGCGCTGGAACACAACCGCAACGCCCCTGCAGAGGAGGTCGAACGCCTGGAAAAGAAGATCGAGCGCGAAGAGGAGGTACTGATCCCGCAATTGGCTGAACTCGGAATGCGGCAGGAAATGGTCAAGGTCATCGGTTCCTCGGGTCAGGCCGAGGAGGCCGTCAAAAAGCTTGTCGCGCGAAACGAAGAGACGGAGGCGGCGGAACTCGCTGTCAACGCCCGCCTGTGGCACGCGGCCGCTCCGATTCTCGAGCGACTCAATCGTTGGGGCGAAGCCAGCGACATGTATGAACTGGCTGGAGATGTGGACGGGGCCGCTCGATGTGCCGAGCGCGCCGGGGAGGATGAGCGCGCCCTTCAGCTGTACCGCAGCCTCGGTGCCATCGACCGCACGGCGCACTGTATGGCGCGTCTCGGCTATCTCCAGGACGCGCTGAAAGAGCTCCATCAAGCGAACCTCTACCCGGACGCGCTGGAGGTCCTGAAAAACCACCCCGGACCGGTGCCCGATATCCCGCAGGTCATCCTGGACCTCGCCGAGTGGGCCCACGAGCACCGCTCTCACGAGGCCGCCATCGCCTGTTTGCAAAGAGCGGTCGTCGGAGTCGCACTCCAACCACAGCGCCTGGGTCCTGCGATCGCACTCGCTGAGGAAATGTATGCCGCAGACGAGCATGCCTCCGCCCTTGCCCAGGTAGAGAGGATTCTCGCATTTGATTTCTCGTGTGAAGCGGCGCGTCGTTTGCGCACGCGAATCGTCGCCGACCAGGGCGACCACACAGCCCAAGACGACGCGTCAGTGGACGGTGGCGTCGGCGGATCGGCACGGGTCGCCCAACACCGTTTCGAGATCCTGAACGAACTCGGCCGCGGAGGGATGGGCGTCGTCTACAGGGCTCGTGACACGCGACTCGAGCGCGACGTCGCCATCAAGGTTCTGCGAACGACCTCCGACGAGTTGGCCGCTCGACTCGGCCAGGAGGCGAGGGCTGCGGCAACCCTCAATCACCCCGGAATCGTCACGATTCACGACTTCGAAGCCGGGTTCGACGGCCACTTCATCGCCATGGAGTATGTGCCAGGGGAGCCGCTCGACAAAACCATCAAGAGCAACCCGGTGAGGATCTACAACCTCCTCGTGCCGATCCTGCAGCAGATGGCAGACGCCGTCGCGTATGCCCACGACCATCATGTCATCCACCGAGATCTCAAGCCCGGTAACATCCTCCTTACGCCAAATGACGACGTGAAGATACTCGACTTCGGAATCGCGGCGCGCCTCGAAAGTGAAGACGGCAATCTTGCCACGGTCTGTGGAACACCGTTTTACATGGCGCCCGAGCAGATCCGCGGCGAAGCGCCCACGCCGGCCACCGACGTCTACGCATTCGGCGCCACGGCCTTCCACCTGGCAACCGGCCGTCCCCCGTTTCACAAGGGCGATATCATCGATGCCCACCTCAACACGTCCCCACCAAGCCCGCTCGATCTGGCGCCCGATCTCGACCCGGACCTCAGCCACATCATTCTGACGTGTATGGAGAAAGATCCCTTGCAGCGTTTCCGGGATGCTCGGCAGCTGTCCGAGGCTCTGGGAGCCCTGGTCACTTGAAGGGACTACCGTTGATCCGTGGCTACAACCGGCCCCGAGGAGACCGATGAAGATCGGCGAAATGTGGCGTCGTCCCGATACACGGTTTTTGATTTTCTTTCTGACGATTCTCGGGGTCAGCTTTACCGTCATCGCCCTGCGCCCGGTCAATGATGCCGTGGTCGTCCCATACACCGCGTTCATCGCCCGGGTCTCGGGGACGACTCTGCGGCTCTTCGGCGAACAGGCGACGGTTTCCGGGTGCGTCGTGAGCTCGCCGCGCTTTGCCGTGACCATCTTCAACGGTTGCAACGGGCTGATCACCAGTCTGATCTTCGTTTCGGGCGTGCTCGCCTTTCCGGCCCGTTGGCCGGCCAAGGTAATCGGTGTTGTCGGTGGCCTTCTGGCGATTCAACTGATCAACCTGGTGCGCATCGTTTCACTCTTCTTTATCGGCATCTTTTTCCCCACGCTTTTCAACGACGCCCACACATCCATCTGGCAATCAGTGGTGATTCTCGCCGGGGTCGGACTTTGGATCGCGTGGGCGCATTTTCTCGCCAGGCCCGAGCAGCGCCCGTCGTGAAGGCCGCCTGGCAGGCGCCCTACGCTCGCTTTCTCCTGCGTCTGCCGCCGGCGCTGCTGATCGGCATGGTCATGTGGTTCGCCCTCCGGCCGGCCATCGACCTGGCCGTTACCGGCCTTGCCCAGACGCTGATCCGAGCATTCGAATACCCGCGGGTGACCCGTCTCGTTGTCGATGACCACCGGGCGCAGGTCCGACGGTCGGATTTCAGGACCGATTCACAGATTCCCACGGTGCCCCTTACGGATATCACCTTCAATACGATCGTATTGTTGGCCTTGTATCTGGCCCTTCCCCGGTCGCTGTCGCGCCGCCAACTCGAGCGCCTCTTCATGGGAGGCTGTGTTCTTTACCTGACCCAGGCGCTCAACCTGGTGTTCCACGTCAAAACCCTGTACACGCTAGGTCTCGGCGAGTGGAGTCAACAGAATTACTCGGATCTGGCGCGCAACGTTTTCGGGTTTTTGCGTTACTTCACCGATCTTCCCGGGCGTTTCTCCTTTCCCTTCTTGATCTGGCTCGGTTTCAACTGGGATGTCGTCATGAGGTTGCTCGGTACCCAGGTGGCTGATCAGGACCCGCCAAAAAAGCAGTCGAGGCCAAAAACGAGGTAGGGGCGGTATATATGCCGCACGGAGAGCTTCCTGAATGCCCTGTCTCTCCCTCGAAACGAGTGGCCTATTGGCTACGTTTTGTTTCGGCGAAGCGATCTGTAGTCTGGGATATCGTAGTCCTTGATCTTTGCGATCAGTGCGCCCCGAGACAGATTGAGTTCGCGCGCCGCCCGGCTCTGGTTGCCCTTTGAGCGTCGCAGAACGCGCTCGATAAGGAGCCGCTCGACGGCCGGAATCACGACCTTCAGATCGTCTTCATTGAGCACTGCAGTCGTCTCGTCGCCAAGAGCTGTGTCCGCAGCTGCCTCCGATCCAGGCGCCGTTACCACATTCAGGCCCCGAATCCTGCCGCTGACCAACTCGCCGTCGGACGTCGCTGACACCAGTCGCCGAAGCTCCCCAAGCAGCTCCGCCACCTCACCGCTGAATCTGTGCGTCAACAGTGAGTCGAGAGTATCCAGCTCGATGCCCCGAATCTCCTTGCCCTGTTCGGCACCAACCGCTTCGAGCATGCGAACGATGAGCAACGGCAGGTCCTCACGGCGCTCCTCGAGAAGAGGTACGCGGATCAGGTGACTCCGTACGTGCCCGAGCAGGGTCTCGTCAAGAGCGGATTCCGAGGTCCCGGCGAGACAGTCCTCGTCCGCGGTGAGAATCCACCGGACACTGGAGCCATACCCCGAACCGAGATCGTGTCCGATGGCTGCGGCGGTCTCTCGCTGGAGTTCCGTGGACATCCTGTGAACACCCCGCACGACGACCACTCCACCACCCGCGTGGGCGGCAAGCCCACGGGCACCAAGGGCTGTGGCCGATCCAAAGAGTTCGGAAGCCACCGCCAAATCGTCGTCTCCGCGCACCTGGACCACGCGGATCCACGGTCGGCCGGTTGGACGGAGTGATGCGATCAGCGAACCAAGAAACGCCCGGCCCGAACCCTCCTTGCCGTAGAGTAGAACCGGGTCCGCCGACCGCGCGGCCGCGACAACCTCATCACGCAGTGTCCGAATCACCAGGGATGTTCCGGGCATCCGTTTCTCGACCTTCGTCTTTGCTTCAGTCTCCCACCTGCCAAGCAGAACGCTGGAGCCTGCAAAAGCCGTCCAGTGCGAGGCCAGCATCGACGCCAATTCGGCGAGGAGGATGCGATCGTCCTCGATTTCATCCTCATCGGTCTCCGCCAACAGGTAGACCCTGCTGTCCGCCGTGCCGGCCGGCACCGGGTAGATCAGGAGGTCGGGCCCGGAACTTCGCAGGACGGCCACTCGATCACCCCGGTCAAGCTCAGAGAAAGTCCGCGAGGGGAGCTGGGGTACGGCCCCGGACCACCGTGCCACGATAGGTTGCAACAGTCCCTGCTGATCGAGCCACGCAATCATCGTTCGGCGATCCGGGTAGGACGACTCGAAAAACCCTTCCAGGGTCATGGCCATATCTGCCTGGGCCCCATCCCGGAAGGTTTCCAACAGCTGTCGGCGTCCCGTGGCAAGACGGGTCGGCTCGTTGAAAAGGACGACCTCAGCGCGTTGGCGCGGTACTTCCTCCGCTTCCGTTTCGGACGGCGCGAGCGCCGGGGTCTCGGTCTCGGGGAGCTGAGCCTCTGTGTCCGACGCCGCCGCTTCCAGCTCAACGTCCCGCACGTACAGGGTCGCCGTGCCAATCCGAATCTTGTCGCCCTCTTCGACCACACCTCGCGCGCGGCGCTTGCCGTTGACCAATACGACCTGGCGCTGTTGTCCGAGAAAGGTGAAGCGATTTCCGCTGCGTCGGACAACCAGGTGGCTCGGTGCCACTCCAGGCACCCTCAGTACCACATCATTGGAGGTCGATGCACCGATCGAGATCGATTCCTTGCGAATCTCGAACGTCAGCTCCGACCCACTGCCTGTATCGATGATCAGCGTCGCCACACGCCCTCCGTGTTTCCGGGTCGACCGAGAAACCCGACGGCACACTCGGGCCATCGTGGTACCGAACGACTCCTTCGGCGCGCTCTTAGTGCAGCGAAAGCTTACGTTGACGATTTCAGAGTGTCAATCAAGAAGACACATTGCAACCCGGCAAAAACCATCGGTTCGTGTGAGTCAGATCACAATTGCCCCGCCAAGCCGTCCCGCCAACACCACCAGTTCTTCGAGGTCAGGGAGTGAATCTCCCTCTCGATCCGCAACCAGCATGCCGGAAACGCTGCCAAATCGACCCAGGGGGATCAGAGCGGTCCGGGCTGGGAGATCGGCCAGTCCACAGACCTCTGCCAACCGGAGAGCATCGGTGGAGTCCGGCGCTATCTCCATAATTGCGGTTCCCGATTGAACCACCTCTTCGAGAAGATCGATCCCGCGGGGAAGAGCGGTCGCGTTCCGGTCGAACGGGTACCCAAAACCTGCCCGACAACGGATCGAGGCGCTATCGACCGTCAACGCCGCACCCCGAGTGAAACTCTCGGCAGCGAGCTGCAGCAATGACCTCACCCCGCGATCGGGATCACTCTCGGACAGAATCGCACCGACGAGATCGGACACCGACGCCGAAAGGCCCGAATCACCCCGCCCGTGCCGACTGCGCAGCTGCCGGTCCACAATTTTGGTCAGGTCAGCGGCAAAACGACTCGCCACCTCACCCGAATCGCCCACAGGGGGCGGCATGAGAAATGACACCCCCGCATCGATCAAACGATGGACCCATTCAGGGTCTCCGAGCGGTGCGACCCATACCACAGGCACAGTCGGGTCCGCCTCACAGCCCTCGCGAATCAACTCGAGCCAATCGCGCTCGTGCCCGGCGCGGGCCGTCGCATTTTGGTGATGGACCACCATCACGTCGAATTTTCCGCCGTCAACCTCTGCTGCGAGCGGTACCAAATGCAGTCGCCATCCGAGTTGACGCCACTGCCGTTCGATGGAGCCTCGCCAGAATCTCGGGTCCTGAACAAACACCCCGATGTCGGCAAACAAAAGCTCACCCGGCGCTCCGGCCTCGAGATCCACCAGCATCTCATCGAGGGGGTCGCGGGGTGGTCGAGACGGCAGGACGTGAATCTTGACCGCATCTGTGGAGGTCTGGAAATCGAAGATCTCATCCGTCATCAGGCTTTCGATTTTGGTATCGGTGTCGATCGCCTCGGCCGCCTCGGCCAGGGCCGAAAGGCTGAGAACCCTGCCTTCGATCGGCTCTATCGACAGTGGCCGAAAGGTGAAGGACCCGGCACGGCAACTCAGAACCTTCCGTGCCAGCCGGAGCTGATCCTCGGATGGCTCACGGACACGGCCTCGATCCACCTCAAATCGCAGCTCGCCTTCAGCCGTTTCGAGAACCAGAATTCCGCTCGGCGACGTGGCCGAAACAAGCCTCAACAGCGCCGGAGGAGACAAATGCTCGAGACTTCCAGACAGCGTCCGACTCACGATCCAGGCCTGATTTCCGGAGGGTGCAAGATATCTTTCACGGTGTAGCTGTTGTAGCCACCGGATCGCAGGAAAAAGGTGCGGCGTTCGATGATCTCCCCGCCGGCTTCGACCTCGAGGACCCAGCGACCCGGCAAGAGACCCGAAAATCTGGCCTCCGGATCGAGACGGGCGCGCCTGATTTCGCCGCCGCTGCCGTGAAGTGTGGCAAGAGGTAACGGCGCCGTCATCGCCGAGTCAAGACGGCACACCAGATCCGCTCCCAGATTGGGTCGCAGCAATTGCCCCTCGTGCCGAGGCAGCCGTTTCAAACCATCGTCACCCGACTCCACGACCTCCACATGTGGGGTTGTTGTCACGGTATCGGCAAAAACGAGGTGACGCGGCGTGACGGTCCACAACCCAAGCGTCGGATCGCTGGGGACCCAGCCTGCCGCCGGCAGCCGGCACTCGATCCATCGGTGGGGAATGGCCTCGGTGTCGCCCACGAGCAGCCCGCTCACCGTTCGCGCTTCGAAACCCGCGGCGCGTAACATTGCAACAGCCGCGTTCGCCAGACCCGAACAACGTCCTCGGCCGCGAGCGAGCACTGACACAGCATCCTGTGGGCCTTCGTCACCGGTGTCGACGGCGAGGCTTTTCGACACCCAGGCGAGGACCAGGGTTGCCGCTTCCCAGGCGCCGAGGTCGGGAGTGAGCTCTCTCGAAAGCCGCCTCGGAAGCTTGAAATCCTCCGGCACATCGGGCTTTTCTCCCATAAGAACGCCGCCATACGATCCCGCGGATTCGATCGGCGCGAGGGTGGTCACGACATGAACCGCGAAGTCACCGTCGTCCTTTCGGGTGACCTCCTGGTGGTAGCCGTTGGCCGCAGCTGAAATCGGCGCCGCGCCGGCCACCAGATAAAGGGCCTCTTCGCCGTGGACGGGGAACACCAGCAGGAGCCCGCACGCGAAAAAGGCCGCTCTCATCCCGCCTCGGCTCGCCGTTTGACAAAACCGTCCAACACTCCGTTTACGAACCTACCGGAGTCTTTGGCGCCGAATTTCTTGGCGATTTCGATTGCTTCGTCAATGACCACCGCATGGGGCGTGCCCATGTCGTAAATCAGCTCGTACATGGCGAGCCGGAGAATGTTGCGGTCCACAGCCGCCAGACGTTCGAGCCGCCAGTGGGCGGTCTGCCGCACCAACTCCGCGTCAATTTCGGTCAATCTCGCCAGGGTTCCCCGCAGGAGCTTGTCGGCAAATTCACGGACGCCCTCTCCGGCATTTTGCCACTCGTCGAATCCAAGCTGCATTTCCTCGGGTGACGTGTCCGTCAACTCGTTCTGATACAACAGCTGAAGGGCGAGCTCACGGGCGCGCCGGCGCGTACCCACTAGCCTGCCCCTCCCGCACGAAATTCCTGTTGCACTACCACAACCACTAGCGACTCCGATCGAGCCTTTCAGTCAGGCGGGCCATTTCGATAGCTGCCAGGGCGGCTTCCCATCCCTTGTTGCCCATCTTGGAGCCGGCTCGTTCCACCGCCTGCTCGAGGGTCTCGGTGGTGATCACACCGAACGTGATTGGGACCCCCGTGCTGATCGAGGCCTGGGCCACGCCCTTGGCAACCTCAGCGGCGATCAGGTCAAAATGGGCCGTTCCCCCGCGCACCAGGGCACCGACACTGATGACGGCGTCAAACGAGCCGCCTGCAGCCAGCTTTGCAGCCACCATGGGGATCTCCCAGGCGCCCGGCACTCGAACTATCGAGATCTGCTCCTCCCCAGCGCCGTGTCTGAGAAGACAGTCAATCGCGCCGGCCTCGAGTCTGCTGGTCAATGCCTCGTTGAAACGGCTCACGACCAGTGCAAACCGGAGACCCTGTGCGTCAAGGTGTCCTTCGATGACCTTCATGGTCCCTCCAAAGCCTGAATTGTACCGCATTTACGAAGTTTCGACCGGTCGTCGAGGCCACCCGCAGCGGATCGACATGACGAGTCGCCCGGGTGGAATACGCCAAAACTCAATCCCCTTTGAGCAGGAGGCTATTTGAGAATCGCCTCCTCGGCGAGGCGGCGACCTGTGGGGGTCGCGAGAACCAGCTCGTCCGACCGCGCCACGAGGTCCCGGTTTTCAGCCTCGCGGACAACCTGTCGAGTCCGCGCTTCGCTCCATCGCAAATGCCGGTGGAGACCCCGCAACCGACATTCTTCGCGTTCGACCTCGGTTTCCTGGTGGTGCAGCAAATGGACCACCAGCATCCGAACAGCCAGTTCGAGCCGCTGCGAGCTGCGGCGGCGGGCCTGCGCCGCCAAACCCCGACGCGGCGCGAATGCAAAGGCGAGCGCAAACAGCACACCCGAAGCCACCGCCATCGACCCCGCGATGGACACGTCAAAGATGTGAGCCGCCGCGTAACCGAGCACGGCACTGGCGGCTGCCGTGAGAGCTGCCATCAACAACATGGGGGCAAAACGATCGACCAGAATATAGGCGGTGGCGGGCGGGGCAATCATCAGCGCCACCACCAGAACCGAGCCCACTGCGTCAAACGCCCCGACTGCCGTAATCGAGACCATGGCCATGAGGGAGTAATTAATGGCGCCGGGGGAGAATCCCAGCAACGCGGCCAGGCTCGGATCGACAGTGGCCAGCTTGAGTTCTTTCCACACCAAGGTCACTGCTGCCACGTTGAGGACCAGGATGGTTCCCATCGTCCACAACGCACGCGGTCCGAGGTCGAGGCCGTTGACGATCATGCGATCGAACGGCGCGAATGCGAGCTCACCGAGCAGAACCGAATCGGTGTCGAGGTGGACGTCGCCGGCATAGCGCGAGATCAGGATCACCCCGACCGAAAACAGCGCCGGAAACACCAGCCCGATGGAAGCGTCTTCGGGCACCAGACGGGTCTTTCGCAGGGCCTCGATCAACACCACCGTCAGAACGCCGGTCGCCGCCGCCGCCACCAACAACAGAGGTGAGTTGAGATCGTGGGTGATAAAAAATGCGACAACGATGCCCGGCAGGATGGCATGCGAGATGGCGTCCGATACCATTGCCGTTCGGCGCAGCACGAGGTAGGTTCCCGGGATCGACGCCGCCACCGCGGTTACCACCCCGATCAGGACGATTTCTGCTGCGGCGCTCATCGTCCGTCCTCCGATTCACGGTCGAGGATCTTCCTCGCCTCGCGGCGGCCGATTTCCGTTGGCGCCCACAGACCCGCAGCCGTGCGTCGTGCGAGACCCCGCGCGGCCAACCGGTCGAGAGCGCCGTCGACATCCTCATCCGGCTGGCTCATGGTGCGCACCACCGCCACACTGTGACCGTGATCGGGGTCGTCCTCATGCTGCAGCGACAAAGCGAAAAGGTGCATGAGCACCGGATCCTGATCGGGCGCCCGCCGCAGGCGTCCGAGCCGGATGGCACGCCACACCAGACCGCGGCCCGGCGCCAGCAACATCGAAACTGCAACCACACAACTCAAGACCAGGACGATGGTCGGTCCGGTGGGCAGGCGAGGTACCAGCGAACTGGCCACCGAACCCGCAACCCCCGAAAACACTCCGACTGCAGCAGCTATCACTACCATCGGCGCAAGCCGCCGGCTCCATTGCCGCGCCGCAGCCGCCGGTGCGACGATCATCGCGCTCATCAGAACCACCCCCACCGTCTGCAAGCCGATGACGATAGCGACCACCAGGAGGAGAGTCAGGAGACCGTCGAGCCGGCGCACCGGCAGCCCGAGGCTGCCCGCAAACTCGGGATCAAAGGTGAGGAGCTTGAACTCCTTCCACAAGGTCACGAGAATCAGCAACGCCACCGCTGCCAACACCCCCATCGTCACGACATCGCGTCTGAGCAGAGACGCCGCCTGACCGAAGAGATACGATTCGAGACCCGCCTGGGCCGCGTTCGGCTGTTTCTGGATATAGGTCAAAAGCACCAGACCGAGTCCGAAGAAAACCGCCAGACCCATTCCGAGGGCGCTGTCGAAAGGGACCCTCGAACGGCGCACCACAAACCCCATCAGGAAGGTGGCGAACCAGCCCGCCAACGCCGCGCCGATCATGATCAGGAGCGGGACCTTGCTTCCGGTGAGAAGAAAGGCGAGCGCGATTCCCGGCAGGGCCGCGTGGCTGACAGCGTCCCCGATCAGGCTCTGGCGACGCAGATAGGCGAATGACCCGAGCACGCCGCTGGTGGCTCCGAGCACCGCCGACCCAACCGCCACCAGGCGCAGAGTGTAGTCGCCCAGCAGGTCCATCACGCCCCGCCGGCGGCCCGAGCCGCCAGTACTCCGACTCGTCCACCAAAGGTCAGCCGGAGATTGTCCTCGGTGAAGACTTCGCTCACCGGGCCTGAAGCCAGGGCGCGGACATTGAGCAGCAACACCGAGTCGAAGTACTCGGGCACCGTCTGCAGATCGTGGTGAACCACGATGATGGTCTTCCCCACCCCGGCAAGACCGTTGAGCACCTCGATGATCGCCCTTTCGGTGGGTGCGTCGACCCCTTGAAACGGTTCGTCGAGGATGATGATCGGGGCGTCCTGAACCAGAGCCCTGGCGAGCAGAATCCGCTGCTGTTGCCCACCCGACAGTTCGGCGATAGGGCGCCGTGAAAACGCGGTCATCCCGACCTGGTCGAGAGCCGCGGTCGCCTGAAGGCGTTCAGCGGCGCCGCTGCGCCGCACCCATCCCAATCGGCCGTAGGTGCCCATGGTCACCACATCCAGGACGTCGGTCGGGAAGTCCCAGGACAGGGTGGCGCGCTGCGGAACATAGGCGATCTCGCCGCGCGCCTCCTCCCGCGGACGGCCAAAGACCCGGACCTCGCCGGCGACCGCAGGAATCAGACCCATGGCCGCCTTGACCAGGGTGCTCTTTCCCGCACCATTTGGTCCGACAATGGCCATTTTGACCCCGGCCGGCACCTGCAAATCGATGTCCCACAGGACCGGTTGGTCGTCATAGGCCACCGTCAGATCTTCGACCTCGAGGGCCCACGGGCTGCGTTCCTCTCCCATCGTCATCCTCCGAGGCGCCATGAGACGCCGGCGCCCACGAGCAGATCGACACCCCGGTCGGTCAACCGGCGAGCGGCGCGGAGATCGAGTTGGAGATCGGGGCTCAGCAGATAGACGACTCCGGCCTGGAACGTCGCGGTGTTCGGCCCTCTCGCCTCCTCCCGGTTGAATCCGAAAACTTCGAAGAAGACCGACAATTTTTCCGTCACACCGATGCCGAGCGCCGCGCTCGCCCACGCGGTCGTATAGCGATCATCAGCGTCGGCGGGACGCCCAACACCGAGATTCACACCGAGACCCAGCTTCGGGCCGAGATCCCAACCCACCGACAGGACGGCCGAAGGCTGCCACTCCTCGCTCGCAAAATCAGCGTCCCCCGTCGGCATCGTGGTTGACGCGATCACGGACCCTTCCATCCCGCCCAGGAATCCCCGCCCCTTTGCGTCGGCGAACTGGTACTTCAGACCCACAAACGAGTCGACGAAACCCGAGCTGCTGCTGCCCGGCTGGTCGATCCAGGTATAGGTAGGCAGTCCGAAACGCAACTCCAACCGCTTCAGCACGCCCCACCGCACCAACACCTCACCGGCGGTCGTGGTCTCGGTGCCGTCTGCGGTTTCGAAAAAGGTGACTCCGCCCTCGAATTGGACGACTGCGACACCAACGACGCTCGAGCTTTCGGTGAAATCCGGGCGGTCGGTCACCAACGGTTCTACTGCAGATACGGGCAACGCGGCAACTGCGACCACGAGCGCAAAGAACACGGCGATGATGAAACGATCGGCGAAGTCTGGGTCTCTTCTAGTCTTCATGGCCGGTGTCTCTCAATCCGTCGACGATCGTGTCGACATTGGCGCGGACCGTTCCCCCGTAGCTGCCTTCCGGCGTCCCGGCCGTGCCAAGAGAATCCGAGAACAGACTGCCGCCGATCTTGACATCGAAGCCACGGGCGGCGACCGCCTCCTGCAACGCCTCGACATAGCGGCGTGGGACCGAGGTCTCTACGAAGACGGCGGGAATTCTGCGTTCGACGATGAACTCGGCCAACTGCTGGATGTCGGAGGTCCCGGTCTCGGAAGCCGTGCTCACCCCGAGCAGACCCCGCACTTCGAAACCGTAGGCGCGACCGAAGTAGGCGAAGGCATCGTGCGCAGTCACCAGCACCCGCTGTTCGGGCGGAAGCTCCCCCGCACGCTGTTGCACCCAAAGATCGAGCTGCGCGAGCTCGTCGAGATACCGATCTGCGTTGGTGTTGTACGTCTCCGCACCCGCGGGGTTCAGCTCGGCCAGGGCTTGAACCACACAGTCCACAGTTTGCGCCCACAAGTCGACATCGAACCAAACGTGCGGGTCGTGCAGACCGGCAAAACCCTGGAGGCTGATCAGCCGATCCTCGGGAATGCACTCGGCGACCGCAACCGTCCGCGCGCCCCGTTGGTTCATTCCCTCCAGCACATCGGTCATCTTGCCTTCGAGGTGGAGACCGCTGTAAAAGATCACTTCGGCAGAACTCATCCGTCGCACGTCACCGGCCGACGCCTTGTAGAGGTGGGGGTCGACCCCCGGGCCCATGAGGGCCTCGACGTGGACGTCATCTCCACCGATGGTCCGCACCAGATCGCCGACGATCGTGGTGGTGGCAACTACCTGCAGTTTTGTTTCCCCGGACTGGGGAGGATCGCTGGGCCCACAGGCAACGGCCACCGCCGTTATCAACAGCACTCCCGTCAATTTCGAGAATTTCATCCTTACGTCCTTTCTACCCAGAGCTGGTGGGCCAGGGCGACCGAAAAGATCTGCTGCTCCCCACCCAGCATCACCCGAACCGAAGCGTCGCCGCTTTCGATGACCTCCACCGTGCTGCCCGGGACCACGCCCAATTCCAGCAGAGACCTCAGGCTGTCGCGGTCCTGGGCGCCTACCCGGGCCACTTCGCCGCGTTCTCCCGAACCCAGCTCATCGAGACGAACCCACAATTCGTCGGGGGGCATCTCCAGGTCTTCGCCGGGGATGGGGTCACCGTGCGGGTCGTGGGTCGGGTGCCCCATGGCCTCGGCGATTTTCGTCTCGAAGCGCTCGGATATCACGTGCTCGAGCCTTTCGGCCTCTTCGTGCACCTCATCCCAGGAATAGCCCAGTTGCTGCACCAGATAGGTCTCGAGCAGGCGGTGGTGGCGCAGCATTTCGAGCGCTACCCGCCTCCCGGACGAGGTCAGGGTGGAGCCCTGGTAGGGAGTGTGTTCAACCAGCCCCCGTTGGGCGAGCCGGCCCAGCATCTCAGTCACCGATGCCGGGCGCACCTGCAACCGGGTGGCGAGGTCCTTGGTGCCCGCCTTGCCGTGGCGCTCCTGGAGCAGGAGGATCTGTTTGAGGTAATCCTCCTGGGATTCGCTCAAGGTGAGCCTTGCTGCTTCTCCCGGCATCACATTTGAGTTGTTCATGATTTTTTTAGGTTAACCTAAAAATGAATCGAGAGCAAGATGCGGGGCCCCCAGATCCGCTATCATGTCCGCGGAGGAAAGCCATGTGTGACAACGAGCTGTTGATGATGACCTGCCGCCCCATCGCACCGGGAACACCACCGCTTTCCGGGCACGATCTCGAGCACAAATTGAGCCACGCCGAGGGGTGGGAGATCAACAACGGCGAACTGGTCAAGACCTTTCAATTCGAGGACCACTACCAGACCATGGCCTTCGTCAACGCCGTCGCCTGGATCTCACACCGGGAGGACCACCACCCATCCATGGTCGTGGGCTACAACACCTGCAGCCTGCGCTACAGCACCCACACCGTCGCGGGTATCTCCGACAACGACTTCATCTGTTCGGCAAAGGTTGATCATCTGGTGGGTGACTAGGAGTGTGGAGTGCATAGATGGTGGATGAATTTCGGAGAGGCGTTTGAGGTCATTTTTTGGCGACTTCGCAGGTTCATACTGGTAGTACGGGCCAAGAAGTCGCCAAAAAATGGGCCAAACGACACCCGAAAGGCGCCGCCAATTCTATGCACTGCACACTCCTTGATCCCCACTTTTGAGGAGGACCGATGAGAACGACCCGTTGTGTGTACGCGTCCATCGCCGTCGCCGCCGCAGCTCTTCTCACCTTTGCCGCCTGCGGCGCATCCGGACCGCCGGCGGGCAGCCCGGAAGCGCTGTACATCGATCTCGGCTGCGCCAAGTGCCACGGCGACAATCGTGAGGGACAGCGCTCCGGACCGCCACTGGTCAAGATCGCCGATCACTGGGACGAAAGCGAACTCCTCGAGTACCTGAAGAGCCCGAAGACCTTTGTTGAGAACAACCCCAGACTCTCGTATCTGGGCGAGCAGTACCCGATCGCTATGCCCGCCTACGCCGAGACCGGCGACGAGGATCTGCGCAAACTTGCGGACTTCATTCTCAACAGCTGACGGGCCCTGAGCTGGCTAGGCGCGAGCACCCGCCGGACCACGCAGAACCCGAGCCGGCAGCAACAGCACCGAGTGCAGAAACTTGAAGACCGCATCGACGGTGATGCCGATCAGCCGCAAAGGCAGAAGCAGCAACCACACGATCGGGTAGAGAAACAGCGCCAGCAGCGCCAACGGCCAGCACACTACAAAAAGGATCAACCACAGGATGAAGGTCCACATCTCGTCCTCCATCTATGACTACGAAGATCGGGCGGGGCTTGTTCCCATGTCCGGAGACCTGAGGCTTGAGGCTTGGAGCCTGAGACCGGTGGAAACCGGACGATCGGCCCGATCTTCTGATACTCAAAGTGCTCTTCTCCTGTAACGGTCTCCGAGGTTGCACCCTCTTACGATGTTTGGGATCCGAGAGTCCTCTGACTTCAGCGAATCCGCCAACAATATCGTCAGAAACGGCACGCCCAATCAACGCGGTCTCGCGTGATGACTCGAACCATGGAGCACGAGCATGAGGAAATTATGATCGCCTCTATGCGGAACACGCAGAGCTTCGCTTTTTCTACTTTTTGAACACCAAATAGATCGTACCGGGCTGGCCTGGGACAACCGCCATCTCTTCAAGGTCCCAACCTCGTTCCGCTTCTCTGTTCAGGGCGTCCGTGATGGCCGGCATTGCGCTATCGTCTACAAGACGTACGAACTTGTATTCAACCTTGGCACCAGCCTCCAGGGCGCCGGGCCCCATCAGCACGAAAATGGAGCCGATCACTCCGACGAGGAGGATTGCAGCGATTCTCACACAACGATTTCTATTCATAACCCTGCTCCTATCCAACGATTTTTCACATCAACCTGATCTTCTCAACGCAACTCTGACTGACCGTTATCCGTTCCCTGTATCCGTCTTGGGCCCGAATGGTGGCTGTCCGCGTTGGGCTATCGACTACGGAGAACGCCCTCCGACCACGTGAACCAGCTCACCAGTTTCCGGGTCCCAACGCACGACGGCGCCGGTGCGGTCGGTGAAGATCCAGTTGGATTCTGGAGAATCGGCAAACCACAAGACCGTCCCGCCACCTCCCCACACCCGCCGCATTCCGGAGTTGGCTTGGCGCATACCCTCGGCGATGGTGCGTACGGCGCCGCTGTCGACATCGACCAGATCGTAGCGGCGCCCCTGAAATCTTTCCTCGAGATTCAGTAGACGATAGACGACGATCTGGCCGGGGAGGGCTTCGCCGCCGAGGCCTGCAATTTCGGCCTCACCCACGGAGTGTTCGGTACGTGTCAATCCATCCGCCGATTCCACGATCAGACGCCTCTCTATTGTTTTGCTGCCGGTCAGCGACACCAGGCGGCCGTCCTCGAGGAAACGCACGGACCCGCCGTGGTCGAGCTCCCGAATGAGCGAGCCATCTCTGGCATCCTGGACAGAACACCTGCTGGCCGCTGCACGGTCTTCCCAAACGCAAAAGATCATTCGCGTCGCACTCGAATCGACGGCCATCCACGGCGGGTCCCCGGGTCCTTCAATTCGACCCGTTTCGTCCAGCTTTTTACTCTCAAGATCGACCTCCGCGATCAGCGTCATCAAAGCCTCATCGCCTCCGGGTCTCGCAAAGAGACGAAGCCGATCGTGCTCATGAAAGAGGACAGTCGCCTTTCGATAGGGTGCCGGGAGGCGAATGGCCGCCACCAGCTGCTCGGAGACCAGATCATAGACCGACAGAGTGCCGTCTTCGAGGAGTGCAACCCGCGACCCGTCGGGCGAGAGCCCGGGGACTGTTCGCTGAGGCACGACAAGAAGCGATTCCATGATCACGGGTTGGTCGGCCGTGAGGTCGAGCCACCATAGAGAACTGAAATTCCCCGAGCCTGAGACATGGTTGAAACCGACCGCCGTCCCGCCATCCGCCGAATAGGCCAGCTCCATCGAGGATTCATTCCACGACACCGGGAGAGCGAGGTACCTGTCGTCGTTCGACGACATCAGAACACGCCGTCGGACATCGAGATGCCTGGGGGCAGTCCCCCAGACTTCGATCCACTCTCCATCGGGCGCAACCGAAAAGACATCGACCTCGTCCATCTCGGACGGACCAAAACCTCTCAGCCACCCGCCATAAAACGCCAGACCGATCACCGCGGCTCCCGATAACGACCACAGGACCAGGGACATCGCGCCGTGCATCCGACGGAGGTCGGTCCGGCCCAGCGCCAGGCCCGCAAAACCGGCGACGCCGAGTGCCCCGGCAATTGCGATGGCCAACAGGGAGCCGACAACAAATATGGCCAGGACCGCTCCTAATCCGTACAACGGCCCAATCACGAGCCAAGCGCCCACTCCAATCGCGACCGCGCCCCCGAGGTCCAGCAGGAGCCACACCGAACGGGCGCGATTCATCACACTCAGGGCGTGCGAGGCGAGGCAAAGGATGGTCGGCAAGAGAACAAACGCACAAACAAACGCACACCACGTCTTGGCACTGAAATCGATCAGCCGACCGATGTTTTCGACCATCGCCGGGACGAGCACAACGAACTCGCAGACGAGTGCGAGCACAAGGACCGCCAGGATCCTCCCCACCCAGATGGCTCGGGCGCTGATTGGACGCGCAAAAAAGAAACCGAGTCGACCAGCCGAAAGATCGGCACCAAAAACAGAGAGACCCAACCCGATGGCCACACCGCACCCCAGCAACAGCGCGAGGACCTGCGACACCACGCCACGGACTTCCGAAGGGCTGTAATTGCCGGTGCCGGGCACAAAGGGCATCATCAGAACAATCACCAGGACCGCCACAGCCAGAAACAGGAGATCGCGGCGCGCCGTGATTTCACGCCAGAACACGGCCATCGTGTGTTTCATCGGCTGCCCCCGTTCTCCCCGCACAGCGCGATGAAGATCTCCTCGAGCGGCAGCGATTGGATCTGTTCGACTTCGACGGGCACCTCATCGCGAAACCTCCCAAAACCGACTTCACTGAAGTTCTCCACCACAGCTTGAACAGCGCCCTGCACGTTTGCCGAGGAGATGGCACCGAGGTGGCGAAGCCCGGTCTCGATCGCGTCGGACGCCACATCCCCGGCGGGCGCCAAAGTCAGACGGCAGAACCGGGCCTTGAGCGATTCGAGGCTCTCGTCGACCAGGAGGGTTCCGTGGCGGAGGATGCCCACGCGGTCGGCTATGCCTTCCACCCCGGCGAGATCGTGGGTGGTGAGGAGGACCGTCGTTCCGTGGTCGGCGAGATCTCCGATCAGCTCCTCGAAGAGTTCTCTGCGGGCCACCGCATCGAGACCCAGGGTCGGATCATCGAGCACCAACAGCGACGGCGAGGCAGCAAGCGCGAGAGCCAGCGCCATCTGTCGTTGTTGGCCCTTGGAAAGCTTGTCGAATCTCTGTTTTCGCGGGATGCCGAATCCCTCGAGCCGCCCGAAGAACTCCGTTTTTCGCCACCGCGGCGCGACCTGCTCCATGAAACGAGCAAGTTTCTCTGCGTTGGTTTCAGGAGGGATGTCCGGTTGCTCGGGAACCACTCCTACCCGCTCCATGATCTGCCGCCGTTGCTTCCAGGAATCCAGGCCGAACACTCTGGCGGCCCCGGCGGTGGCGTGGCGCTGGCCGAGCAGGCAGCGAACGGTCGAGGACTTTCCCGAACCGTTGCGACCGAGAAGCGCGTAAACGCTACCCTTGGGCACCTCAAACGACAGCTGGTCAACAGCCGTCAATCGTCCATAGCGGACCGTCAGCTCTTTCAATTCGATCACGGTCTCAGTCGTCATCGCCGGCTCCTTCACCGCCCTCGAAATCGACCTCATCCCACGTTTTCTCGATCGCCTGCACCGCTTCGCCGCGTTCTGCACCGACGCTGCGAGCCACCCGCACAAACGCCGCCGCACCCTCCCCAAGCAGACGGCGCCGCGCCTGCTGACGATCGCCCACCGGGAGCTCGGCGACGAATGTGCCTTCCCCGCGCCGCACCGTCAGCAGCCCCGCGTCGGTCAGACGGCGGTAGGCCTTGGAGACGGTGGCCGGGTTGATGCGGAGGGCGCGAGCGAGTTCGCGAACCGACGGCACCGCTGTCCCCACCGGTAACCGCCCCGACGCGAGGAGGCGCTGGACGCCGTCCTCGATCTGTCGCCAGATCGGGGTCGAGGCGGCGGTGTCGACCTCAAGAAATCGGAGCACGGGATATTCCATAGTGTGTCACTGATATAATACACTATGTCACTTCACGACCTTAGTCAACCTTTGTCGAAACCCGACTTTCCCTTCGCCCTTCCCGAGAGGATGCCAGGCACGCCGGTTCGTCGGACAAACCGGGATGCCAGGCACCTCCACCGCACGGGGTCTCGCT
>JASJGQ010000147.1:0-9601 GCA_033791425.1 Acidobacteriota bacterium
TCGCCCTCGCCCTCGGGTACCTGTAGGGTGCGGCGATGGTGACCTGGGTCTTCCTCGCGGCCGCGGCCCTCGCGATCCTGTTTGCCGTCGTCGCGGTGGTCGCCCGCAACCCGATAACCAATGTTCTCGCACTCGTGGTGATGTTCTTCGCCATGTCTGCCGTCTTCGCCGTCATCGGCATGGACTTCCTGGCCGCCATCCAGGTCATTGTCTATTCAGGCGCGATCCTGGTTCTTTTCCTCTTCGTGATCATGCTGCTCAACGTTCGCAGGATCGATCGCCTGGGTAGCGGTCGATCGTTTCAGGCCTTTATCGGGACCCTCGTAGCCGCCGGCATCGGCGCTATGGTGCTGGTGATTGTTGGGCTCCTCCTCCCCGAACAGGGGGCCGTGCTGCCCGGGGCGGCCGCCGCAGGCACCGCGTTGCCCATCGGCAGGGCGCTGCTTTCCACGCATCTCTTTGCGTTCGAGTTCATCACCCTGCTCCTGGTGGCAGCGATCGTCGGCGCCGTCTACCTGGGAAAGAAGGATTTGCGATGAACGCCGCCGACGTGGTCGCAATCCCCTACACCTGGGTGTTGGCGCTTTCGGCCGCTCTCTTTGCAATCGGGACCCTCGGCGTCCTCCTGCGCCGCAACGCCATCGCCATCTTTCTGTCACTCGAGATCATGCTCAACTCCGCCAACCTCGCCTTTGCGGCGTTCGCTTTTCGCTTCGCCACCGGCCACGCAACGGCAGCCGCAGCCATTGACGGCCAGGTGTTCATTTTCTTCGTTATCGCCGTCGCGGCCGCAGAAGCGGCGATCGGCCTGGCGTTGTTCATCGCTTTGTACCGTCACAAGGAAACCATCGATGTTGATCGCTTCAACATACTCCGCTGGTAGGCGCCGGTGATTCTCGGCTCTCTCTGGCTGATTCCCGCCCTGTGTCTGGCGGGTGCGCTGGTCAACCTGGCGTTGGGTGCCGCCCGGGCGCCGAAATCCATGGTCACCGTCGTCGGCGTTGGATCCGTTGGGGCCGCCACCGCAGCTGGCTATGCGGCGTTGTGGGAATACCTCAATCAGCCCATCGGGGTCGTGATCGAGCCCTATTTCACGTGGATCTCAGCCGGGCGCATCACCGTCGATGCGTCGCTTCAGTTGGACCCCCTTTCGGCGGTGATGGTGGCCTTTGTCACCCTTGTCGGCTTGCTGATCCACCTGTATTCGGTCGGCTACATGCACGGCGAAAGCCACCGCGGATACGCACGCTACTTCGCCTACCTCAACCTTTTCATGTTCTCCATGCTGCTGCTGGTATTGGGCTCCAACCTGCTTGTGCTCTTTGTCGGCTGGGAGGGCGTCGGACTCTGCTCCTACCTGCTGATCGGCTACTACTACGCCAAGCCGGGGTGTGCTGCTGCGGGCAGCAAGGCCTTTATCGTCAACCGCATCGGGGATGTCGGCTTTCTGATCGCGGTGTTCGTCACCCTCGGGGTCTTTGGCAGCGTCGAGTATTCGAGGATTTTTGCAACCGCCGCGGCCCACCCCGAACAGTACGCGGCGGCGGCGACTGTCATCGGACTCCTGCTCCTTGTCGGCGCCATCGGCAAATCCGCACAGATCCCACTGTTTGTCTGGCTGCCCGATGCCATGGCAGGCCCCACGCCGGTGTCCGCCCTGATCCACGCCGCCACAATGGTCACTGCCGGCGTCTACATGGTTGTGCGGGCCAATGTCTTCTATCGACTCAGCCCAACGGCGATGCTCACGGTCGCGATCGTCGGAGGGGTCACGGCGCTTTTCGCGGCGACCATCGGTCTGGTCCAGAACGACATCAAGAAGGTCCTCGCCTACTCGACCGTCTCGCAACTCGGTTACATGTTCCTTGCCGCCGGCGTCGGCGCGTTTGTCACGGCCATTTTCCATGTCGTCACCCACGCCTTTTTCAAGGCCTGTCTGTTCCTCGGCTCGGGGTCGGTCATCCACGCCTGTGATGGGGAACAGGACATGCGCGAAATGGGCGGGCTCAGGCGCCACATGCCAACCACCTACTGGACGTTTTTTGCGGCCACGTTGGCAATCGCCGGGATCCCTTTGTTTGCGGGCTTTTTCTCCAAGGACGAGATTCTGGCACGCGCCTTCGCCGCGGGCGCCGGGGATCTCAATGGTTTCGGCCGTATCTACATCGCGCTGTGGGTGCTGGGCATGGTGGCGGCCCTCTTGACCGCCTTTTACATGTTCCGCGCCCTCTACCTCACCTTCCGCGGCGACTATCGCGGCGACGCCGAAAAGGAACGCCACCTCCACGAATCGCCGCGCACCATGACCGTGCCACTGATCGTCCTCGGTGTGCTGTCGATCATCGGAGGTTTTGCGGGCTTCCCGGGCCAACTCTTCGGCATCTCCGGGCTCAATCTCATCGATCGATTCCTCGAACCTGTGATCGTGCCGCTCGGGAGCGCCGCGGCCCACGGGGTCGAAGCGGCCTCGGACCACGGGACGCACGGTCTGACTCTGGGCGTCGAATGGTTGCTGGTATTTCTTTCGGTGGCGGTAGCGGTCGTCGGCATCCTCATCGCCCGGCGCTTCTACCTCGCGCCAGATGCCTTCGCGGCGCCTCGCCGGCTCGCCGAACGGCTGCCCTTCATCTCCATGCTCTTACTCAACAAGTACTGGATCGACGAACTTTACGGCGCCATGATCATTGGCCCGATCTATCGATTTGCAACATTCTGTTGGCGAGTGGTGGACGAACTGATCATCGACACAATCTTCATCAACGGTTCGGCCTTCGCCGTCGAACTTACCGGCGACATTCTCCGATTCACGACCACCGGCAACGTTCGCAATTACGCCTTGAGCGTGGCGTTGGCGATTCTCGCCCTCGCCATGTGGTTGTGGTGATGGGAGGGACCAGTGTCTGATCACGTCCTGACCATCGTCCTGCTGGCTCCGGCGGCGTTTGCGATTCTCCTATTGCCGATCCCCCGCGTCTGGAAACGGGTCCACCGCATCCTCACGATCATCGCGTCGTCGGTCATGTTCGCCTTCTCGCTCAAGTTGTGGGTCGGCTTCGATGCCAACGATCCCGGATTCCAGTTTGTCGACACTTTTCCGTGGATTCCGGACTTGGGCATCAGCTTCACCATAGGTATCGACGGCATCTCGATCCTCCTCGTGCTTCTCACGACGCTGCTGCTGCCCGTGGTCGTGCTGGCGGCGTGGCGGCTCAACATCGAGCACATCAAATCGCTCCACATCTCTCTGCTGCTCCTGACCACCGGGATGATCGGCACCTTTGTCGCCCTCGATCTCTTCCTGTTCTATGTCTTCTGGGAGATCACTCTGATCCCCATGTACTTCATCATCGGTGTATGGGGCGGCCCCCGCCGGATCTATGCCTCGGTCAAGTTCTTCCTCTTCACCATGGCGGGCTCGGTCCTGATGCTGGTGGGGGTGCTCTACCTGGTGTGGTTCCACCATCAGCAGACCGGCATCTGGACGTACGGCTATCTCGATCTGATGACCACTGCGCCGCTCCTCCCTGTGACAGGGGGGCTGTTGGCGCCCGGGTTGCTGGTGTTCGCCGCGTTTGCGATCGCTTTCGCGGTCAAGGTGCCGATCTTTCCACTCCACACCTGGCTGCCGGATGCCCACGTCGAGGCGCCCAGCACCGGCTCGGTGATCCTCGCCGGAGTGCTCCTCAAGATGGGGGCCTACGGATTCATCCGGTTCAACCGCGCCCTCCTCCCGGACGCGTGGGATCTCTTCACACCGCTGCTGGTCGTGCTGGCGGTCATCGGCATCATCTACGGCGCCCTGGTGGCGATGGTGCAGGTCGATGTCAAAAAGCTCGTGGCGTACTCGTCGGTCAGCCATATGGGTTTTGTCATGCTCGGGCTCGCCGCCGGCACCCAGGCCTCGACACAGGGCGCTGTCTTGCAGATGGTGAACCACGGTCTGTCCACCGGCGGCCTTTTCCTCCTGGTCGGCATGCTCTACCAGCGCCGCTACACCCGGATGATCGCTGATTTCGGCGGGCTCGCAGGGGTTATTCCGATCTTCACCGGGTGTTTTCTCTTTGTGACGTTCTCGTCCATCGGTCTCCCGGGGCTCAACGGTTTTGTCGGTGAGTTCCTGATTCTAGGAGGATCGTGGAGCGTCTTCCCGGCGGCCGTCGTGTGCGGCGGTCTCGGGATCATCCTCGGTGCGGTCTACATGCTCCTGATGGTGCAGAAGGTCTTCTGGGGCCCGCTCGACAACCCGGCCAATCAGAACCTGCCGGATCTCTCGATCCGCGAATTCTTCGTGATGTTCCCCCTGCTGGTCCTGATCGTCTGGATCGGTGTCTATCCCATGACCTTCCTGTCGCCGATGGAGGCTGCTATTCGCCTCCTGCTGGCGAATTGATGGGGAGGCGCAGATGCTGACCCCCTCCCCCGCCGATCTCCTCGCCGTCGCCCCGGAGATCATTCTCGCGGTCGCCGCCGGACTGGTTCTCATCGTCGAGGCTTTCCTACCGTCGGTCCGCAAACACCTTTCCGAACTCACCCTGGCTGCAGTGGGCTGCGCTCTCTGGGCACGGATCACCTTGCCCCTCCCAGGCGCGGTGTGGTCGGACACGCTCCACATCGACGGTCTGGCGTCCTTCGTCGATATCTACATCCTGGTGGCGGTGTTCCTGACCGTGTGGATGGCCGGGCCCTTCCTGCGTCGTGTTGGTGCCGACCACGGAGAGTTCTACAGCCTGTTGCTGTTCGCGACGGTCGGCGCAATGGTGATGGCGGCGTCGGTCAATCTGTTGACCATCTTCCTCGGGCTCGAACTGCTGTCGATCCCGCTGTACGTTCTCAACGCTTTTCTCCGCCGCACCGCGATCAGCCTCGAGGCCGGCCTGAAATACTTCGTGGTCGGCGCCTTTGCCTCGGCGTTCGTGGTCTACGGGATGGCGCTCCTCTATGGCGCAACCGCCACCATGAACATTGTCGAAATCGGCCAACGGGTGGTGGACGCCGGCGCGTTGAATCCCCTCACGGCGGTCGGTCTGGCCATGGTCGTCGGTGGCCTCGCCTTCAAGCTCGCGCTGGTGCCGTGCCACGCGTGGGCGCCCGACGTCTACCAGGGCTCCCCCACTCCTGTCACCGCCTTCCTCTCGGTGGTCCCGAAGGGCGCAGCCCTGATCGTGCTGTTGCGGCTGGCCGTCGGGATGGATCTCCTGCAGGTGTCTTCAAGATGGGTGATCGGTATCAGCATCGTGGCCGTCGCCTCGCAGGTTCTCGGCAACGTCATCGCCATCGTCCAGCGTGATGTCAAGCGGATGCTCGCGTACTCGGGGATCGCCCACATGGGCTACGCCCTGGTCGCGGTGCTCGTCGCAGGCCCCGAGGGGGGCACGGCGGTACTGGTCTATTTCGCCGCCTACACTCTGATGAACATGGGGGCGTTTGCCGCTATCGCCCTGTTGTCCGAGCGCGAAGACCGCCCTCATCTGATCGACGATCTCAAGGGCCAGGGCTATCACCGGCCGGTGGCCGCCCTGACGCTCACGGCCTGTCTCTTCTCGCTCGCCGGTGTACCGCCGTTTCTCGGCTTCACGGCCAAGTTCATGGTGTTCCGGGCCGCGGTCAACGAGGGGTTCGTCCTGCTCGCGGTCATCGGCGTCCTCAACTCGTTGTTGAGCGCTTTTTACTATCTTCGGGTAATCTACACACTCTACATGGAGCCGCTGCCCGAGCGGGAACCGAGGCTGGAGCCATCGCTTCCCACCGCAGCAGTGGCGACTGTAGCCGCCCTCGGCGTCCTCGTTCTCGGGACCTTCCCAGGTCCAGTCATCGACGCCGCCGCGAGCGCCATTCTCTCTCTGGTGAGGTAAAACATGGCGGCCTATAAGCGACACATCGACACGGCGAACATCTCGGAGTTGACCATTTCCCGCCTCTCGATCTATCTCCGGTGCGTGGACCAGCTGGTCGAACTCGGGGTCGAGACGGTCTCCAGCCAGGATCTCGCCAAGAGGTTCAACCTCAATTCGGCCCAGATCCGGAAGGACCTCGCCTATTTTGGTGAGTTCGGCGTCCGCGGCGTGGGCTACAACGTGCGCGAACTCCGCCAGTACATCGTCGAGATCCTCGGTCTCGACCACGAACACCGGATTGCGATCGTCGGCGCGGGGAACCTGGGCTACGCCCTTGGCCACTACTCGGGCTTTTCCACCGGCAACTTCCTGGTGGTGGCAGTCCTCGACTCCGATCCGACCCGCATCGGCGACGCCACCCCATCCGGGCTGCTCGTCGAGGACCAGGAGCGTCTCAACGAGATCGTGGCCAAGCGTCACGTGGAAATCGGCGTCATCACAACCCCCGCCAACGCCGCTCAAAGGGTTTGCGATCAAATGGTCGCGGCGGGTCTGCGAACGATCCTCAACTTTGCTCCGATTCGGGTCAGGGCGCCGGACAACGTCCTTGCAAAAACGGTCGATCTCAAGGTCCACCTCGAGGAACTCAGCTTCTTCCTCGCCAACAGCGAAGAATGACCGACTGTGGACCCCAGAGGCGGTTGAGGCTAAAGTAGTCGAATGCACGAGCCCGAGACCATAGGCAAGTACGAAGTCATCGAACAGGTCGCTGTCGGCGGTTTCGGTGTCATCTACAAGGGTTGGGACCCCTTCATTAAACGCACGGTGGCCATCAAAATGTGTGCCACCCCCGACGACGAGGTCCGCCAGCGCTTTCAACAGGAAGCCGAGTTTGTCGGCAACCTGGTCCACCGCAATATCACCCTGGTCTTCGACTACGGAGTCGAGGACGAGGTCCCGTACATCGTCCAGGAGTTCCTGTCCGGCTTCGACGTCGACGAGTTACTCAAGGCCGGGGTCGTGCAGGACGAGAACTCGATCGTCTCCATTCTGTTGCAGGTGGCGGAAGGTCTCGAGTTCGCCCACGAACGGGGCATCGTCCACCGCGATATCAAGCCCTCCAATATCCGCGTGCTCGAAGACGGCACAGTCAAAATCATGGACTTCGGCATCGCCAAGTCGATCCTCGCCGCCAGCAAGCTCACGCAGACCGGGATCGCTCTCGGGACGGCCGGCTATCTGGCGCCCGAACAGATTCAGGGTCGGACAGTCGACGCCCGGACCGACATCTTCGCCCTCGGGGTCGTTGCCTATGAACTGGTGACTGGAGTGCGGCCTTTCGAGAGCGCCACCCTCAGCAACGTTCTCTACAAGATCTTGAACGAAGAGCCCCAGTACCCGGCGGACACCGAGGTTCACTGCTCGGAGGCCCTCGACCGGGTCATCCGCAGGTGCATGGCCAAGGATCCCGAGGACCGTTTTCAAGACGCCAGCGAGTTGTTGGCCGAATTGCGGCAGATCGCCGCCGACGGGACACCCGAAGCCGCCACGACCGAGGAGCTGACAACCGGTGTGCTGCGTCGGGTCATGAAGAACATGGGCGCATCTTCAGCCGGCAGCGAGGACGCGACCAGACGAGTTCCCACCCCACGTTCGTCGCCGGGAAAATCGCGGTCGTCGTCGGGCAAACCGGCGCCGACGCCCCAGAACACCAGACTGAATCGGACGCCCGAGACGTCGGAGCCCGCAAAGGAGCACCGCAGCCCGGTCCTCTACATTTTTCTGGTATTGGTTGCGATCCTGTTGGCTGCGGCTGTGACCCTCTACCTGTCAAAGGATGCCCAGGATCTGGTGTTCGGAGAGGCCGGAGCGCCCTGGATCCCAACCCCCACGCACACGCCCACGAACACGCCCACTCCGACCGTCACCCCCACCGCCACTGCGACCCCGACGATCACGCCCGAGCCGAGCCCGACGGCGAGGCCGGCGCCCATTTCGGTTCGGTTGGTGGTTGATCCACCCGCTGATGTAAAAATTGACGGCCGCCCGTTCGGCGATGGACTCACCGCCGGCGGCACGGCTCGCCTGCGCCCCGGCACCCATACCTTCACAGTGGCGGTGCCCGATTTCCCGATCAAAACCCTGACTCGTGAAGTCACCGCGCAAACCAAGGTGCTTTCACTGACGGTCGAAGTCGGACAGATCTCGGTCCTGATGGACCCCTCCCTGACACCACCAGGCGGCGTCGCTTTTCTCGATGGCAACGCGTTGGGCCCGATTCCTATCGTGCGCTACAAGGTCCCCGCGGGCGAGCACGAACTCGTGGTCCGGTGGGACGGAAGACGACCCTTCCGAAATACGGTCGTGATTCCCCGACTCCCCAACCCGGGGCTTCGTGTGGTGGTTGCCCCACCCGCCAACTGACGCGAACCGCATCGCGAAGATATTGGCGGAATGGACCTCGTGCAAAATACGGGTTAAAGTGATGCCATGTCGAGTTTAAACCGTCTCTGCTGTGCGTTCGTGCTCCTTTCAGTGTTGGCTCTACCGTTTGTGGTCGCCGCCCAGGAGACCACTCCCAGCGAGGAACTCGCCCTGGACGCCTACCGCAAGGGCGAATCAGAACGGGCGGTCGAGCTCTACACGGCGGCCCTATCGGAGACCGATGACCCCGCTCATCGCGCCAGGATCCAGGTCCTGATTGCCTGGAATCTCTTTACGATGGGACGGACGGATGAGGTCCGAACCCACTTCCGAATTGCCCTGACCGAGGAGCCCAACCTGAACCTCCCCGGCGACTACTACACGCCGGAATTCATGGAGATCTTCGAACAGGCGCGGCGGACCACCTACCAGGCCGGCGCCGCTGGCGGGGCACCACTTCCAGACCTCGATGCCACCGTCACCAGCATCAACGACCGCATCGTTTCCGAAGCCGACCTCGAAGGGGCGCTGGCGGACGTCGACAGCCTGCTGCAGGCCTACCCTCGCGACGGGCGGCTCATCCCCCTCAAGAGCCAGGTACTTATGCTCCTCGGTCGAACCGAAGAGGCTTCGTCGCTTGCCCAGTCGCGAAACGGCGGAATCGACAACCAGATCTATGAGGACAGCGTTTCGGCAACCGATCTCGTTCTCCGTGCCAACCGCCTCCTCGAACAGGGCGACGCCACGACCGCGCTCCAACTCTCGCGGCAGGCCGTGACCATGTCACCCACCAACTACATGGCCCTCGAGCTGATGGCCGAGGCGGCGCAGCAGGTCGCCGACTGGAAGTCGGCCGAATATGCCCTCAAGAGCGCGCTCTCGCTGCAACCGGACAACATCGATCTCCAACTCCGGTTGGGCGAGGTCTATCTCGCGACCTTCGAGGCCTCGGCGGCCCGCGATATTTTCAAGTCGCTCACCGACCAGTACCCCAACTCGGATCGGCCATGGGCTTCACTCGGATTGCTCGAGGCCAGATTGGGCAACTACGACCGCGCCCTCGAGGCTCTCGCGAAGGCGATCCACGAGAACTCGCTTCTCCCTGAGGTTCAACTCGCCAACGGTGAATTATTGCTCATGCAGGGCGACGTCGACGAGGCTCTAAAGTCCCTCGAGGCCGCGGCCAATCTCCTGCGAAACGACGCTCAGCTCGAAGCCCGCCTCGGCCAGGCAAAGCTCTCCAAGGGCCGTGCCGGGGAGGCCCTCACTCATTTGAGAGCCGCTGTCGAGGGCGGTTTCGACGAGCCCGACGTTCAGCGTTCGCTGGCGCTGGCCCTCGCCCT
>JASJGQ010000148.1:0-5870 GCA_033791425.1 Acidobacteriota bacterium
GCTTCACGCGCCCGGTTTTCCGAGGGGTGAGGGTGATTTTTGATTTGGGCATTGCCCGCGTCGAGGTGTGTCACCTGCCGGAGATCAGCCAAGGCCAGCCCGTCGTCATGTCATCAGCGTTCATCTGCGCTATCTGCGGTTTCTCCGAGCTGCAAGCCGCGGTAGGGAAATCAAAAACGCCCCCGAAATGGGGGCGGTTGGGTGAAAATTCAAAATTAAAAACTCAAAACTGAGAACTGTTGCTCCGTCAGGAGCAACCCGTCGTTCCTCCGCATGAGTCGCACTTGAGGCAGGTCCCGTTGCGGACCAGGGTCAGTGAGCCGCACTCGGGGCACGGGTCGCCCTCGTAGCCCATGTAGCGCGCCTTCTGGGCGGCTGCTTCGGCCTGGCCCCCCGAGGTGCTGGTGCGTCCAGTGGCGACGGCCTTGGCGGATGCCTCCGACACTGCGTTGTTACCGCTCTGGTTGACGGCGATCGGGTGGACCTCGGCCATGTTCTCTTCGCTGGGGGGGATCTTGTGCTGGTCGGAGCCGGTCCCGACCGCGTCGTGGCGGAGGTCGTCGAGCGATACCTGGGCGAGGTCATCACGGTCGAGATAGGTGATCGCGAGCTCGCGGAAGATGTAGTCAATGACAGAGGTGGCCATCTTGATACGGTCGTGGCCGCCGACCATGCCCGACGGCTCGAAGCGGGTAAAGACAAAGGCGTCGACGTACTCTTCGAGGGGCACGCCGTACTGCAGACCGAGCGACACCGCAATGGCGAAACAGTTCATGAGCGAGCGGAAGGCTGCGCCTTCGCGGTGCATGTCGAGGAAGATCTCACCCACCGTTCCTTCCTCGTACTCGCCGGTGCGGATGTAGACCTTATGGCCGCCCACCGAGGCCTTTTGCGTAAAGCCGGCACGACGACCCGGCAGCCGGTGGCGCCGCGCCTGGTAACGGATCACGACCCGCTCGGCCATCGACTCGGCGACCTTGGCTGCGTCGCCCGTAGCGACCGCGTCGGACAGGGCTTCTTCCTCCTCGAGGTCCATCGCAATGCTCAAGGGCTGGCTGAGTTTGGAACCATCGCGATAGAGCGCCACCGCTTTGAGCATCTTCTGCCAGGCCAGGTAGTAGGCGCGTTTGATATCGTCGAGGGTCGCCTCGGCCGGCATATTGATGGTCTTCGAAATGGCGCCCGAAATGAACGGCTGCGCGGCAGCCATCATCAGGATGTGTCCATCGTAGCGGATGCTGCGGGTGCCGAGTTTGCCGCAGCGGTTGGCGCAATCGAACACCGGCAGATGTTTGTCGGCGAGATGGGGTGCGCCCTCGACGGTCATGGTGCCGCAGGCCCAGGTGTTGGCGGTTTCCATCTCCTGGGTCGTGAAGCCGAGCGCTGCGAGCGTATCGAAGGTCCAGTCGGCCATCTCGTCGTCACTGATACCGAGACCGCGCAGAAACTCCTCGCCGATGACATGGGGAGCAAAGGCGTTGTTGATGTCGAACGAGGTCGGAAGGGCTTTCTCCACACGCTGAATGACCTCGTCAGTGAAGCCCTTGCCGTGCAGCACCTCGTGATCGATGGTCGGACACCCCTTCAGGGTTCCGTGGCCGATGGTGTAGGCGACGATTTCGTCGATCTGCTCGGTCGTGTAGCCGAGAGTCGTGAGGGCCGCTGGGATGCCCTGGTTGATGATCTTGAAGTAGCCGCCGCCGGCCAGTTTCTTGAATTTCACCAGGGCGAAGTCGGGTTCGATCCCTGTGGTGTCGCAGTCCATCACCAGGCCGATGGTGCCGGTTGGTGCGAGCACTGTGGCCTGGGCGTTGCGGAAGCCGTGCTCGGTGCCGAGTTCGACGGCGCGGTTCCATGCGTCGCGGGCGGCCGCAATCAGGTCCGGTGGCGTGATTTCGGCGGACAGGCCGTCCGGTTTGATCGTCAAGGAGTCGTACATCTCAGCCGGAGCGTCATAGGCGGCGCGGCGGTGATTGCCGATGACCCGCAACATGTGCTCGCGGTTTTCCTCGTAGCCCGGGAAGGGGCCGAGCTCACCAGCCATCTCGGCCGAGGTGGCGTAGGACTCGCCGGTCATAATTGCAGTAATGGCCCCGCAGATCGAGCGCCCCTTGTCCGAGTCGTAGGGGATGCCAAGCCGCATCAGCAGCGAACCGATATTGGCAAAGCCGAGGCCCAGGGTGCGGTAGCGGTAGCTCAGCTCGGCGATCCGGCGGCTCGGGAAGGAGGCCATGAGAACCGAGATTTCGAGCACCATCGTCCACAGCCGCACCGCGTGGCGGAAGAGTTCGATGTCGAATTTATCGTCATCGTCGAGAAAGCGCACCAGGTTCAGTGACGCCAGGTTGCACGCCGTGTCGTCGAGAAACATGTACTCGGAGCACGGGTTGGAGGCGTTGATGCGGCCGCTGGCCGGGCAGGTGTGCCACTCGTTGATGGTGTCGTCGTACTGGAGCCCGGGGTCGGCGCATTCCCACGCCGCGAGGGTGATGTCATTCCACAGCTTGGCGGCGGGGACCTTCTTGGCAACCCCGCTGTCGGTGCGGTTGAGCAGGGTCCAATCGCGGTTCACCTCGAGAGCCCCGAAAAAGGCGTTGGGCACCCGCACGCTGTTGTTGGCGTTCTGGCCCGACACGGTGTAGTAGGCGTCGGAGTCCCAATCCGTGTCGTACTCCTCGACCGGATAGGTCTGGACGCCCTGAGCGGCAAGCTGGAGAACGCGCTGGACCGACCCATCGGGCACTCCCCGTCGGCGCGCTGTGCGGATCGCGGTCTTGAGGTCGGCGTTCTTGTCGAGATCCATGACCGGTTCGTCAGCGCCGTCTGGGAAGCACGCGTCGAGGATCTCCTGCAGTTGACGCCGCAACAGTCGCGACCCGGTCACCAGCGCGGCCACCTTGCGCTCCTCAACCGCCTTCCAGGAGATGAATTCCTCGATATCGGGGTGGTCGAGATCCAGGCACACCATCTTTGCCGCGCGGCGGGTTGTGCCGCCCGACTTGATGGCGCCGGCCGCACGGTCGCCGATCTTGAGGAACGACATGAGCCCCGAGGAGTGGCCGCCGCCCGAAAGAGGCTCGCCATATCCACGAAGTTGCGAGAAGTTTGTGCCGGTTCCCGATCCGTACTTGAACAGGCGCGCCTCGCGAACCCACAGGTTCATGATCCCGCCCTCGTTCACCAGATCGTCCGACACCGACTGGATAAAGCAGGCGTGCGGTTGCGGGTGTTCATAGGCGCTTGACGACGTCTTGAGCTTGCCGGTCTTCGGATCGGCGAACCAGTGGCCCTGGGCGGGGCCGGTGATGCCGTAGGACCAGTGAAGCCCGGTGTTGAACCACTGCGGGGAATTCGGAGCTGCAAACTGCGCAGCCAGCATGTAGCACATTTCGTCGTGGAACGCCTCGGCGTCGTCGTCGCTATCGAAATAGTCGTGTTCCTTGCCCCAGTGGGTCCAACAACCGGCCAGCCGGTTGAAGACCTGACGGGCGTCGCGTTCCGGCCCGGTCAGCGGTTCACCGCTTTCCGACATCTCCGGATTGCCGTCATCGTCGAACTGGGGCACGCCCGCTTTGCGGAAATACTTCTGCACCAGAACATCGACCGCTACCTGGGACCATGTCTTTGGTGCTTTGACACCCTCCATGGCGAAAACCAGGCCACCGTTGGGGTTGCGGATTTCCGACGATCTCTCGATAAATTCGATGGACTCGTACGGGTCGTGCTCGGCGCGTGTAAAACGACGCGTAACCTTCATATGCTGCCCTCGACCTCCCCTGCGATGGCCGCTTTCCGGCGCAAAACTCCCCCCTGAAGACCTATAGTGGAGAACCGGTTGGCGGAATCAAAAACTCGACTTGACCCACTATATATTGGGTCCCCAAGCCTTGTCAACACAACATCTTGGGGTTCTAGGAGTAATTTTCAGTCCCCGGAAGTGTCTACGAATGAGGCATTTCAGAGTGCACCCTTCGACTTGGACAGCCGGAACAGCGGTCGTCTCGTCTCCAGAGGCCGAGGAGAGAAGAAATTGTCATAGTCTGTGCCCGGTGACCGGCAGGGGATCGGATCATACGGAGCCGTCTTGGTCGCGGGCGCGGTACCGTTCGCGAATCTGTGGAATCAGGACGTCGCAAAAGCCCTGTTCGAGATCGAATCTGGGGGCGAATCCCCAATCGTTCCGTGCAGCATGATCGTCAACGTCGGCCGGCCAGGTGTCGACGATGGCCTGACGCTTGAGGTCGGGCGTGAAGGTGATCTGCGCATCGGGGAAACCTGTCAGGACAAGGTCCCGGATCTCTGCGGCGGTCGGATTGAAGGCGGTGATGTTGTAGACATTCCTGGTCAGGGCGCCGGCGTCGGCACGGGCCAGGCGGACCAGGGCGTCGACTGCGTCCGACATCACCATGAGCGGGATCTGGGTGTCGGGGCGAACAAAGCACGCATAGGCCTCACCGCGGGCGGCAGCGTGGATCATCTCTGGCGCATAGTCCGAGGTCCCGCCCGACGGTACGGTCACGGTCGAGATCAGGCCGGGGAAGCGAATCCCGCGAAAGTCGACCTTTCCGGACAGAGTCTCGGCGGCGAGCTGTTTGTAATGAAGGGCGAAATACCGGCCGAGGTGTTCGCAGTAGAGCTTGTTGCAACCGTACATGGTGGTCGGGTTGTTCCACTGGTGTTCGCGAACCGCGCCCGTCCTGGCCTTGGTCTCGAGATCGGGCAGGCCATAGGCCGCAATGGACGATGGGTAGAGGAAGGCCACTGGGCGGCCGTGCGACTCGCCCTGCGCCTGGGCGAAATCGAGCAGCCTGAGAGTTCCCTCGACGTTGATCTCGTGGCCGGTCACCGGGGTGAACTCGGCCCTGGTCGAGAGGATCGCCGCCAGGTGGTAGATCGTGTCTACCAGGTATTCGGAGAGGATCCGTTCAAGCAGGTGGGTCTCCAGGATCGATCCCAGGTACTCGTGTTCGACCAGATCTCTGACCGCCGGGTCAAGGGGTTTGAGATCGATCGTAATGATCGAGGTATTGCCGTCCGCTGCGAGGCGTTCGATGAGCCCGTGGCCGATCTCGCCGCCCGCACCGGTGATCAGCGTGACGTGCTTGCGCATGCTGCTCCCTCCCCGCCCGCCAGATTCCCCGACACGCGCCAACGTGTCAAGCAGATTCGCTGAGGTGGCTGAATACGCCCAGCCACGGAGAGCCCGCGGCGCACGGGCGGGTTCCGTCCTCGTCGCAGTCCGGACCCAACCCTTTTGTCATTTCGACCGAGCGAAAGTCACAGCGAAGTCCGTAGGACGGAGCCGGAGGCGAGTGGAGAAATCTCAAGTAGGAAAACCCCTCCACTTCAGGACACAAGATCGCGCCGTCGCTGGATCTGCCTGCCGGGGGCCGTCGCTCCGATGATGTCCTTCCGAAGCCGACATCCCGATTCTCTCTGCTGTATTGCCCGTGAGTGCCCCCTTCGAAGATTTTTCGCCCGAAGCACCCACCCGCGTGATGGTCAGGCGATCGCAAAATCATCGAAGACGGCACGTCCGGTGGATGCGGGCGGTGGGTCGTTCTAGAACGTTCGAGTCATCCCGCTTTTCAGAACGTGCTTCCCGAGAGGAGCCACCTTTAGCATTGTTTGCCCGAGACGCCCCGCGGGTCTGCTGAAGAAAGAGGCGTCAAACAATGCAAAAGATGGCACCTCCGCCGCACGTGGCCCGTATCCGCGCGCGCTTCCTAAACCATCGAGGCATTTTCTGCATCTCACATAAATGCTCAACAATGGCGTTCTCAATGAGCAAAGACCCGGGAGAACTTCCGGACGCCAACCTGCGTACTTGAGGTTGGGTCGTTCGAGAGACGGAGGCAGAGCATGGCAAA
>JASJGQ010000149.1:0-12672 GCA_033791425.1 Acidobacteriota bacterium
GGAACCGCAAACATCAACCCCAGCGGCCCGCCGACCATGGGCAAATCGCTCGGGCTGTGGTTTGTGATGAGCCTTGTGGTCGGTCTCTTCGCCGGCTACCTGGCGAGCCGGACGCTCGCCCCCGGGGCACATTATCTCCAGGTCTTCCGGGTCGTCGGTTGTTCGAGCTTCATGGCCTATGCCTTCGCCTACCTTTCGGATTCGATCTGGAAGATGAAGCCGTGGAGCATGACACTCAAACACGTTTTCGACGGTCTTGTCTATGGTTTGCTCACGGCCGGCGTCTTTGGCTGGCTGTGGCCGTAAGCTCCGCCACGCTTAACAGCACGCCGGCTCGGCCACCGCGAAGACGGGCAGGGGTCTCAGACCCACCGGGTAGGACCCGAAAACGGCGCCGACACCAGGACGGACGACAGGAACTTCATCGAGAAAACGTAGAAGACGATAAAGAAGAGGAGCGCACCATTCAAAGCCACCGTCAAGGTGTCCTCGAAACCTTAGCGCCGGTGAAACAGGAAGTGTTCGTACCAGACCTACAGCAGAAAGGTGAATCAGAGCGCGAAAGCGGGAAACTGCCCAAAAACCGCGATCAGATCTTCAGAGGTCTTCGGAACTTCGAGGGCCACCACCAGGAGGGTCAAGGAAAGAGCGAACACGGCATCCGACAGACCTTCGATGCGCGAGACCTCGCCACCCCGCCACCGCAAATGGCGTTCGCCACGGAGGCTCTGGGGCAGCAGGTTTGGATCGACCATGTTGATTGAGTGTAGCCCGGGATCGGAGAAAAATCGGTCGCGGTGAACTCTCCAACCTATGAGGACCCGTCATCCTGAACTGCCGGGTCGCGCAGCGCGGTCGAGTCCCACGCCGCATCGAGCTCCTGACCCATGTCCTCGAGGTCACTGCTAAGGACCTCCTCGAGAGCCGCCGCTTGCTGCCGCACGAGGTGGATGTACTTCGTGGCGTCTTCCCGTTGGCCGCTCAACTCGCGCAGTGCTTCCTCGTCGTGGCGGCGAAAACGCCGCACCCGGCGCAGAGCTTCGAACGCCGGGACCCCGAGCTCGCTCATCACGTCGCCCCCGATTTTCAACGAGCTGTCCAAAGTTTCACGGTACACCCGATCGAAGCCTGCCTCGATGAGTTCGTACGCGTGGGTCCTGCCTAGTGCCCTGCAATAGATGGCCAGGTGGGGAAAGTTTTTGCGGGCTGTCTCGGCAAGCTCGAGAATCCTCTCGGGGTCGTCGAAAGCGATCACCAGAATGCGCGCGCTGTCGGCTCCGGCAGCCCGCAGAAGATCGAGCCGCGAGGCGTCACCATAAAACACCTTGTGTCCGAGCTTGCGCAACAGATCGACCTGGTCGGAATCCACCTCGAGAACCGTGGCGCCGATACCGGCCACCCGCAACAGGCGGCCGATGACGGTGCCGACCCGGCCGTAGCCGGCGAGAATCACCGGGTTGGATTCGTCCATGGCATCCGGTTCGCGACGTGCACGCTCGCGGGTTCCAAATCGCGGCTGCACGAGTCGCTCATTGACCAGCATCAGGAGCGGCGTCAGCGCCATCGTCAGCGCCACCACTGCCACCAGCGGAGTCGTCACGTCAAGCGCCAACACTCCCTGTTGGGTGGCGAAGGAAAAGAGCACAAAGGCGAACTCACCGGCCTGGGCGAGAGAGAACGAAAACAGCAGGTTCTGATCGTGCCCGAGCCCGAAGACCCGACCGAGGATTATCAGGATGATGAACTTGATCAAAATAAGCCCGACCACCAATGCACCGATAAGACCGGGCTGTTGCGCAATCTGGCCGAAATCAATGGAGGCCCCGACAGCGATGAAAAAGAGCCCGAGCAGCAGGCCCTTGAAGGGCGCGATGTCCCCCTCGAGCTCGTGCCGGTACTCGCTCGTCGCCAACACAACGCCGGCGAGGAAGGTCCCCAACGCCGGGCTCAGACCAACCCGGGCCATCAGAAGGGCAATACCGATCACCAGCAGGAGGGCAGCGGCGGTAAAGATCTCAGGCACTCGGGCTCTGGCGATAAATCGAAATGCGGGCCTGATAAGGAGCCGGCCACCTATCACGATCGCCGCCACGGCCGCCACAACCACCAATGCGGCCGCCCACCCGGGCAGGCCCTCAACCCAAGTGGTCGAGTGCCCGCCTCCCGAGACACCGCGATCGGACGCTCCGTGCGCCAAAAGCGGCAGGATGGCCAGCATCGGGATCACCGCCATATCCTGGAACAGAAGGACCGAAAACGCGCTGCGCCCGCCGCCCGTCTTCATCAGACCCTTTTCCTGCAGGGTCTGGAGGACGATGGCCGTCGACGACAGCGAGAGGATCAGACCGACTGCCAGCGAGCTGCGCCAGTCGAGACCCACGCCGAGCCCCACCGCGGTGAAGATCGCAGCGGTCACACCGACCTGGAGACCACCGAGGCCGAGGATCGAGCCCCGCAGCCGCCACAGCAGGCTCGGCTGCAATTCGAGCCCGATCAGGAAGAGCATCATCACCACGCCGAACTCGGCGAAGTGGAGGACATCCTGGCCGTCCTCACCCACCAGGCCGAGAGCGTAGGGGCCGATCGCGATCCCTGCGATCAGATAGCCGAGCACCGAGCCGAGGCCGAGCCGCTTGGCGATCGGCACCGACACCACCGCCGCCGCCAGGTAGATCAGAGCCTGATAAAAGAAGCCTTCGCCGTGCATCCCTCAGCCTCCCAGCACAGCGTCGAGGTCGCCGTTGATGCGTTCAAGACCCGCGATTCGATCCATCGCAACGCGGCCGTCCCGGAGGCCTTCCAGCAATCGTCGATAGTCCGCCGCGGAGCGATCGATGTCCTCTTTCCCGAGGGCGTGGGTGCCGTGGACCACAAACGGCGGCAGGTACACCATGCCGCACAGTCGCGCTGTCTGTTCGATGGGAGCCAGCAATTGCCGCATCGTCAAATGGTTCGAACCGTCCTCGGTGTAGGCGGTCCCGTCTGCCCCGGTCGACACCGCGGTCAACAGCTGTTTGCCGTTCAGGGCATCGCCGTCGTGGCCATAGGCCCACCCATGTTCGAGGACCAGGTCCTGCCACTCCTTGAGAATGGCCGGTGTCGAGTACCAGTAGAACGGGTGCTGCATGACGACCACATCGTGGCTCTCAAGAAGCTGTTGCTCGCGGGCCACGTCGATGTCGAAATCGGGGTAGTGCTGGTAGAGATCGTTCACCATCACCCCATCAAGACCGCGAGCGGCCTCCGTCAACCTGCGGTTGACACGCGACCGGCGCATCGCCGGGTGGGCGACGAGGACGAGGACAGCCCGAGATTCATCTGGTTTCATCACCTCTGCAACCCACGACCATGGCGTTCAGATTCCACCAGTTTGAGGATCGATGGCGCAGAGGACGGCATAATGGCTTGGAATTGTCGGTCTCCGGAGTCCGTTTGACATCAATGCGAACGTCTACGATCCTGAGGGGACACCATGGACAGCACTCTGAAAAAATCCGTCGCCGGTCTTTTTGTGATGACTGCGGTGCTTCTCTTTGGAGGAGGACAATCAATGGCCATCGAGAAAGCAGCCTACACGGTCACCGAAGTTGACGGTGACCTCGAGATTCGTCTGTACGCGCCCCAGATCCTGGTCGAGACGGCCGTCGATTCTGATTTCGACAGCGCGGGGAATCTGGCCTTCCAACGTCTGTTCAACTACATCTCCGGCGCCAACCGGGCGCAATCGAAGATCCCCATGACCGCCCCGGTGAGCCAGGAGGCGTCGCCGGAGAAGATCGCCATGACCGCCCCGGTCGTTCAGGAGGGCTCAGAATCGACCTGGCGGGTCGCCTTTCTAGTGCCGTCGTCCTACACCTGGGACACGGTCCCGCAACCCACTGACGAGCGGGTCGGGCTGCGGCAGGTGCCGGAGCGCACTCTTGCCGCGCTGCGTTTTTCGGGCACCTGGGGTGAAGAACGCTTTCGCGACCACGAGTCGAAGCTGCGGGCCATGCTCTTGGAGCGTGGGCTGGAGCCCGCCGGTGAGCCCATCTTTGCCCGCTACGACCCGCCCTTCAAACCGTGGTTTCTACGCCGCAACGAGGTTCTGATCCCGGTCACACCGATCGAGTAGGATCTGTTTTCAGGGACCTCGACGGTCCTCTGAAAGGCGGTCTCTCCATGCGAATCCTGATGGTGGTGGCACTTGGACTCTCCGTGATGCCGGTCGGTGCCGCCGGCAATACCTCGAACCCGCAAACGCCGGCTCCCGAATAAGCGCTCTCAGAACACCGCTTTCGGCACGGGTTGAATCCCCGGGCCCGTCACACCCCTCCGACGCGGGGGGGGCTGTCGAGAGCGAGGGTCTCTCCGGTTCGAATCTTCTCGAGGGTCTTCTGGTACAACGCGAGGCGTGCGGCCTCGATATCGCCCCATTCGGTGGCGGCAATGACGCTATCGCCCAGGCCTTCGAGCCGCATGACTTCGAGCGTGAACTGGAAGTCGGGATGGGGATCGATCAACGTCACCCACTCCTGCTGTTCCGGCTCGATGCGCCACAGATCGCGCTCACCCGGCGCGAGCCCCTCAAGCACCAGCTGATCAAAATCCTCGACCAACCACGGTTCTTCGCTGCCGGGGCGCAAGAGGGCCGCCCGGAAGTGGATCAACCACACCACTTCTTCGGTGCCGTTTTTGGCCCTGAACTCGATGATCGGCCATTCGAGAAAGGCTTTGTTCCGCTTGAAGACTCTGCTCGCCTTGAGATGGAAATCCTGCAGCTTGAGCCGGGCCTCTTCGGAGTCGATTCGGCCCTGCTCGAGGTCGGCCACCGCCGTCCGTACCTGCTCCACCCGGCGCCGCCGCGCATCCGCGATGATGCCGTCGGCGGTCATGCCCTTGAGCGGGCTGTAGAGGGCAAGGATCAGATCGGGGTGTTCGGGACGCTCCTCGGCGTTGCCCTCGTCGACCAGCGCGGCCTCACCGACGAAGAAGGTCAGAGCTTCGTCGAAACGCGTCCGGTACCCAGGGTCCATCGGCTCACGCAGCTTTGTCACCGAACTCTCGAGCTTTTTGAAACTCGATGAATCCAGGGTCTGCGGGCCACATCCCGCCAAAAAGGCCACGAAAACCAATGATGCGAAAGCGACGCGAAATTGTGCGTACCGATTTGTGGTCATCTGCGCACCTTCCTGTCCGCTTGCTCCTCTTCCTACTGTACCAGCCTGTACGCCACGCATCGCCTCACTACCCCACTGCCTCACAGCTCCATCTGCAATCAGTAACTATGCTCGTCGAGACGCACCTTGCCGCGGAAGGCCCAGTAGACGATGCCGGTATAGGCCAGAACAAAGGGCATGCCAATCACTGCGATGATCAACATGATCGTCAGGGTCTTGGGGCTCGAAGCCCCATTGAAGATCGTGATCGAGTTCGCGGCGTCGTTGCTCGCCGTGACCAGGTTGGGAAACAACGCCAAACCGAAGAGCATAACGAGGGTGGCAATCACGGCACAGCTCGAGACAAAGGCCTCGCCCGGACGACCCCAATGCAGGGCCCGCGGGATGTTGGCCACTGCCAGAACATTGGCGACAACCACAACGGCCGCCAACGGCCAGTGCTCGAAGTTGGCGGTCGCCCGCGGCACCAACGCCAGGGTGTACATCGTGGTCAGCATGTAGGCCACCAGGAAGAGCCCCCAACTCCGCCACATCCAGTCCCTCAGACGGGCCTGAAAATCGCCCTCGGTCTTGAGGTAGAGGAAGAGCCCACCGTGCATGGCAAAAAGTGCGACAGTCATCAAACCGACCAGCAGGGTATATGGGTTGAGTTGGTCGGCCAGCGTGCCGGTGAAGTTGCCCGCGCGGTCCAACGGCATCCCCAATATCGCGTTACCGACTGCCACGCCGAAGAGCAGGGTCGCGGTCGCGGAACCACCGAAGAAGGCGAAGTCCCAGAACCGACGCCACCAGTCAGAGGCAACCTTGGAACGCAGTTCCATCGAAACCGCGCGGAAGATCAGCGCAACGAGGAGCAGCATGAAGGCCGTGTAAAAGGCGGAGAACGACGTGGCGTACGCCTCGGGGAAGGCGGCGAACAGGGCGCCGCCAAAGGTCACCAGCCACACCTCGTTGCCGTCCCACAAAGGTCCGATGGCGTTCATGGCGATGCGGCGTTCGCGGTCGTCCTTCGGGACAAAGGGATGAAGGATGCCCACGCCGAGGTCGAAACCGTCGAGAATCGCGTAGCCGATCAACAGCGCTCCCTCGATGACAAACCAGATGACGGCCAGAGTTGCCCACTCCACGATCAGCTCCCTTCGCCCGAGTCAGAGAGTGGTCCCCGCCTCCGTTCCACTCGCGCCGCCGCCGCCGACAGGAGGCCCTCACCTTCCCCGCGGTCATCGTCAACCGGCTCCGGGCCATGGCGGATCTTCTGATCAAGGACGTAGAGCCACACCACCCCCAGGAAGAGGTAGATGAAGCCGAACCCGAGCAGCGACGCCAAGACCTGGGAGGCGTCGACCGAGGGGCTCACCGAATCTGCGGTTCGCAGTCCTGCGGCCTCGTCGTAGACCACCACCCCGTCCGATCCCACCACCACATCGCCGTCGGCGGTCCACTCAACCGGAGGGTGGACGATCCACGGCTGACGGCCGACCTCGGCGGCGACCCACCCGAGTTGGTTGGAGGCCAACGCTCCCACCACCGCGAAAACGAAGACCCACAGAAGCCATCTTTTCGAATACAGGCTTCCCCTCCAATGGAGGAACGACGCCAGCAGGGTGAGACCGATAAAGGCCATCCCGAGGCTGATCATGATGTGGTAGCTGGCAAAGGTAAGAATGACCGGCGGGCGGTCCTCGGGTCGAAATCGATCGAGCCCAACGACCTGATCTTCGAAATTCTCGTGGAGCAGAAAGCTCAGACCACCCGGGATGGCGATGTTGAAGCGAATGCTCTCGGTGGCATCGTCCGGCACCCCGAAGAGGCTCATGTCTCCCGGTCCCGTCTCGTAGTGCCCCTCGAAGGCCGCCAGTTTGGCGGGTTGGTAGAGGGAGACGGTATTGGCCTGAAAATGACCCGAAACAAGGGCCGCAATCGAGGCCAGGGTCGCGAAAATCAAGGCCCCAGAGAACGACTTTTTGGCGAACTCTTCGTGCCGTTTCTTGAGCAGGTACCAGGCCGAGATCGACATCACGAAGAAGGAGCCGAGGATGAAAGCACCGATGAGGACGTGAGCCAACCGCTGAACGCTCGATGGGTTGAAGAGCAGGGCCCAGAAATCCACGATCTCGGCCCGCAGGATCACCCGGCCATCGATGACCAACGGCGCCCCATCGCGCAGAACGGGCACGATGTGGTGGCCCGCCGGCGTCTGCTGCCAACTGTTGGCGACCACGATCCAGATCGAGGAGAAGATCGAACCGAACGAGACCATTACGGTTGAAAAGAGGTGCATCTTGGCCGATATCCGGTCCCACCCGAAAACCAGCAGGGCGAGGAAGCCCGACTCAAGGAAGAAGGCGAATATGCCCTCCGCCGCCAACGCCGATCCGAAGACATCGCCGACGAAACGCGAGTAGGTGGCCCAGTTGGTGCCGAACTGGAACTCCATGACGATGCCGGTGGCAACACCGATCGAGAAGTTGAGGGCGAAGATGCGGGTCCAGAACCTTCCCGCCCTGTCATAGAGCGGATCGCCGGTCCGCAGGTGCTGGGTCTCCAGATAGACCATCACCACGCTCATCCCGATGGTCAACGGCGGAAAGATGTAGTGGAAAGCGATCGTCAGAGCGAACTGGAGACGTGACAGGAGAACGACGTCCATCGGAGGAACACCACCTTTCCCACTTCAACGCAGCACCGGCATGTCGCACGGCACAAGCATGGTACTCGAGACCCCCGGTTCACGCTGAGAACCGTTCCCGCCCACGCTTGGCCAAACTCGTCCTTGTCCGAACGCCCAACCCGGGTTAGTCTATCGCCCATGAAAATTTCACTCATTCTCCTTGTTTTTGTCATCCTCGGTCTCACGACCAATAACGCCAACGCCGTCGACACACCGGCCGACGTGGCAGCGCCTCCCGAAGACGCCGTCTGCGCGGAGAACGGCCTGTGCTCGAAAGTCCTGACCAAGGGCACCGGCGACGTCCACCCCGACGCCTGGGACGAGGTCACGGTCCACTACTCAGGCTGGACCACCGACGGCGCGATGTTTGACTCGTCGGTACAGCGCGGTCAACCCGCGACCTTCCCCCTCAACCGCGTCATCCCCGGCTGGACACAGGGCCTGCAGCTCATGGTGGTCGGTGAGAAGCGCCGCATCTGGATCCCCAAGGAGCTCGCCTACGACGACATGCCCGGCCGACCCGCCGGATTGCTGGTGTTTGATGTCGAGCTGCTTTCGATCCAGGACAAACCCGCCCCGCCGCCACCGCCGAAGGTCCCCGAGGACGTTGCCGGGCCCCCCGCCGACGCCGAAGTCACCTCCAGCGGCCTCGCCTCCAAGGTGCTGCGCCCCGGGGTTGGGAGTTCCCACCCCAGCGTCACGTCGACGGTCACCGCCCACTACTCCGGGTGGACCACCGATGGCAAGCGCTTCGACTCATCAGTGCCACGCGGCGAGCCGGTCGCCTTCCCACTCAACCGGGTGATCGCGGGTTGGACCGAGGGTCTGCAGCTCATGGTGGCCGGCGAAAAACGCCGCTTCTGGATTCCCGAAGAACTCGCCTACAAGGGCCAGGCCGGTGCACCGCCGGGGATGTTGGTGTTTGACGTGGAATTGGTTTCGTTCGAAAACTGAGATCTGAACGGGAGGGGATAAACCCCTCCCCTACGGTGCTCCTGAACGGGTTGTAGGGGCGGGGTTTATCCCCGCCCGCTGGAGCAGCGGTGAGCACGGGGCCCCGCTCAAAGCCCTTAGCGCAAAGTCTAAATCCCGACATCTGCGGGAACATGTGGGCTGTCCAAGCTGTTGCTGCCAACGATCAGCACTCGAGGAGTTGCCCCATGCCCAAACCGGAAAAACATGTCTTCATCTGCCTCAATGAGCGGGCTCCCGGGAACCCAAAAGGGTCGTGCACCACGCGTGGCGGACCGGACCTGATGGCGGAATTCGGCCGCGTCCTCGAGGCCCGCGAAGCCTGGGGCAGGGTCAAGATCACGCGCGCCGGCTGCCTCGGGTCCTGCGAACTCGGGCCCAACGTCCTGGTCTATCCGGAGGGCACCATGTACGTGGGGGTTCAACCCGCCGATGTCGCCGAGATCTTTGACGAACACCTCCTCGGTGGACGGCCGGTGGATCGTCTCAAGGCCCCAACCCACATCTGGAGCTGACATCGTGGTTCGAAACAGCGGCCAAACAGCGAAGAGCATCGAGCTGCGGTTCTTGTCAGCTCTGCTCACATGTCTCGTCCTCGGAGCGTGTTCGAGCACTCCAGGTGATTTCGAACCGTTCACCGTCGTTCAGGCGCCATCCAAACCGCAGCCGGAACGGACCGCTCCAACGCCGGCGGTTCCTGCCGTGCCGGAATCCCTGAAAACCGAAACCGTCGTGGTCATGCTTGGCACCGGAACCCCGAATCCCGACCCCGAGCGTTCGGGCCCGGCGGTCGCTGTCGTCGCTGACGGTCAGCCCTACCTCGTCGATTGCGGCCCCGGAGTTGTGCGGCGAGCAGCGGCAGCTGACCTGGAGATGCCGGCCCTCACCCGGCTCTTCATCACCCACCTCCATTCCGACCACACCATGGGGTATGCCGACCTCATCTTGACGCCGTGGGTGCTCGAACGGGAAGAGCCGCTCGTGGTCTACGGTCCCCCAGGCACAAGAAGCATGACCGAACAAATTCTCGCGGCCTACGACGAGGACATCCAGATCCGGCTCCACGGGTCCCAACCTCAAAACACCACCGGCATCGAGGTTGCCGTCCACGAGATCGAGCCCGGTGTCGTTTATCGGGACGACACCGTCACCGTGACCGCTTTTGCGGTCCCCCACGGCTCCTGGGACCATGCCTTTGGTTTTCGTTTCGAGACCGCCGATCGCTCCATCGTCATCAGCGGCGACACCACACCCACCGATGCGGTGGTCACGGCGTGTGCCGGCTGCGATGTGCTGGTGCACGAGGTCTACGCCAAGACCGGCTGGGACCGCCGATCCCCCGACTGGCAGGCCTACCACGCCGCCTCTCATACCTCCGGCATCGAACTCGGCGAGCTGGCCGCGCGCGCGCAGCCCGAGCTTCTGGTGCTCTACCACCAGCTGATGTGGGGAGCCACCGAAGAAGAGCTGCTGGCCGAGATCAGGCAGGGCTTTGATGGCGAAGTGGTGTTCGCGAACGACCTCGATGTGTACTGAGGACCGCATATTTGAAGCGGCCCCATGAAGCTTTGGGTAGGATGTTGGATCACTCTTGTCCAAATGAGCTTCTCAGGATGGAAAGCCGCGGAGCGGCGAATGAGCAACAGAAAAGGCTCGCGCTGACCGGGCGTGCCGTCTCCGAACGATGTTGCGATCAGCTGTCCTCCACTTGAGCGGATGTCGCGGGCGCAATCATCTTCGGAGGGGGCAACCACGGGCAATGCAGTCGAGAGCATCGGGATCTCCACTTCGGTAGGACCCCGCCGGGGCAAAGGCCACCGACATTGTCTGCCGCCCGTACGGGGCTTGTTCCGCCCATCATCATGCGCAATTCCTGCCGATGGTGTAGAGTGATCTCATCCCGTCCACGCCGGAAGGATTTCCGGCATGAAAACCTACGAGTCAAAACTTTCGGCGTTGCCGCTTGCAGTCGCTTCTGTGATCGTGATCTTGATTTCCGCTGCAATAGCGGCGGATGAACCCTCACCCACACCGACACCGTATCCCCGCAAACTGGGCGACATCAAGCTCAAGACCGGTGAGACCGAACCCGTCGTGATCTCGGACGCCAACCTCGCCGAGATGGCCGACCGCGGCACGGTGACCATCTGCGGATCAGTCGGGCCCCGATCGCGCGGCGGCACGCCGCGAACGACACCAGATCGTTCCGAACAGGCACGCTGGCGCAAAGCCGTCCTCTCCCAGAAACGCCGGATTACTGAGCTGGAGAAAAAGAAGCTCCACATCGAGGCCCAGATCGATCTCATCGAGGGCGGCACGCTCAGTATTCAAGCCCTTGCACGGATTCAACGCGCCGAAATCGATCTGCGCGCCATCGAGGGCACAATCCAGTCCGAGAAGAAGGAACTCGGGCGGCTCATCCGCGAAGCCCGCCGCCACGGCGCGGAACCGGGATGGTTTCGCTAGCTGAGTTCAGGACTGCCCGGCCATTTCCTTTTCGACCAGCTGCTGGACACGGTCGCGGTTGGCGGTGAAGATACCGAGATTGGCATCACCGTTCGCGGTCCCGTTCTCCACCGCCTTCGAGAAGCTGGACAGCGCCTCTTCGAGACGATCGGCGTTTTCCAGCGCCTCTCCGAGGCTGTCGTAAACGTTGGCCGAATCCGGGTGAAGTGTGGCGTTGTAGCGGAAGACATCGATCGCACCGTCGAAATCCCCCCGGCCCATGATCTGATAGCCCAGCCCGTTGAAGGTGTTCTCACTCGGGACCACCGAGTACCCGTAGCGATTCGATAGTTTCGCGTAGTGCCCTTGGAGGTCCTCGAGGCTTCCAGAAAAGACCCGGGTCTCGGGATTGGTCGGCAAGCGCCAGCCGTCGAAGACTTCCCGCAGACCCCAGTACTGGGCGCGCAACACAACCGAACCGTGGTCTTCATCAGGCATCTGCAGGACCTCAAAACGAAAACCGGTGGCATCGTTCATTTCGAGGGTCTGTTCGAGACGATCCAACAACGTCGGCGGTGGAGTCCCCCGCTCTTCGTCGGCCATCGCCACGAAGAGGGTTGCGTGGAGTTCCTTCCGGTCCTTGAAAAACGACTGTGCCTGGCGGAGCGGGAGGTCATCGTCCCATCTCAGGCTGGGGCTGATGGAGAGTACGGCATTGAACATCTCCGGCCGCGTGAAGAATGCGTTGAGCGCGAAGAGCCCACCAAAGGAGTGACCCGAAAACAGGCGCATCGACACGGTGCGGTAGTTGGCCTCGACGAAGGGGAAAAGCTCGTCCTCGAAAAAGTCGAGGAACCTGTCAGCTCCGCCGCTCGTAGGAAACTGCATCTCCCGTCCGTTGACCTCTCTGGTCTCGACTCTGGTCGGCGTCAGATCCCGGGTGCGGTCGGTGTTGGTGACACCGACGATGATGACCTGGGGCATGAGCCCGCTCCGAGCCAGAAAATCGACCGTGCCCCGGGTGTGTGTGAGATGGGCGTCTCCATCGGTCATGTAAAGCACGGGATAGCGCTCGCTGCTCTGCTCGTATCCCGGCGGAGTGGAGATGAGGATCGTGCGCTCTTCGCCCATGATCTTTGATGGCATTGTGATGGTCTCACCGATGGTGATGGGTTCTCCGGCAAATGCCGACCCGGCCACGAGACAAAAAACTGCCACACACATCACGCCACGTTTCATAAATCCCCCTCAGTTGGAACGGCCTTCGGCCGCGCCATCATGTGACACAAAATATCTTACGGATGTCGCGATCACAGGTTTAGCTTTTTGCCCCACAAAACCGTCACATCTGAAAACCCCAAAAGCGACCCGGATCACTTGTGTTTCTGCTCAAGTCGACCCATATTTGAGATTACAAAAAGACAA
>JASJGQ010000150.1:0-8709 GCA_033791425.1 Acidobacteriota bacterium
TGGGGCTATGCCAAGCAGATCCTGCCCCTGCTGCTCGGTGGTGTGCTGATCGCTGGGCTGCTACTCGGTCGGCCGGAACATGAGGGTCTGATTCCGTCTGGCTGGGTGGAAACCGCGGTCGGCGGGAACGGGATCGCCGCAACGTTGTTCGCCTCCGTCGCAGGCGCGTTCATGTACTTCGCCACGCTGACCGAGGTGCCGATCCTGCAGGGTCTGATCGGAGCCGGCATGGGTCCCGCCCCGTCTCTCGCCCTGCTTCTCGCCGGTCCGGCGCTTTCGCTGCCAAACATGATCGTCATCGCCAGCGTCATCGGCTGGCGCAAAACCAGCGTTTACGTTGGCCTGGTGGTCGTGATGGCCACCCTCACCGGCCTCATCTACGGAACATTCATCGCCTAGGAGGTGTGTCATGAAGAAACTGATTGTCCTCGGCCCAGGCTGCCCGCGCTGCGAAAACCTGGCCAAATTGACCAAGCAGGCCGCCGACCAGCTCGGCATCGAGTACGAGCTGGAAAAGCTCACCGACATCAAGCGTTTCATCGAATTCGGACTGATGATGACTCCAGGTCTGGTGGTTGACGGCGAGCTCAAGGTCCAGGGCAAGGTGCCGTCAATCGACGACATCAAGACCATGCTGGCGTAGGGGGAACACATGCACCGATCAACCGCGTTTATGGCCGTGATGTTGGCAGCCGTCCTGGTGCTTGCTTTGTGGGTACCGGCACCCAAGGCCCTGGCCGAGGAGCCGACGTTGGACACCGGAGCAGAGAGCGTCGTCGCCTTCTATTTCCACGGCAACGTCCGCTGCGCGACCTGTAAGAAAATCGAAGCCTACGCCGACGAGGCTGTCCAACAGGGCTTTCCGGAGGCGTTGCAAAACGGCGCCCTCGAGTGGCGCGTTATCAACGTCGACGAGGCCGAGAATCAGCACTTCATCCAGGACTTCCAGCTTGTGACCCGTTCGGTCGTGCTGGCTGAGTACAGTGGCGATAAGGTCGTTCGCTGGAAGAATCTCGATAGGGTCTGGCAACTGGTGCGTTCCAAGGACAAATTCGTCGAATATGTCCGGGACGAGGCGCGCCAATTCCTCGGGGCGAGTTGATGGGGACATTTTGGCTGGCTGTGGGCTCCGCCTTATGGCTGGGTGTCCTGACTTCGATCAGTCCGTGCCCGCTCTCCACCAATATCGCGGCCGTTTCCTATGTCGGCCGGCGGGTGGGCAGTGGGCGTGCGGTGTTGCTCTCTGGCGCTCTGTACACGGCCGGTCGCAGCTTCGCCTACATGATTCTCGGGGCGGCGTCGGTGTGGTCCCTGATGTCGATGGTTTCGGTCTCGAGCTTTTTGCAAGGGACCTTTCCTCGTCTGCTCGGCCCTTTCCTGATCGTTCTCGGGCTATTGTTGCTCGGCGTCTTCGAGTTCACGCTCCCCGCGCCCGGGGTCAATGAGAAGCTACAAGAAAGGGTCGATCGAGCTGGCCTGTGGGGCGCCGGAATCCTCGGCCTCGTCTTCGCCCTCGCCTTCTGTCCGGTGTCGGCAGGTCTCTTCTTCGGCGGCCTGGTACCGCTAGCGGTGGAGCGGAGCTCGCCGCTGTTGTTGCCACTGGTTTACGGCATTGGCACCGCGCTTCCCGTGGCGGTTTTTGCGGTACTGCTCGCGTCGGGTGCGGGACGGCTGGGAAGGGCGCTCGACCGGGTGCAGATATTCGAAGTCTGGGCCCGACGAATCACTGCGGTCGTCTTCATCGCTGTTGGTGTTTATGAGACCTTGCGATCGACGTTCTACCTGATCTGACCGCTGGGCGGCCTGGTCGCCCGGGCGGGTTTTTGGAGGTGCACAATGAGCCGGAAACAGGGGGAAACGACAGTCTTATACCTCCGAGGGCTCCGATGAGTATGGCGCGCGGCCTCTCGGCACTCAGTGGCCTGAGAAAGGCAGTGCGCTTCAGCTTGTCCAGCCGGTGACCTGGTAAAAGGTAGATATCGTGCGCTGGCGACGGCGGATTCCAATTTCGACGTCATCTTTTTGTCAACCCGCGAAATGCAGTAGTGTGCGCCTCAAATGCTAGCCTGCATATCTCACCAGCCTCCGGCTGCGGCCGACGATGCACCGCACCCGGCGGTGTTTTCTCGCCTCGGGGTGCTCCACGTACTGACGAGTACGCGTCCGCGCCCCGCGGGTCGCAAACCCCACCGGGCACGGCACCTCGCCGCCCTCGCTACGAAGTCCGGTGAGATATGCAGGCTAGTGAAGGAGATTGGAATGGCCGAACCGAAGCGAGTTCTCATACTCTGCACTGGCAACTCCTGCCGGTCGCAGATGGCCGAGGGGTTGGTGAACCACGAACTGGCGGGGACCTGGATGGCGTGGTCGGCCGGGACTCGGCCCGCCGAGCGGGTGCATCCCCTGGCGGTCGAGGCCATGGCTGAAGTCGGCATCGATATCTCGGGAGGCACGCCCGAATCCATCGATCTTTTTGTTGATGCGCCGTCGGATCTCGTGATCACTGTCTGCGACTCGGCGAAAGAGACGTGTCCGGTCTTTCCGCGTCCCGTGGAGAGTCTCCACATCTCCTTTCCCGATCCGGCGGAAGCGGTCGGTTCCGACGACGAGGTCATGGCCGTATTCCGGGCCGTCCGCGACGACATTCGCGTACGGCTCGTCGAGGCCCTGCGCCGGCGAGGGTGATGAACGACTCTGATGGTGGGCTGCCGCGTCACGGCGTAGCTGGAAGCGAAGCCGGGAAGCCCACCCTACAGGCCCGCTCGATGTGTCGATCCGAAGTAGGGTGGGCCTTGGCCCACCTTCAGACTGGTGCGTGTAGAGTGGCGCCATGAATACCGCGCCTTTCGACGTCCGTGTCGATCTCGAGGGGTGGGAGCTCTTCTGGGCCAGGTTGGCGTCGGGCGGCGACCACGGCGGTCTACCTGCTCTTCGGCAGCGGGTCGTCGAAGGGGTCCGGCGGAGGTATTCGGACGCTTCCGAGATCGCGGCCTCACCACCGATTGCGGCCCTGCGCAAGCTCTTTCGCGCCGTCGGTTGCGACCCGACCCGCTATCGACCGTCTTCGGAGGCCCTGTTGCGCCGACTCGTCAAGGGTGCCGACCTTCCGGCCATCCATCCGCTGGTCGATGTCAACAACTGTCTGTCGGCCGAACTCGGCGTGCCGTGCTGCGTCATGCGTGAGGGCAGCTTCGGGTCGCATCTCGTCTTTCGCGCCGGGGTCGCAGGGGAAAAGTATGAGTCTCTGCGGGGACCGTTCAATCTCGAGAACAAACCGCTGTTGGTGGACGAAACCGGTCCGGTGGACGCGCCCATCACGGGGAGCACCCGGGTCATGGTCGAGCCGGCGACCAGTCAGGCATGGATGGTCGCCTATCTTCCTGTCGGCGTGGTGACCGGGGACGACGCCCAGAGGACGCTCGGAGCCCTCGCCCGTGATGCAGGCGTCGAATACCCGGTTTGACATCTTCCACCGGTGGCCCGATGATCTTCATGATGATCTCATCAAAAATCTGCCGGGGATGGAGGACACCCCGGGGTCCCTTCAACTCTCCGCACAGTTGCGCGGCTGGGGCTTTTTCGCAATAAGGAGGACGTGATGAAGGTGGTCTTCGCGATCGTTGTGGTGTGCTGCCTCGGATTTGTCGGGTGTGCACAGCAGGCTGAGGATCCGGTTGTGGCGGAAGAGGTGATCGCGCCGGAGTGGGAACGGGTCCTGCCGGGCTTGATGACCGACACTCAGAAGGCCCAGCAGGAGTTGATCGTGACGGCCACCAACGCCCTGGCTTCCGAGATGATGGGCGAGTTGATGGCGGCGCTCGACGAGAGCGGACCGGCGGGCGGGATCGGTGTCTGCCGAGACAAGGCTCCGGCCGTCGCGGCCAACGTGACCGAGATCTACGGAGTCGAGATCGGCCGAACATCCGCCATGCTGCGGAATGCCTCGAACGTGGCCCCCGGGTGGGCTTCGCCCTACGTCGACGCCATGGTTGAAGACCCCACCTGGGTCGGTGGTCCAGAGGGTGAACTCGGCGCCCTGTTGCCGATACGCCTCAAGGCCGAGTGCCAGATGTGCCACGGGCCGGCGGAGACGATTGACGAGGACGTCATGGCGGCCATTCTCGAGGCCTACCCGGACGACCAGGCCGTTGGTTATTCGGAGGGCGATCTCCGGGGCTGGTTCTGGGTCGAGGCGCCTCCCGGCGACATGAGCATGACTGAGTCATAGGTTTAGACAAATCCAGGATTCAGGGTCAGGATGCAGGATGAGAGAACGAATGCCTTTTCCTGAATCCTGAATACTGCGACCTGCGACCTGCTACGTTCCGAGTCGTTTGCGGAAATACTCGACGACAACGTCTCGGGCGTACTGCAGGATCTGCTCGGCTGACTCGTCGGGCTCGGCGTACTTGGGTGTTTCGATGACGTCGACCACCATCTCCGGCCACCACGCCGACCCGAGACTCAGGGCGGTGTCTTCCTCGCTAAAGCCGCACTCCTTGAAATCCTGTGCCGTTGGTGCGTCGAAGGCGATGACCGACTCGTCCGAACCCGGAACGAGTCGCACGCGGCTCTGGATCCACTCGTACATCTTCTGGATGTCTGCTTTTTCCACCGTGTCCTCCGAGGCGCCAGTCGTTTCCGAAATTGGGCCACATCGAGTCTAGCGGACATTCGGAATGTTGACATCTGGGTGGAGTCTTCGCAAGATGGTGGGGTGAGATCGCGGGCTCAGGTTGTCCTGGTTGTGCTGACGGTCACGCTGTTGCCGTGGCTGGGTCTTCTGCAGGCGCTACCGCACAGCCACACCGACACCGAGATTCCGCAAGAGGCACTGGCCTGTTCAGCCTCGGCCCCAGGTTCACACGAGGTCCATCTCCATGGTGCGGGCCAGAGTCTGGCCCCACATCCGTGTCTGGCATGTCTTGCCGGCACCTCCCATGCTGCAGCCCCGTCGCCGGCAAAGCTGGCTGGGGCGGAGTCAGTCACCTCGCTCACGGCCGCACGTGCGGACGATGTCCGCTCACGAAGCCGCGCGCACCTCCCCTTGTTGCGAGGTCCACCGGTCGTCGCCTGAAGCGGCTCGAGGACCCGAACGACAACAAAAACGAGGGGAGACACGATGAAAACGTGGTGGATTCGCGGCGTCGTACCGTGGTTAGCGGTCGGACTCCTGGCGGCAGGCCCAGCCTTGGCGCAGGAAACATCTCCACCGGTCACCGAACCGGTACAGCCGCCGACAACTGAGGCACTGCAGCGTCAGATCGACCAACTGACACAACAGTTGCAGGCCATGCAAAAGCAACTCGAAGCCCTCATGGCGCAGCAGGAGGTCCACAAGGAACAGTCGGAGCTTGATCACCTGCGGCAGGCCGCGGCAGCCGAGGCCGCCGCCGAGGCGCCCGCCGAGGCGGTGGACACAGGGACCGAGTTCGTTTCAGGGACCCGAATGCAGCCCGAGCTCAACCCCGAGATCTCGGTCAACGGCGATATATTCTTCGTCGCCGGCGATAATTTGAAGAACCAGATGCAGGCCCGTCATTTCGAGCTCGATTTCCAGTCCTATCTCGACCCGTTCACCAAGATGCACGTGGTGTTCGGGTACGAGGGTGGCCACAGTGATTGGGGCTACGGCGAGGACGAACACGTGGAAGGTGAACACGAGGAGGAGCACGGTGGTTTTGGGCTCGAGGAGGGCTATCTGACGTGGTTGAATCTGCCCGGCAACACGATGCTTACGGTCGGCAAGAAACGCCAACAGTTCGGTACCCTCAACCGCTGGCACATGCACGCCCTGCCCCAGACCGACTACCCATGGGTCATCCAGGAGAGCTTTGGAACTCATGGATTGTCTGGAACCGGCGTGTCCGTGGAGTGGATGATGCCGGTTCTGTGGGCCGATGCCAACGAGCTCGTGGTCGAGGTCATGGATGGCAACAACGATGTGGCGTTCGCCGGGTCGGACTGGACACAGCCCTCATACCTCGTGTTCCTGAAAAGCTACTGGGATCTCAGCCCCAACACATACCTCGAGGCGGATGTCACGGGTCTGCTCGGTGTGACCGATTCGGACGGCGACCTCGCTCACGATTTCTTTGCGATCGACCTGGTCTATGACTGGTACCCGTTGGGTCGGGAGTTGTACCGCGGTTTCCAGGCCCGGGGCATGCTGTTGCGGTCGTGGCTCGATCTCGACGACGGCAGCAGCCTCGACACGTGGGGCAGCTATCTCTACGGACAGTACAAGTTCGCCCGGCGTTGGATCGCAGGAGTGCGTTGGGATTGGGTCCAGGACCAACGGCACGAGGGGCACGAATTTTGGGGCCTGTCGCCCTATCTGACGTTTTGGCAGTCGGAATATGTAAGGCTGCGTGGTCAGTATTCGTACCGCAGCCACAACACCTACGGCACCGACAACCGTTTCGAGCTCCAATTCACCTTTGCGGCTGGCCCGCACAAACACGAGAGTTATTGAGGTGGTGAAATGAGATTCACACATGCAATTTTCGGAGCTCTTCTTGCGGCGGCGACCGTCTTTCCGTCGACTTCTCGGGCGACGGTCAAGGTGGTGACGACCCAGGAGACCTACGCCGCCATCGCGCGTGAGGTGGGCGGCGACCTGGTGACGGCGGAGTCGATCGTCCCGGGCAACGCCGACGCCCACTTCGTCAAGCCCAAACCGTCCTATGCCTTGATGCTGCGTGACGCCGACCTCTTTGTCAGCACCGGGCTCGACCTCGAGCTCTGGGCGCCGGTGCTGGTCAACAAGAGCGGCAACCGTCAGATCGGCGATGGCGCGATCGGGTATGTGGCGGCGGCGCAGGGGATCGATCTCCTCGAAAAACCGGCCTCGCTCGACCGTTCGGCCGGCGACGTCCACATCTACGGCAACCCGCACATCCAGACCTCGCCGATCAATGTCGCCGTGATCGCCCGCAACATCGCCACCGGTCTGTGCAAGGTGGACCCGGGCCAATGCGACGCCTACCGCGCCAACCTGAGCAGTTTCACCGACGAACTCTCTCGCCGGTTGTACGGTGGCCGCCTTGTCGAACTGCTCGGTGTCGACACCCTCGACCCACTGGCCCGCAGCGGCCGCCTCGTGCCGTTTCTCGAAGAAAAAGGATATGCGGGCGAGATCGGCGGTTGGCTCGCGGAGGGCATGTCGTTTCGCGGGCGCCAACTCGTGTGCTACCACAAAAACTGGATCTATTTCACGACGCTCTTCGGGCTCGATGTTGCAGGCTTTGTTGAGACCAAGCCCGGGATCCCGCCGACGGCGCGCCACGTTGCCGCCCTGATCGATCGGATTGAGGCCGACGACATCGGCGTTCTGCTCGCCGCCAACTACTTCGAACGCAGCAAGCCGCAGATGATTGCCGATCGGACCGGCATCGTGCCGGTGGTGGTTCCGATGTCCGTAGAAGCCGCATCAGGCGTCGCGACCTACTTCGATCTCGTCGATCTGTGGGTCCAGAGTCTCCGGGACGCATACGCGACGGCGGACGCCGCCCACCCGGAGCGCACGAAACGGCACCACGGCGAGCACCACGGCGAGCACCACGCTGACGAGCACCACTGATGGCTGCGAATCCTACGGGAGATCACCGATGATCCAAATGTTACAGTTCATGGCCGCTCCGTTCGCAGCCTGCCTGGTATTGGTGGGTCTTCACGCCTACTTCGGGATCCACGTGATCGAGCGGCGCGTGCTCTTCGTCGATCTCGCGGTGGCCCAGTTCGCCGCCCTGGGGGCGGTGGTGGGTTTTGCCTTCGGCCACCACCCCGGCGAGCTCGGCTCGACCCTGTTCAGCCTCGCCTTCGCGATCGCGGCCGCAGCCCTGTTCGCCCACACCCGGGTGCGGGTCGAAAAGCTGCCGCAGGAGGCCATTATCGGCATCACATTTGTGGTGGCCTCGGCGGCGACGATCCTGGTCGCCGACCGCGCCCCGGAGGGTGCTGAACACATCAAAGAGACCCTGTCCGGGGCATTGCTGTGGGTGACGTGGCCGACGGTCCTCAAGGTCCTCGTGATCTACGCCGTGATCGGGCTGTTTCACTGGGCCTTCCGCGATCGGTTCCTCCTGATATCGCTGGATCCGGATGAGGCCTACCGCCGAGGGTGGAACGTGCGGTGGTGGGATTTTCTGTTCTACCTCAGCTTTGGCGTCATGATCACCTTTTCGGTCGGCATCGGTGGGATCCTGATGGTCTTTGGCTATCTGGTGATCCCGGCCTGCGTCGCGATCCTGCTCCACGCAGGGATGAGAGCGAGGCTCGCCGTCGGTTGGTTGGTCGGGGTTGTCGGCTCAGCGTTGGGCCTGGTCGGGTCCTACTATCTCGATATGCCGACCGGCCCCGCTGTTGTGGTGGTCCTTGGATTGATGCTGGTTGCCGCAGGGCTCTTTGATCTTGTTCGAAGAACCTCGTTGCGGGGCGGGGGGTGATCAGCTTTTGCGTTCGGCTTCGCGCCGGAGGCTGTTGTTGCAGTCGTTGTAGGCGTGCTCGATCCCGATGCAGAACAACGTCCGAACGTGCTCGTCCGCCAGGCTGTAATAGACGGCGCGACCCTCACGGTCGGCGTTGAGGAGGAAGCGGTCTCGGAGCAGCCGAAGCTGGTGGGAGATGGCGGACACCGAAAGCCCGGTGTGGTTTGCGAGTTCGGTCACGTTGAGCCGATCGTTGTTGGCGAGGGCGTGAATGATGCGA
>JASJGQ010000151.1:0-11704 GCA_033791425.1 Acidobacteriota bacterium
CCATGGCGCCGATGGCGTTGATCTCCATCATCTCGCGGTCCTTGTCGGTGTCGTACTCATCACCGGCCACGGCAGGCATGACCCCCGCCGCATACACCACCAGATCGAGCCCGCCCAGGCGACGCGCGATTTCACGCACCAGCCCGGGAACGTCGTCAGTCGCACGGACGTCGTGGGCCACCGCCAGCGAGAGATCCTTGCCGGCGGCGGCGTTGATCTCGTCTGCGACCCGCAGCAGTTCCTGTTCGCGACGGGCGACGATGGCCACATTGACGCCCTCGACCGCCAGACGCCTGGCGATCGCTTCACCGATCCCCGACGAAGCACCGATCACCAGAGCGTTGGAAAAGTCGACAGCAGTCACGCGCAGAACCCCCTCGAAAGATTATCCCACGGGCGGAACAACCGCGAGCCGGAGACGTTTGCGCTCCTCCTCGACCCGCTCATCGTAGGCGGCTCCGCTCACCCTTTCCTTGAGGGCGTCGGACACCGGCAGCACCATGGGATATCCCTGCCACGTCAGCGCGGCACCGGTTGATTCATCCACCACCCGGCCGTCGGCGATCACATTGCTCGCCTCCGGCAACGGCACGCCATCGAACAGGGTCTCCAGACTCTGGATGAGCGCCTCGTCCTCGGGTTTGAGGAAGCGCACGCGACGCCGACTCTGGATGGCCACGTGATAGCTGGAAGGCACGTAGTAGATCCCATCGAGCTCGAGGATTTCCGCCATCGCCACCAACCAACCGAAGACCTCTTTGAGGAGACCGAGACCGGGGTGTTTCTGCTCCGGCAGAGGCCTCCTGTAGGGACCGAAATGGGCGCGGGGGTTCTGCAGCAGCAGCCACTCCACCACCAGGACCTGGCAACCCGGCACGACTCGCGATCCGCGGTTGACCCGCAGTTCCATCAGCAACTCGCCGCGATCCGGCTCGGAGTAGATGCGCACGGTGTCGCCGACCGTTCCCGAAAGGTCAACCTCGACGGAGGGATGTCGAAAACCCCGCAACCGCATCTGGTCGAGAAGACCCAAACGCTCCAACAAAAGCTCGACCCCGTGATTCGAAAAATGGGACAGAAACCTGGTGCGCTGGGGAGCCTCCGGCATCAGACCGATGAGGTCTTCCTCGGTCAGGCTCCAGTTGAATCCGCTCGGTTCCGCTGTCAGATCCGAGGGGTCGAGTTCGCTGCGGAGCCGACGAAAGCGTCTCAGAACCATCTCGGCGTCATCCGGCGTTTTGACCACCTTGCCGCTGACCAACCACGAAAAGAAGCGGGCGCTGTACCTCCAGCTCCCCGAACCGTAACCACCCGCGAGCACGATGACCAAAGGCAACCGCCGCCGGGGCTTGCGCAGGAGTTCGACCACCAGGCGGTCGCGGCGAAACATCCCGTCGGCTGAAATCCGCCAATTGCCCAGCGCGTCGTCGGCCGCGGGGTCGGTTCCTGCAACGTATACGACAAGACCGGGGCGAACGTTCATCATGACATCGGGCAGGGTCTTCAGCAGGGTCCCGAGATAGACCTCGTCGCTGACATCGGCGCCGAGGGCGATCGCGGTGGAGGCCACAGCATCGATATCGCCCCAGTTTTCGTTGTGGATCGAATAGGTGTGGACCGTCGAGTCGTGGGCAAATATCTCACGGGTGCCGTTGCCGTCGTGGATATCGAGATCGACAACCAGGATGGGTTCTTTGAAACCCTTGGCACGGAGCCGCGCCACCGCCACCGCCACATCGTTGAAAACACAGAAACCCATGCCCCGGTCGCGTGCGGCGTGGTGGTATCCGCCGCCAAGGTTGATCGCCACCGACCGGCCCTGCATGGCGAGACGCGTGGCCTGGATCGTCCCACCGACTCCCAATCGCTGCATTCCCAGCACCATTTGAACCTGGGCGTCGGAGACCCGCTCACCGAAGATCCGCTCGGTCAACTCCGGATCACGGCCGACCGCATCGACGTAGTCGAGATCGTGCACCCGCAGCAAGCTGCGCAGGCCAGGTGGCCGCGGCACCGAGATCTCGTCCCGATCCAGCAGGCCCTCATCCACCAGGAAACCGAGGATCTTTTCGCCCCGGGTTGGATCTACTGGGGCCGCATCGACCAAACCCGCGTATGCGGGGTGATAGATGAATCGCACGTGGGGAGCCAGCCACCGACGGCGCCACCGCCGCCAGCGCCGGCGGAGGTGTCGGCCAAACCGGATCATGACATTCGCCCGGTTGTTCGGCGGCGGTTGGTGTTCGACCACAGGGTGAGTATAAGCGGGTGAACGTTCAACGTTTCCACACTCAGTTATTCAAGCGTCAGAAGTTCAGAGCTGTGTCACTGTGTATCCCCGTTGCCGCAGCATCTCGACAACCCCGTCCTCGCCCACCAGGTGCATTGCACCGACGATGACCATGGCGTCGCGCCGGCCCTCCAGAAGCTCCTCGATCACTGGCAGCCACGCCCTGTTGCGAGCGCTGTTCAGCTTTTCGTAGAGATCGGGATAGCCGTCAAACTCACTGCCCATGATTTCCTGCACGTAGGCGACATCACCCGTACGCCACTTCGTGGAGAGCTCGTCCATCAGCGGGATCATGGTCTCGAGATCAGCGAGGGTGAATTCGAGAAACTCAAGGCCCTGCTCGGGCGTCAGACCGGCAAACAAACCGATCTGAAACTCCGCGGTCTCGAGGGCCAACCGCTCCTTGCCGGCCTCGCCGGCACGATTCCAAAAGTGGATATCGATGCCCGATTCCGCCGAATAGCCGGCTTTCTCCAGTTCGAAGGATGTCAGGGTCAGAGCTGCCAGCCACGGTTTCATGAATTGGAACATGCCGGACGGCATGCCCGCTTCAATCATTTTCTCGCTGAATTCAGACCACATGTCCGGCCCCGCCACCTGTTCGAGGGTCCAGCCATCTTGGAAACTCCCCGCTTCCAGCATCCGCATGGCCGCGGTGGTCGCCTCATCGAGGTCAATCTCGAATACCACCACAGCCGATCGGTCGAAGGCGGCCTCGATGACCGGCGGAAGGGGGTAGGCGTCTTTCTGGAGGGCGTGCACAGAACCCAGAAGATAGACGACGGCGCCGTCCTTCTGCGCCTTCCACATGAAGACCGAACCGTCGTTCTCAGCGACCATCCCCGTTGAAACAGTCAAGAAAAGAATCAGAGCGGACATCGTGAACCTTCGACTCATCAAACCTCCAACCTCAGCAAGTGTATCCAAACCGTGATTTCGGATTTCGGAATTCCCACCCGCCTTCATTCCTAATTCCTAATTCCCAATTCCTAATTCCTCATTCCTCATTCCTAATTCCTCATTCCTAATTCCTTCGTGATATCGTGTATCAACGGGCTCAAAGCCCAACCGAGAGGAGAACCAATGGCCAACCCGACAGCAGTTTTTGAAACATCAGCAGGCACGTTCAAAGCCGAGATCTTCGTCGATGAGTTGCCGATCACAGGGAGCAACTTCGTCAAGCTGGCACAAGACGGCTTTTATGACGGGCTGCACTTTCACCGCGTGATCAAGAACTTCATGATTCAGTTCGGCTGCCCCTATTCCAAGGACCCAGAGAGCTCGCGGGCCGGCACCGGCGGGCCACCGCACGGCACGATCGCCGACGAACACCTCGAGAGCGCGAAGTTCACGAACGCTCCGGGCACATTGTCGATGGCAAATACCGGCCGTCCCGACAGCGGTGGATCGCAGTTCTTTATCAACACCGCCAACAACGCCTACCTCGATTGGTTCAGCTCAGGGGCGTCGAAGCACCCAGTCTTTGGCAAGATCACCGATGGCATGGATGTCGTGACCGCGATCGGGACCACCAAGACTGCCGCTGGGGATCGCCCTGTGACACCGATCATGGTCAAACACATCACCATCGAGGAATAATAGCCAAAGGCCTCTGGAAATAACGTGGGGCGCCCCTCGTTATCCATGAGGATGTTGAACGCTCATATTCAAAGGACGTGACAATGAAGACTGCACGAGTTGCTGCGCTGACCCTGGCCATCGCCGCCGTCATGATGGTGCACACAATCACCTCTGCCGAGGGAGGGACCCCGAGGAGCACCCTGCCCGGTGTGAAATCCATCGAGACCGTCCAACGGATGGTGATGCCCGAGATCGATCTGGCCGAAGTCCTGGCGGAAGACGCGATCCGGGAGAATTCCGGGCGTCCGGTGGCTCCCCGCTTTGCCAAGGCGATGCCCGTGAGCATTTCTCCCGACTCAAGAGGGACCTGGGAGACGCTCGACGACGGATCGAAAGTGTGGCGGCTGCGCATTTCCTCACCGGGCGCACTCAGTCTGAATCTCGGCCTCGAGCGATTCGATCTCCCCGCGGGTGCGAAGTTCTGGGTCCATGACGCCGAGGGCGCCCAGGTCCAGGGCCCATATACCGCGCAGAACAGGAACAACGCCGGGGGGCTGTGGACCGCGGTGGTTCTTGGCGATGAACTGGTCGCCGAACTCCACGTGCCGGCCGGTTCCGACGCCGATTTGAAGATCGCATCGGTCAACCACGGTTACCGGTTCTTTGGCGGACCCAAGAATCTCGATGGTGAGAAGCGCGGCGCCTGCAACATCAACGTCGTATGTCCCGACGGCGACCCCTGGAGAAACCAGATCCGGTCGGCGGCTCGGATCACGATCTCCGGGCAGTTTGTGTGCTCCGGACAGATGGTCAACAACACCGCCCAGGACGACACGCCCTACTTCCTGAGCGCCCAACATTGCATCGAGGCTTCCAGTGAAGCGCCGTCGGTGGTTGTGTACTGGAACTTCCAGAGCCCCTCGTGCAACGACGTCGCCGGAGGCAGCCTGAGCCAGAACCAGAGCGGCAGCACCTGGGTCGCCTCGAGCCCGCTCGACGGAGGAACGGGCACCGATTTCACCCTCGTCGAACTCGATGACGACCCCGACCCTTCATGGAACGTCTTCTTTACGGGCTGGGACGCCCGCGACCAAACCCCGAATTCGACCACCACGATTCACCACCCCAGCGGGGATGAGAAATCCATCAGCTTCGACTTCGATCCGCCCTCCGTCACGGTCTATCTGGAGGACGCGTCCTCGGCCGGCGCATCCCACTGGCGGATCGCAGACTGGGACGAGGGGACCACGGAGGGTGGTTCGTCGGGCAGCTGCCTTTTCGACGACACCACCAAAAGGTGTATCGGCACCCTCTCTGGCGGCTTCGCCGCGTGCGAGAACGACGACCCCGATTGGTACGGCCGGACCGCAAAACAGTGGACCGGTGGCGGAACGGACGACACCCGGCTCTCCACCTGGCTCGACAAGGCCAACACCGGGACCCTGTTCCTCGACGGCAAGAATGCAGAAGGCGCTGTGGGTCAGGATTACACGTGGCTCATCCCCGCCGTGGCGTCGGCGCCCGGGGTCGATCCCACCTATTGGAGCTCGCAGGTGGCGGTGGTCAACCCGACCACCGAGAGCCGTTCCGTCTCGATCTACTTCGCCGCCAAGAACCAGGCCTGGCCCGGGGTACTCTTGAGCGGCCCCCACTCGGTCGCCGCCAACCGGTCCCTTTACCTTGACGATGTGTTGGCCGGCGTGGCCCCGGCTTCCGGCCTAATCTACGCCGTGGTGGACGGCGACGGCACCGCCGTCTCCGCCCGCACCTGGACACCCGCCGCCGGTGGCGGCAGCTACGGCCAGGGCCAGCCCGGGATCCTCCTGAGTTCGGCCGTTTCTTCAACCGAACTGATCCTGCCGATGGTCCACTCCGCCCCGGGCGCCTTCCGGACCAACATCGGCTTCGCCCAGACTTCCTCCGGCGCCATGCAGGTCAGGGTTCAAATCTACTCCCCCAACGGTACCCAGTTGGCCCAGAAGAACTACTCTCAATCGGCAGCTTGGCGGCAAGTGAATGACGTTTTCAGCAACATGGGCATCGGCAGCCAGAACGTCACAGGTGGCTGGATCCGGGTCACCTTGATCAGCGGATCGCCGTCGTACTGGACCACCTACGCCACCGTCATTGACGCCTCAACTGACGATCCGACTTACGTGTCGCCGGTGGCACCCTGATCAATTCTCAGTTTTGAGTTTTTAGTTTTGAATTGCCATCCGCACTCCCCCGTTTCCGGGGGAGTGTCGGGTTGGGATCCGAAAATTCATAATTGACGCGCTCAGAAAGCGACCAGGAACAACTGATAGCCCCGGGGGGGCCACAGATCAATCGCCGCCCCGCGGCTTGTCCCCGTGCCCGGTCAGCTTGGTGATGCCAGGGGCGCAGGTGCCCGTGGAAGGAAGCTGGGAAAGTCAATTGAAAACTAAAAACTAAAAATTGGCCAAAGACGCGCTCAGTCAAGACTGAGCGCGTCTTTGGCGAGTTGCTTCGCGTACTCCATATCCGCCGGCAGATCGGTCTTCTCGACCACGTGCCACTCGACCCGATGTTTCTTCGAGAGGGCCTCGAGCCGTTGCCAGAGATCGCGATGCGACACCGGTTTGCCTTCCCGGGTCGTCCACCCGCGCTCACGCCATCCCGACACCCACGAGGTCGCACCGTCCTTCAGATAGTCGGACACCGTGTAGATATGGACCCGTACCGGCCGGTTGAGTTCTTCAAGAGCCGAAACCGCGCTCAGGATGTGCATGCGGTTGGGCGATGCCCCCTCAACCCGATCGCTCAGCCCTTTGTCCGAGTCCGCAAACCGCAGCACGACGCCCCACGAACCGGCTTTCTTCTTCCCCGAGTACGCGGCGGCGGTAAACAGGTGCACCGCCTTCTGGTCATCGATGGGCAACGGTGCCCGCGGCATGGCCGAGGAAGCGAGCTCGTCGGCGACCTCGTTCCAACGGTCCCCGGCGTGTCCTTTGACCCAATGCCAGGCGACCTCGTGAGAAGCCAAAATGTGCGCCAGCGCTTCCCACAGATCGCGATTCTTGACCTGTTTTTTGCCGGCCGTCTTCCAGCCATTGGCCTGCCACTTTGGAAGCCACTCGGTGATACCGGTGCGGAGATAGGTCGAGTCGGTGTGAAGCTCCACCCGGTGAGAGCCCTTGAGGGTTGCGAGGGACTCGATGGCGGCGGTGATCTCCATGCGGTTGTTCGTGGCTTCCTTCTTCCCGCCGGAGAGCTCGATCGGGTCGCGACCGGGATAGAGCACCACAGCGCCCCACCCACCGGGCCCGGGGTTGGGCCGGCAGCCGCCGTCGGTGTAGATCACCACATTCGGAAGTGAATCACTCATCGAGTGAGACGATAGCAGAGGCTAACCAGCACGCAGAAAGTTTTGAGTTTTGAGTTGTTAGTTTTGAGTTCTTACACCCCGCGCCTTGTTTGCCCAAAAATAGAAACTGGCCACTCAGAACTCACTTCATCAACTCAGGTGAGCCGGAGGGGATCGTGCGTCAACTCAAAACTAAAAACTGAGAACTAAAAACTCACTCAGTTCGTTCGCTGCGCTTGTCGACGCCGAAGATCGAAATCAGCATCGACAGCAGCCAGGGCGCGTGGCGTTCGAGGAACACCAATACCTTGCCGTGGCCGGTGACCACGACCTCCCGCTTGCGTTTGACGATGCCCTTCACCATCGCGGCGACCGCCCTGTCGGTGTCGACGGACAGCCACGCCGGCACCGGGTCCCGGTTTTCTTCGTCGTACTGCCCCTGGTTGTCCACCTGGCGGATCTCGGAGTCGACGAAACCGGGCGCAACCAGGGTGACGGCGACCCCGTGTTTGGCGATCTCGGCCCGCAGCGAACCGGCAAGGGCGCGGACGGCGTGCTTCGACATGGCGTAGGGCGAGCTGACCGGTATGGTCACATAGCTCATGACGCTGCCCAAAATGGCGATACAGCCGCGGCTCGCGATCAGGGCGTCTCGAGTCGCGTGCACAGTCCGCAAAACACCGAATATATTGGTTTCGAACTGCCGCCGGTAGTCCTCGAGGCTCAGCTTGTGAACCGCCCCGGCGACGCCAAAACCCGCATTCGCAACGACGAAGTCGATGCGCCCGAGTTCTTCCAGGGTACCGGCGACGGCCTTTTCGAGATCACCATCGACCGTGACATCGCAGCGGAAGCTCAGGGCTCGCCGACCCCGTGCACGGATCTCGAGCGCGAGCGCCTCGAGTCGCTCCCAGCGACGAGCCAGCAGCACGACATCGGCGCCCCGACGCGCAAACTCGCGCGCCATCGAGGCGCCTATCCCCGACGAAGCCCCCGTGATGAATACGACTTTGCCACTGAGTTTTGCCATGACTCCCCCGACGGGATTGTACCTGTGCCGTCGACCACTCAGGCTTGGGCAGTTCTGAGTTTTTAGTTTTGAGCTTCACGCTCGATCACGCACATCAGAGTGAGGCATCGATCCGAACAAATTTCCCCTCTCTCCGAGCAAAACGGCGGCGGACAACTCAAAACTGAGAACTCAAAACTCAACCCTTGGTTGCTGTCCCCGTATACTCTCCTCGTGCTCGAATTCGAAAGGGAGCGTTCATGACCACATCACGGAGAGACTTCGTTCAGCTGTCCGTTCTCGCGGGTGGCGCCCTCGGCCTCGGACTCGCACAAAACGGTGACGCTGCGGCGGCGGACCCGGGAACCGCGACCAGCCAAAAGAAGATCCTGGTCCTCGGCGGCACCGGCCTCATCGGCCCGCCGATGGTGGAGTACGCTATCGCTCGCGGCCACCAGGTCACGCTTTTCAACCGCGGAAAGACCAACGCCGACCTTTTCCCCGATGTCGAAAAGCTCAAGGGCGATCGCTACGACGACCTCGCGTCCATCGAGGCTGAGATCGCCGCCGGGCGCAGATGGGACGCGGTCATCGACAACACCGCTTCGGTGCCGAGAGTTGTCACGGCGTCGGCCGGTCTCCTCGCCGGGGCCGCGGATTGGTACCTCTACACCTCGTCCATCTCCGCCTATGCCGATTCCTCGGTTCCGGGCGCTGACGAGACTGCCCCCGTCGGCACGATCAGCCCAGAGGATGAAGCCAAGGTATTGACCAACAAGGACATCACCGGTGAGAACTACGGACCTCTCAAAGCGCGCTGCGAGGAGGAGGCCCGCAAGGCCTTTGGCGACGACCGGACCTGCGTGGTACGCCCCGGCCTCATTGTCGGCCCCGGCGACTACTCCGATCGCTTCACCTACTGGCCGGTTCGCATCGATGAGGGCGGCGAGGTGATGGCCCCGGGCAACCCCTCAGACCCGGTGCAGTTCATCGACGCCCGCGATCTCGGCGAGTGGTACATCAGGTTGGTCGAAGACGGCACGACCGGGACCTTCAACGGGGTCGGGCCGCGCTCCCCGATGAGCATCGCCGGGATGTTGTACGGGATCCGCGCCACCGTGGACAACGACATTTCCTTCACCTGGGTGCCGAACGACTTTCTCGAGGAGTACGAGGTCGAGGCGTGGAGACACATGACCGTGTGGGTGCCGCCGATCGGCGAATTCGCCGGTTTCAGCGCCTCGAACATCGACCGGGCGATCGCCGCGGGTCTAACCTTCCGGCCGCTGGCGGACACCGCGGTGGCGACCGTCGAGTATTGGAACTCGCTGCCCGCCGAGCGTCGCGAGGCGCCCAAAGCAGGCTGTCCCGCCGAGCTCGAGCACAAGGTTCTCAAGGCCTGGCACGCACAGAACAAAGGAGAATGAGTAATTAGGAATTAGGAATCAGGAATGCCGTCACCCAACCTCCAGATGACGGGTGTGGCGGCCTGGAATTCCTCATTCCTCATTCCTCATTCCTAATATTTTTATGAGTTTCCTGAACCGTATCGTCGCCGTCGAAAAAGACGAAGTCGGGCCCATGCTGTGGGCCGCGCTTTACTACTTTCTTCTGCTTGCCGCCTACTTCGTCATCCGCCCCATCCGAGACGAGATGGGTGTCGAGGGTGGTGTCCGGAATCTCTCGTGGCTTTTTCTCGGCACCCTGGTCGGCATGTTGTTGGTCCACCCCCTCTTCACCGCCCTGGTGTCCCGTCTTCCACGGCGCCTGTTCATCCCGCTGGCCTACACCTTCTTTGCGATCAACCTGGTTCTCTTCTGGTACGCGTTTCAAGTTCTCTCGGGGACTTCGGGGATCTGGGCCGGACGGATCTTTTTCATCTGGACCAGTGTTTTCAACCTCTTTGTCGTGTCGATCTTCTGGTCGCTGATGTCAGATCTCTTTCGACCGGAACAGGCCAAGCGGCTGTTCGGCTTCGTAGCAATCGGCGGCACTGTCGGCGCCGTCGTCGGTTCTTCCGTCACTGCCTTTCTCGCCAACCGCATCACCCCGACCAATCTGCTGCTGGTGTCGGCGGCGGTGCTCGGTCTGGCCATGGTGGTGGCTCATCGGCTCATGCGGACCGCGCCCCGGTCGGAGGATGATGCGTCGCCGCTTGTGGCCAACGAGGCGGATCAGCCCGTTGGCGGGGGCATCCTGGACGGGATTCGCACAGCGCTGTCATCTCCCTACCTTCTGGGCATCGTCGGTTATATGTTGCTCTACACCATCACCGCCACATTCCTCTATTTTCAGCAGGCGGAGATCGTTGAAGCCAGCTTCAGCGAGCGGGCCGCACGAACGGTTTTTTTCGCTCGCGTGGATCTCGTGGTCAACTCCCTGACCGCCGTCATCCAGATCTTCTTGACGGGCCGGATCGTGCGCCGCATCGGGATCGCCCTTTCGTTGGCGTTTCTCCCCCTGGTCTGCATTTTCGGCTTCATTGCCGTGGGAATCGCCCCGACCCTGATGACGATCGCAGTCGTCCAGGTACTCCGTCGAACCGGCAACTACGCCGTGTCACGACCGTGCCGGGAAATGCTCTACACGGTTCTGCCCCGTGAGGCCAAGTACAAGGCGAAGAACTTTATCGACACCTTTGTCTACCGGCTTGGTGACCAGACAGGGGCCTGGTCCTACGATGGACTGGTGTATCTCGGTTTTGGTGCGGCCGCGATTTCGATGGTGGCCGTCCCGCTCGCCGCGGTCTGGCTCGTGATCGGGCTCTGGCTCGGGCGTCGTCAAAACGACATGGTCAGGGCGAGATCAACTCTAGAAACGACTCCGGACGGAGGTTGACGGCGCGGGCAAAACCCGCCACCAAACGACCGCGTTCGAACTCGAGTTGGTAGAGATAGAAATCGCCGAGCATGAAGGTGCGCTCCGAGGTCGGGAAGCGATCGATGTAGGTATCTCGGAGGTCGGGATACACCGCGTCGGTTCTCGCCACCTGGTGGACTGTCCCCGAGATGGAGACCCTCGCCACCTGAAGGGGGTCGCCGTCGGGCTCATCAGCCCCGTGGATGAGGATGCTGAATGGCGCCCCCGATTGCAGGCCGCGGCTGTGTTTTGCGAGGTCGGAGGCGTGGACGAGTGCCGACCGATAGGCCTCATCCACGACAAACGGCAGCAGGCCAACGTAAGGCTCGCCCTCAACCAGCACCCCGAGCGACAGCACCCGGACTTCGGTCAATAACGATCGCAGAACATCCCGATCTTCGGCTTTCATGACGCCCCCTCCACCGTACTGTAGCGAATCCACAACTGTCGCCCCTCCGGGGCTTCACTGTTTTTGTTGCACGATTCCCGGGGGCTCACGCCCCGGGCTATTGTCTGTCGCCCCTCCGCGGCTGGGAAACGGCCCTCGTGCGGCGGAGGTGCCAGCGACCCAAGCGACGCAGGAATCAACGACCGACCCGGAGGAACCGCAGATAGCGCAGATGAACGCAGATATAGGCCG
>JASJGQ010000152.1:0-7380 GCA_033791425.1 Acidobacteriota bacterium
ACCGGCTGGCCGCGCTGGTGGCGGTCGGCGATCTCCTCGATCGCCGCCCGGAACTTCTCCTTCTCGGTCTTGTAGACGACATCCGCGTGGTCGGCGCGAACCATCGGCATGTTGGTAGACACCACGGCGACGTCGAGGCCGTAGATCTTCTCGAACTCCTCCGCTTCGGTCTCGGCGGTACCAGTCATCCCGGCCAGCTTGTCGTACATGCGGAAGTAGTTCTGCAGGGTGACGGTGGCGAGGGTCTGGTTCTCGGACTGGATCTTGACCTTTTCCTTGGCCTCGACCGCCTGGTGCAGCCCATCCGACCAGCGGCGCCCCGACATGAGTCGACCGGTGAACTCATCGACGATCGTTACCTCGCCGTCCTTGACGATGTACTCCTTGTCGCGGCGGAACAGGGCGTGCGCCCTCAGCGCCTGGTTGACGGCGTGCAGGATCTCGATGTTGGATGGATCGTAGAGGTTTTCGACCGAGAGCAGTTTTTCTGCCGTCACCATGCCGTCATCCGTGAGCGACGCCGTCTGCGCCTTCTCGTCGACCAGGAAGTCGCCAGTCACTTCTTTGTTGCAGTGCTTGTCCTCGATCTCCTCACCCTTTTTCAAACGCGGAATGATCGTGTCGACCTTGTAGTAGAGATCAACCGAGACCTCGGAGGGGCCCGAGATGATGAGCGGAGTTCGGGCCTCGTCAACGAGGATCGAGTCGACCTCGTCGACAATGGCGTAGGTGTGACCGCGCTGCACCATGCGGTCGAGCTCGAACTTCATATTGTCGCGCAGATAGTCGAAGCCGAACTCGTTGTTGGTTCCGTAGGTGATGTCTGAGGCATACGCCTCTTTGCGCTCGACATCGTCCATCTGGTTCTGAATGCAGCCGACCGTCAGACCGAGAAAGCGATAGATCTGACCCATCCAGTCCGCGTCTCGTCGGGCCAGGTAGTCGTTGACGGTGACGACGTGGACACCGCGTCCGGTGAGAGCGTTGAGGCACACCGCCAGCGTCGCCACCAACGTCTTGCCTTCGCCGGTGCGCATCTCGGCGATCCGCCCTTCGTGGAGAACGATGCCTCCCATCATCTGAACATCGAAGTGCCGCATCCCCACCGACCGTTTACTGGCTTCCCGGACCAGGGCGAACACTTCAAAGAGCTCCGGATCCAGAACCTTCTGGACAAAAGTGGCGCGTTCACGGGGGTCATCAGACAGGTCGGAGGTCGCCGCCAGGACCCTCTCCTTGATGGCGTTGAACCGAGCTACCAAAGCATCATCGGAGAGGCCTTCAACCTCGGCCTCATGCGCGTTGATAGCGGCCGCCATTGGCTTCATTCGCTTGAGCTCGCGTTCGTCCTTGGTGCCGAAAACGGCGCCTATGGCTTTTTCGAACAGGTTCATCCACTCACCTCGCCGGATTGCAAAATGCCGGGGCGTGCCCCGGCGCAATCGGTGTGTTGACCAGCGTCGCCGCCGGTTCCCCGCAGACTAAATCAGACAGATCGCGATTGCAACGCCACACGGGGCATTGGCGCACAAAAACGCGCCCCTCGCGGGCGCGTCGGATTTCAGGATCGATGAAACAGCTCAGAACGCGTCAAGGATGTAATACAGCGGGTTGACCGCCTTGCCTTCGACGTGAACCTCGTAATGCAGGTGCGGGCCCGTCGAGCGCCCGGAGTTGCCCATGAGACCCAACTCCTGGCCGCGGTGAACCTCGTCCCCAGGCTCGACCGAGATCTTGTCGAGGTGGCCGTAGACAGTGGTAAAGCCGAAGTCGTGCGAAATCCGGACCGTCCGTCCGAGACCGCCGTTGCGGCCCGCAAATACGACGATGCCATCCGCGGGCGCCTTGATCGGCGTGCCGCGGCGGGCCGAGAGATCGAGCCCGCGGTGGAAGGCCAGGCGACCAGTGAACGGGTCCTTGCGACGCCCAAAACCGTCGGTGATGAGCCCCAGCGAGGGTGCGATCGTCGGCGTCGAGGCGAGGACCCTCTCCTGCTCGGAGAGATGCCCCTCGACCAGTTCAAGCTGCCGTTCAACCCACCGACCCTGGGCGGCCAACGCCTCGGGTGACTCCGGCAAACGGTCATAGGGACCGCCGGCACCAACTCTGGTCCCGTTGTCCCCCGTTCCAGAGAACCCGACGGCCTGGGCCTCCATCCCCGCAGCTAGAGCGAGGCGGGAGGTCCGCTCTTCAAACTCATCCAGACGGCCCTGAACCTCGGCGATCGTCGCCTCGAGTTCCTGGTTCACATCGACGAGCTCGATATTGTCGGTTCGCAGACGATCCACCTCGAGGCGCCGATTCACGGCACTCCCCGTATAGGTGATCGCAACAATCGAAAGGATCAGACCGACCGTCGCCGCGCACGCCACTGCGATCGCCGTCCTCGTGGAAAACGAGAACTTGACGAATCGCGCTTTGCTGTGGGGTACGATGATGATCGTGTTCAGTCGCCCCGGCATGCCGCCCCTCCTTCAATGGGACATAGCGAACACGTTCTCACGGGTATCGCAACCAGATTGTCCCATCCACGTTCCAGGGTGTCAAATCAACGTGACCAAAATCACAAGCGACTCTTCTCAACACCCCGCACATTTGCGTCAATTCACTCTGGCGAAGTAACTTCTGCGTTTTTGCCGCCGCCCTTGGTGGCCGCGCGCATCAGAACAACCATATCATCAAGGCGGTTCTGACAGGCTTCAAACACGCTGCCGGTGGTCCATCCCTGTTTTTTCCTCCATCGGCCCGCCGGAGTGCCGGTGAGAATCTCGATCCCCTGAGCGATGGAATCCACCGCCCAGACGTGGAATCGCCCCTCCTCCACCGCGCTCACCACCTCGGCCGCGAGATCGAGGTCGCCGAAGTTGCTCGAGGGAATCAGCACACCCTGGCTGCCCGTTAATCCAGAGGCTTCACACACTCTGAAAAAGCCCTCGATCTTCTCGTTGACGCCGCCAATAGCCTGCACCCGGCCGAATTGGTCGACCGACCCTGTAACGGCGATGTCCTGACGGAGACCGATGCCAGAGAGCGCCGACAGAATGGCATAGACCTCGGTGGAGGATGCCGAATCACCATCGATGCCGCCGTAGGACTGTTCGAAAGTCACCGAACACGACATGGTGAGGGGGAATCGTCTGGCGAAGGTGCCGCGGAGGAAACCGGTAAGGATGCTCACACCCTTGTCATACGTCGGTCCCGAGAGGCCAGCCTGCCGCTCGACATTGATCACGCCCTCACGACCGAGGCCCACCTGGGCGGTGATACGGGAAGGTTTGCCAAACTTATGGTGACCGAGGTCATACACCGCGAGCGCGTTGACCTGCCCAACCACCACGCCAGAGGTTGCGATTGTGATCACGCCTTCGCTGATGAACAGAAGAGAACGGTCTTCACTGAGCGAGTGGCGGCGGCGGTGCGCAGCGTGGGCCTGTTCAACGTGGAGCCTCGAGATAGCCTTCGAACCGCCCTGCTGGGCCACGTAAGACGACTCCCGCAGGAGATCGGACAGGTCAGAAAACCGGCTCGAAAACCAGTGGCGCCAACCGCCGAGACGAACTGCCTCTTCGAGCAGCGCCGCGGCGCCACTTCCGTCGAGCTCCAATAGCCCCTCCTCGAGAATCACCTTGCGGAACACCGAAAGGAGGTCTTTGGCGTGATTCTTGGAGTTGGCCAGCAGATTGTCGAAATCCGCCAACACCTTGAAGATCTTTGGAAAATCCCGATCGTGTCGGAAGAGCAGATCGTAGATGTTGCGGCTGCCGATAATCACGACCTTGACATCGATCGGCACCGGTTCCGGATTGAGGATGGTTGCGCCCAACATCAGGCTTTCCATGGACTGGATCTGAACTCGCCGGTACTTGAGGGCGCGTTTGAGACCCGGCCACACTCGCGGTTCCAAGAGGACATCGTCGGCATTGAGCACCAGGAACCCACCGTTGGCCCGCAACAGAGAGCCCGCTCGAATCCGCATGAACGAGGTCGTGGTTTCTCCCGACGACGTCATGTTGCGTTCAATAGTGCCAAACAGGTTTGTGTAGGTGGGCTCGGTCTCCATGACAACGGGGCGCCCGCTCACGTCGCTGTTGTCGACCACCAGATTGACGCGCCACCTCAGAAACTGGTCCACATCTCCGGGCACATCGTCATCGGAAACCATGAACAACTCGAGGTTTTCACCGAGGTCCTCCGCAACCGCATCGAGGTATACGTCCACGCGGGGGTCCTTGACCATCTTGCGAACCCGATCGACCGCGGTATCAAACGCCGGTTGGAGGAGTTTTCGCCGGACGTCCTCGACTCGACTCTGAACAATTCCCCGGATCTCGGAGACCTGCTGAAAGACATCGCGGAACTTTTCGGTGAGCCTGCCGTGCTCTTCGGTCAGTCTCTTCACCTCGTCCGCCTCGAGAGCATCCTCCTCGGGCAGCTCCCCGAGCTTTTCGAGGGGCACCGGTTGCTCTTTGATGACGGGCAGAATCTCCGGGCGCGTTACCACCCCGGATTGAACCTGCACCAACAAAAAACCTGCGGCGGTAACTTCTTCTTCAAACGCCGTGATGAGTTCCTTTTCCTGGCGCTGCAGCGGCTCAACGGCGCGCTCGATCCTTGATCGGAACTCGCGGTCGGAGAGGATACCGGGAAGATTGTCGGACAGTCCTTCGACGAGGTCGTTCATCCCCTTCCTCAGTTTTGCACCCGATCCCGCCTTCAGGAAGAGCTCGCAGGGCTCATCCGGCATGCGGAAATTGAAGACGAAACAAATATCGTCGGGCCGCTCTTTCCCCTCGGCAAGCCGCTCGACAAAAGACTTGATGGTGGTCAGTCTTCCGGTGCCGGACATCCCGGTGACAAAGACATTGAATCCGAGGCTGTGAATCCCGAGACCAAAGGCGATCGCCTCGACCGCACGATCCTGGGCGACGATCGTGGTGGCGGGTTTGACCGAGGCCGATCCGTTTTTCGGCACCCAACTCTTGGGACACCGCCACCTCAGGTTTTTGGGCTTGAGTTCGCGAATCATGATTTCTCCCTCATCGAAAGCAACGCGGGCAACAGGGTGATGCTGAGCACGGCCGTGGCAACCGCACCAAGGATAGCGGCAGCCCCCACCGAGCGCAGGCCAGGATAGTGTGACAGAACCAGCGACCCGAATCCCACAACGGTGGTCAGCGCCGCGACCCCGATGGCCTTGGCTGTTTCGAATAGTTGAGTCCGATCCCCACCAGACTCATACCACCTGTGGAGCAAGTGAACCCCGTAGTCGACCCCGATGCCGATGATCATGGTGATGACAAAAATATTGAAGAAATTGAGCCTGAATCCGAGGAGAGCCATGCCTCCCAGCATCCACACCATGCCGATGATCAGCGGCAGCAGGGCGAGGAGAGCCCGCAGCGGCCCTCCGAGATCCGCCCACATCAGCAGGAATACCACGACGAAGCCGATGATCGATGCCTTGATGGCGTCGTCCCACACGATGTTTCGAAGCTCAGCCGAGATCACGTTGGCTCCCGCCAGCACCGCACCAGGGTGCGAGCTGACAACCTCGGCAAGTGCCGGTGACGCGCCACGCCGCCATTGCCCCACCGGTGGGTAAAGATAAATTGCGGCCGATACCTCGCCGTCTGCGGCAGCGACGTAGCGGTCGACGACCCGAGCCAGCGGCGTCCCTTCGAGGTCCACGAGCGACAACGGCTGCCGACGATCCAATGCCGTCACCAGGTGGTCGATCCCGGTCTCGAAGGCGATCGGGTTGAGGCCGCTGGAGCGCAACGCCAATTCGAACCGGCTCCTCAGACCGTCAAATTCGGGGGCTGCCTCTTCGAGGCGGGCGATCACGACCGCCTGCGCCTCCTGTGACGGAATCACGCCGGCGATGGTGTCAACCCCAACCAGGTTTTCTCCATCGACCAGAGCCTCCAACTGGGGCAGGATCGCACGAGCCCTGTCGAGAGCCTCCGACTCGGTTGCACCGTCCACCCGCAGGACCATCGGCGAAAACCGCAGATCGAACGCGTCCATCACGTCCTGCCGCAACTGGATCGCCCGATTGTCACCCGATCGCATGTTGCGGAAATCGTCGTCCCACTGCAGCGACCGCGCGGCCATGCCGAGAACAATCGTGACCAGGGACGCAACGACGATGGTCAGCACGGGACGCCGGATAGCACCACGGCACACAAGGTCGGATCCGAAAGAATGGAGAGACAGCCGCTTGTCAACCCGTCGGCGCCGATCGACAAGCGTCAGGAGAGCGGGCAACAGCGTGTAGACGGTCACGACAAGGAGCAGGATCCCGGTCCCGGTCAGCAACCCGAGTTCCCACAGACCCGCAAAGTCCGTGACCAGGAATGAGTAAAACGTGGCAGCCGTTGTCACCGCACCCAGCAGTACGCCGACACCAGTGTGGCGACCCATGGCGTCGATGGCTTCACTATTCGACGCGCCGCGCCGTCGCTCCTCGACGTAGCGGGCATACAGGACGATGACGAAGTCGATTCCCAACCCGATCACCAGGCCACCGAAGGCGGAGGTCAGCGAGTTGATGCGGCCGAGGGCCAGGGCACCGAACGAAAACGTCAGCGCGATTCCGGTGACCAAAGGGAAGAAGGCGTACACCAGCGATGCGCGGCTGCGAAAAGCCAATAGGAAGAGCACCATGACGCCGGCCAGGGACGACACCAAACCCACGACCACATCCGACGTGATGAGCTGCGCGTCGTCGAGGGCCACCACGTATCCACCGGTGAACTCGACTCGCGGCGCCGGGCTCGCGCCAGTCTCTTCCGTCCACCGGACGGCAAGATCCGCAACCCGAGTCTCGAGGCCCTCCACCAGTTCGCGATCAAAATCCAGGTCTTGAGCCGGTCGTACCGGTTTGGCCATGAGCAGCAGAAAGCGCCCACCGGGGTCGATCAGACAACCGGTGTCGGGGTCGACACTGACCCCCACGCCGCCGAACTTGACCCGTTTCAGAATCCGCGGCAGGAGACCGACTGGATCGAGCCGGAGGAGGTCCTTGGTGACGAGACCCTGGGGGGCCATCAGCTGAGCCCGCAGCCGCTGGGCTGTTTCCCGCAACCCGTCGTCATCGAGCGCAGCGATCACTTCGTTCAACTCCTCGGGTTCGAGGAACAAGGTCGCTCGATCGAGCAGCGGCACCGCAGCCTCCGCGGTACTGTCCACCCGGTACTCGACCCAGTCAATGCTGTCCCACTCACGAAGTACGCCGGCCAGCCGATCCGCAAACTCGATCGTGGTCTCGAGCGCCATTTCGGGTTGGATGTGAACCACCACGAGGAGTGTGTCCACAGATCCGAAGCGTTCGACGGTGGTTCTGAAGCCCTTGACCACCGGGTTCTCCCGCGGCACCAG
>JASJGQ010000153.1:0-15767 GCA_033791425.1 Acidobacteriota bacterium
ACAAATGATCTCACATCCATTTGTTCATTCAAGGAGTTCATCGTGACCGTCAATCTTCCAAAATAGGCCACGACGGGCATCCCCGGCATCGATCATCAGCACCAGGCCCTGATCCACTGGGCCAGGACCATCAACAACGTCCGCGCTAACGGGGCAACTCCCAGAATCGTCAAGCGCGCTGCCCTCCCCCCAGGAGCTCAAAGACTCCGGATTCAAAATCTCCCACATTGACCAGGTCGAGGCCGTCCACCATGCCGGCGAGATCTCGGCGGGAGAGCTCAAGGCGCGGTTGAAGATTCGGAATTAGCCACGGGAGGGAACTCCAACGGCAAAGGTGACGCGGCTGAATCCGACTGACCGCACCATCCCGACGTCCCACCGGTAGGTCGAGTCCTCCAACCCACCGACGAGATCGCGGAGTTCCTCGAGGGAATAGGTCCGCAGACACGACACCAAGCCGTCCCACATGGCCACGATCGGTACCACCGGCAGGAGATAGGTCCACAACAGCCGCCGGAAGCTGAAAGGACGGATGAAGGGCGTGCAGACCCACACAAAGAGCGGGATCAGTACAACAGGAACGGTCCAAATCAGCCAGTTGCGTTCGGTGTACTCGAAAAGGCCGATACCCTGCTGTTTCTTGACCGAGTCACTGAGAACCGCACGTGCCGCCTCCGGCGCGAAATGGTGGAACGAGGTGAAGAGAGTTCTGAATCCCAGAAGGTGCGCGGGAACATCCGTCGCATCGACCGGCTCCGTCTCATAAGACACCGCAACGTCAGGGTCCTGCTCGAGATCGACCCACGCAGCAACATTTGGAAATCTGTCGGTCAGGACGATCTCGAGTTCAGTCACTCCGATCACCCGGAGGGGAGGCCCGAGCGAGAGCACTGGTTGCCCGGCCCCCGAGCAAAGATCGACAATCCGGCCCGATCCATGATGTTGCAGCGCTTCGGCCAGGATAGGTGCGACGGCGGCGTACGGCTTGAACCTCGCGGCGTAGAACGACAGAAAATCGGTGAGGAGATCCCGCCACACGGCCGGAAACCCTGCCAGGTCGTGCAGCTCGAACAGGTGCATCCTTTGCATCGGCTCTCAGATCCTCACCGTCGCGGCCGGTGCACCCGAAGATCGACGGTCATGGTCGGGGGGTGCAGGGTACGGAGGTTCGCAACCCGAAGGGCCGTCTCTGAACCCGGCAGGAGGCCGCCTTCAACTCGTACCTGGACCACGGAGTCGGGGTCAAGACCCGAGAATTCCTCAGTCAAACGTCGAGACAGCGCTTCGGCATCGAGTCCGCCAGCGTCGACTACGACACGACACATCGGACGCGCCGGGAGTTCGTGAAGAACCCGGTCGACCACCATGCCGCCCGGGTCAGGACCCGGCGCAACGGTGATCGTGTAGAACCCCTTGCCCTCGTGACGCTCGGCAAAGCTGGTGCGCTCGACCGAACCCGGGTAGAACACAGGCGTCGCCAGCTCGCGGCCTGCGAGATCGTGCTCGAGCACCTGGCTGCGGTGGATGTGTCCGCACAGGACGGCGGCGAAGTGACCCGGGATGTCCCGGCCGCGAATGACATCTGGCCCGCCGCGAAAGGTGTAGTTGTGGACCTGGGCGCCTTCCACGGTCTGGTGGGCGCACAGGAGTCGGATATCGGCTTCCTGTTCCCGCCATCCGGTGCCCTCCATCAGGTCTCGGAACCGCGATTGAATACCCTCCGGCTCACAGGGAAAGCCCGAGAAAGCGGTGCGCACTCCATTGAGCTCGAAGACCACGGTCTTCGGCCGGTCGAAGACGTGCAGATTGGCGTGGCTTGCCAGTAAAGGGTACGGCAGAGCCGAGCGCTCGTGGTTTCCCGGGACCAGAAGGACCGGGACGCCGCGATCGGCGACCTCGAGGAGAGGTTCGAGCGCGGCAGCCACCAGACCCGGAGAGACCTTGGACCGGTAGAGCAGGTCGCCACCGTGCACCACCGCGTCGACCTCGCCTCGAAGGGCGGGCTCAAGGGCGGCTCGGGTGTTGGCGAAGAAATCCGGGCCGCGCCGCCGGCGCACGGACCGCGGACGAGCGGGCAGATCAAAGCCGAGGTGGGTATCGGCAAGAAGCAGGAGCGTGATCACGCGCTCAGTCTATCTGACAAAAAAACCCGCCGCCCGTCACCAGCGGCGGCAGATCGTACAGGCGTTGATCCCGCCAACCCCCATGTTGATCTTGCCGGCCACGTCACCTTCAATCGGGCGTGTTTCATCGGAGACCAGGCGGCAGAAGTAAGGCCGTACCTGTTCGTGAAACTCGTCGATCGAGATATCGACCGGATGCAGCTCACCTTTTGAAAAGCCCAGATGCTGCGCGGTCAGCTCCCAGCCTCCGGAGACCGACATGCCATGGCCGAAGGAGCCCTTGCGCGCAGTCAGGGCGGTGGTCTCCGGCACCACGGAGAGGACGTTCTTCAGCTCGCTCCAGTCGCCCGGAGTGGCGGTGGCGTGCATGTCCCAGGTTGCAACTTCCTCCGGCGCGACCTCCGCCGCCTCGAGCGCCCGCCGCATCGCGGTTCGGGGGCCCTCCTGGGACGGTGTGATGATGTGGTCCGCGTCCGAGGACAGGGCGACGCTGAGGACCTCGAGACCGAGCGGTTGAAAGCCCCGGTCCACGAGAAAGTCCGCGTCGCCGACGATCCATATGCAAGCGCCACCCGACACATGGGTGCCGCGGAATCCCGTCAGGGGCTTGGAAACCTCGCCGTCGTGCGAGAGCACTCGGGCGCCGTAGAAGGCACCCACCGAAAGAGCGTGCGGTTCGGGGTCGGTCATGCCGATTACCGCCACCTTCGCCTGATCCGAGCGGATCGCGTCGATCGCCATCTTGAGGGCGACACCGAAACCCGAACACGCTGCGACCGGTGCGATGGCGGGCCCGGTGATGCGCCCGAGCATCGAGATCTGCGCCGCCGGAATGTTCGGGATGTTCCACAACAGCTTCGGGTCCACGGCGTTCCAGGGCTCCGTCGGACAGCCATACTCCTGATTCAGCTTGCGGCGGGTCGTCGCCTTGCGCCGGATCAGGTGGCCCTTGCCGCCGTCGATGTCGCCCGAAATACCTTCCCGTTCGATGGCTTTCTGGCGTTCGAGATAGGTCTTCAGACCATCCGATCCGGCGACCCAGAACCGGTCCCAGCTCTCGGCCGCCTCGTCGTGCTCGTCACTCCAGCGATCAATGGTGTCGGGGTCCGCAGGTGCGTCCGACTCTTCGCGAATCCGGATCTTTTCCTGATCGTCGGCTCGACGATAGTCGCGAAGCTCACTGTGGTGCTCGTCCTGGCACCAGAATCTATTCCATTTCAACTGGGCGCGGCGGTAGTGCTGGACAAGCTCGTACTGGAGCGGAAAATCTCCGAGCCCGGTCCCTACGTAGACATGGGCTCGGCCACCAAGCTCCTTGAGGAGATCTTCGATGCCGGGATTTTGATCCAGTGCCTGGATAAAAGCGCCGATGGCGTACTTGACCGTGTTGCCCATCTTCTCCTGGATCTGGGAGTACCGGCGCGGTTCGAAACGGGCCTCGATCCAGGGTCTGTAGATCTCGAAATCGAATTCCGGTCTGCCGACCAGAAAATTACTGGGGCCAAATCCATCAAATGGCTCGAGCCAGGTGGTGGCTTTTTTTAGGTTTGCCTCGAAGACCTCGACGTTTGGCGACTTGGGTGCGACGACGCCCCAACCGAAGATGCCGATGCGTTTTTTCATGAACGGGTGCCTCTCGTTGGCGGAAGAAACTCCGAGCGGAAAAGCGTAGCAACGATTCCCAGTATCTGAAAGACGCGGTGCGGCACAACGCGCCTGCCGCGCAGCCCCGCACAATCGCCTCCCGAGGTTGATCAGGAGGTGGCAGCGGTGGTGGCGGCGGTCGTCGCGGCCATGCAGGCGATGATCGCCGCCTGTTGGGCTTCGATGATGGTCTGGACCGAGCGGAGATTGGCCGCGGTCCTCGCGCTCTCCATCCCGCGCATCGCCTGCGCCTGCTCGGCGAGGACAACGCCGGCCGCGATCGAGAACGCGATCTCAGACGACGGACGCGGTTTGACTGCCCGCAACCGATCACGGTAGGAGATTGCTCGAGCCGCCGCGTCGTCGACCGGCGCGCCGGAAAGCACCAGAAGGGCGACCTCGTCGTACTGGCCCTGCCAGACGCGCTGCCCCCTCTCTTTGAGCGCACGCGCCATCCGGTCAAATCGATGGGCCGCCTCCTGCGGGCCGAGATCTGAGAAGACCAGGAGGTGGGATACCAGCTGCAGAGGGTTGCCTTGGCTGTACTTCGCGGCGCGGAGACTCTGGTAGATCTGTTCGACTTCCAGCGCGAGTTCTTCAACGCCCCGGTCGCGGGTCGCGTGCATGGCCGCCATCGGGTAGTCGTCAACACCGGTCAGAAAGAAGTGATCCTCGTTCCAGCGATCGATGATGCCCTTGAGCCTGCCGATGGTCGCGTCAGTCGGCGCGCTGCCGCCGGCGTCCAGCACCATCAGGAGCGCCGCCAACAGCGGGTGGGCTCCGCCCTTCCTGAGCTTGTGGTCCTTGAAACGCGTCAACGTTCTCTTGACCTCGCGCACCGTCGCCGCCGGATCGAGACCGCGCCGGAGGAGAATCGCCGCCACGGCGTACCGAATCGACGAACTCCGGGGCGAAAAGCCCCCGGCCTCGAGGGCCAGACCTTTCGCCGCCGCTTCGAGATCGAACCCGTTATCAGCCACATCGGCGGCTGCGAGAGTCAGAGCGCAAAACCGCAGGATATTGGCATCGGTGCTCCAGTGCTTCTTCCGCCTCAATCCTTCAAAGATCTCGAGATAGCGTTCGACCGAATCCATGGAATCCTCCTAAAACGATTGAAAAACTCAACGCACGACCACCTCTGCAGATTCCCCGTCACCGTCCTCTCTGTTAGGATACCGGCGGCGCCGCAACGGCGTCATCTCAGGTGTATGGGGGGTTCACAAATGCGATTCGTAATGACGATTCTCCTGGCAATATTTTCAACCGCCGCGGGCCATGCCGGTGAAGGCATGTGGCTGCCCGATCAACTGCCAAAAATCGGCGAGTCGCTCGCCGCCGCGGGCCTCGACACCTCGCCCGGAACCTTTGCTGATCTCACCGCCCATCCGATGGGTGCGATCGTCTCGCTCGGCGGATGCTCCGCGTCCTTTGTCTCGCCGCAGGGACTCGTGGTGACCAACCACCATTGCGCTTACGGGACCATCCAGTTCAATTCGACCGAGGATCGGAACCTGCTGACCGACGGTTTTCTGGCCGCCAGCCCGGCGGACGAGTTGGCTGCGGCGCCAGGATCACGCGTTTACGTGACCCTCGCGGTCCAGGATGTGACGCCACAGATCGTGTCCGCCGTCCCCGCCGGGGCCGACGGCACCGCCCGCTATACCGCGATCGAGGACGCGGAGAAGAAACTCATCGCCGGGTGTGAGGCAACACCAGGCCACCGATGCAAAGTCGCCTCGTTCCACGGCGGTTCCACGTATCGCCTTTACGATCAACTCGAGATCCGCGATGTGCGGTTGGCCTACGCACCGCCCTCCTCCATCGGTAAGTACGGTGGTGATATCGACAACTGGATGTGGCCCCGCCACACCGGTGATTTCTCGTTTTACAGAGCGTATGTCGGCCCCGACGGTCAGCCTGCAGATCCCTCTCCGGACAACGTCCCGTATCAGCCGAAGCATTGGCTGGCGATCGGCACCGAAGGTGTCGAGGCGGGAGACTTCGTGATGGTGGTGGGTTTTCCAGGCCGCACCAACCGTTACCGGCTGGCATCGGAGGTTGAAGACGCCATCGAGTGGAGTTACCCGCAACGCGTTGAACGCCGCCAGCGGAGTCTCGACATCATCGCGGCCGAGACGGCAGGCCGGCCCGACGCCGCCATCGCCTATGCCGCCACCCAGTCCTATCTCAACAACAGCCTCAAGAACGGCCAGGGCATGCTGGCCGGTTTTGCGCACTCGGACTCAGTTGCCCGCAAAAAGGAACTCGAAGCCGAGTTCACGACGTGGATCGCCGCCGACCCTGAGCGCGAAGCCGCCTGGGGCAGCGCCCTGGAGGAGGTCGAGGAGATCCTGGAGGAGAAACGGGCCCACCGCGAACGCGACCAGGAGCTTTCGTCCATCAAGTACAACCAGCTATTGTCCGTTTCAATGAGGGCGTACCGCCTTTCCCGCGAACGCGAAAAGCCCGACGCCGATCGCCAACCCGGATACCAGGAACGCGACATGGCCCGGATCCGCAGCCGGATCGCCCGGTCGGCGCGCAACTTCGACGCCCGGGTCGACATGGCTCTGATGCAGAGCACGCTCGAGGCCTACGCCTCCCTTCCGGAAAGTGAAAGGCTGCTGGTCCTCGACGAGTGGTTCGGTATCGGAACCGACGTGCCGGCGTCCGATGCCATTGCTTCAACGCTCCACAGCATGTATATGGCCACTGACCTCACCGGTATCGACGACCGAATGGCGCTGCTCACGGCGGACCGGGCCGCGTTGGAGGCCAGCGACGATCCCTTCGTGCGGTTGGCTGTGGCGATGTATGACACCAACCTCACCCTCGAAGCCGAGGATGAAGCCCTCGATGGACAACTGCTCGAGGCGCGTCCGCGATTCATGGAAGCCCTGCTTGCGTTCCAGACCGACCGCGGCGTCGAAATCTACCCCGACGCCAACAGCACCCTACGGGTGACCTTCGGCAACGTCCAGGGCTACGTTCCCCAGGATGCGGTGATCTACCTTCCCTTCACGACCGCTGAAGGCATCGCTGCCAAGGCCACCGGCAGGGAACCGTTCGACGCCCCGCCGGCGCTTCTCGAGGCAATTGCAGCGGCCGACTTCGGACCCTACGCATCTGACGAGATCGGCACGCTGCCGGTAAACTTTCTATCCGACGTCGACACGACGGGCGGCAACTCCGGGTCGGCGACCATCGACAACCGGGGCCGTCTGATCGGACTGCTCTTCGACGGCAACTGGGAGAGCATGATCGCCGATTGGGACTTCCTGCCCGAGGTCACGAGATCCATTCACGTCGACTTCCGCTACACCATGTGGGTGATGGACCGCATCGATCACGCGTGGAACCTGCTCGAAGAGATGGGCGTCGAGCCCGCGTTCCGTCCAACGGGGGACGGCGGCAATTGACAGACGAGTCAACCGGAAAAATGGGCGGCATATATGCCGCCCCTACCCGTTGATGTCGGTAGGCTCGTAACATGACCTACAACTTCGACCCAGATCAATGGTATGGGTCCCACCGTGCCGCCCTCGAAGGGCGGCGCGACCGGGACGAACTGGATGAGCAGGCCTATGAGACCGAATTGGCCGATCTCGATCGTCGCTACGACGACATGCTGGAGCGACTCGACGGAACCTTCGAGATCCCCGAAACCCGCACGGATCAGTAATGCGGCGGAGGTGCCGTTCTTTGCATTGTTTGACGGATCCCCGCGATCGTCGGCCCACCGTTCGGGGCAAACAATGCATAGGGGGGCACCTCTCGGGAAGCGCGCGCTGATCCGAGTCGCGTTGGGCGAAGGTGCCAGCCTCCCGTCGCGGCAGCGCCCGATTGCGAGTAAGGTGACTCGGTGAGCCGTGAGACCCGTTTGGGACTGCTGTATGGAACCCTGGCCTTTTTGATCTGGGGCCTGACGCCGATCTACTGGAAACTGCTACAGCAGGTTCCGGCGGCTCAGATCCTCGCCCACCGCATCGTGTGGGGCCTGGTCGCGGTCGCCGGTTGGATGAGTCTTTGCGGACGGTGGCCCGATCTCTTGGCAGCCGTCAAGCAACCCCGAACGGTGGCCGCGCTGACACTATCGACCGTGTTCATCGCAGTGAACTGGGGCCTCTTCGTGTGGGCCGTCAACGCCGATCGTGTCCTCGCGACATCGTTGGGCTACTACATCAACCCCCTGGTCAACGTGGTGCTCGGTCTCGTCGTGCTCGGCGAAAAACTCAACCGGCGGCAGTGGGTCGCGGTCTCGTTGGCCGCAGCCGCGGTCTCCATCCTGACGATTCGCCAGGGCCACCTGCCGTGGATCTCGCTGGTGTTGGCGGTGTCATTCGGTTTCTACGGCCTGCTGCGCAAGACCGTACGCGCCGATGCGGTGGTCGGACTCACCTTCGAGACCATGGCGCTGGCCCCCCTCGCTGTCGTGTTTCTCCTGTTTGAAAAACAGCGGGGCGTCGCCGCTTTCGGACACCAGGGATCGACCGTCGACGTCCTGCTGGTGGTTGCTGGCGCGGTCACCGTCGTTCCGTTGATCCTCTTCACCCTCGGCGTTCGTCGCATTCCGCTGTCGACCGCGGGTCTGCTTCAGTACATCGCGCCCACCTGCACCTTTCTGCTGGCCGTCTTTCTCTACGACGAGCCCTTCTCCATCGCACACGCCGTAAGTTTCGGCCTCATCTGGACCGCGTTGGCGATCTACACGTTCGACATCCGCCAACGATTCCGGCGAAAATCACCGATCGACTGACATCAGCTGAACGGTTTCCCGTCGCAGGACTTTACGATCGGATCTCAGGGCCTATATTAGAAGGAGACGATGACAAGCCTGGCGAAGGGAGCCTCCATGCGATCCACCGCCGAATTGGTCGAAATCGTCTGTCCGCGGTGCGGCGAGGAGTTCGCCGACTGGCATTCCTTGTCCCTCCCGGCAGAAAGTGCAACCGAGTGTCCGCGATGCGGGCACGACCTCGCGACCGACCCGTTGTTTCAAGAGGAGGGCCTCTGGGTGTTCGAGCCCGAAGACGACGAGGGCTGATCGAGGCTCAGGAGATTCTGCGCCGGCTCGCTGCCGGGTGATCCGATAACGGCAGACCTCCGGTCCCCGAGGCGCGGCACTCCTCCTCGAACACGCAGGGGTTGGCGGCGCTGCTCTGTTCGAGCGCCTTTTGCGCCGGCTGACGCAGAGTGAACGATACGGGAACCCACGACACGGCGCTGTGGATGGGGTATTATCAAGATAGATTCTCAGTCTCTTAAAAATGAGCAGAACGGCATCGAGAGGTACGAAGTGAGTGAAACGCGCGAGCGACGTCGGACGATCGGAGGTTTTTTGGTCATTCTGTTGGTCGGAATGACGATTCAGACCACCAGCACGGCGATCGCCCAGGGCCCCGCAGCTGTGGTGCTTCCCTCGCCCACCGCCTCCCCGACTCGAACCCCTGTGCCACCCGGTGCAATCATCATCGAAGTCTCTGTAAAGGCGGGGAAGAAAATGCTGCCCGGAGATGATTCGGTGGCCTGGATCCCTGCCCTCAAGGGCCGGAATGAGAGGGCGGCCCGAGTCAAAATCGCGCAGAACAAGAAACAATTCGAACCGCGAATCGCCGTGGTCTCGGTGGGCTCGACGGTCGATTTCCCGAATTATGATCGGGTCTTTCATAACGTATTCAGCCTGTCCAAACCAAAAACATTCGACCTCGGGTTGTACCGGAAGGGCAAGTCCGAATCCGTCCGTTTCCAACAACCCGGCCTGATCCAGATCTACTGCAACATCCACCCCCACATGGTCGCCTACCTGATGGTCGTGGAGTCCCGCCGTCACGGCGTCGCCGATGCTGAGGGTCGGATTACTCTCCGCCACATCCCGCCAGGGCCGACCGTGGTCGAAGGCTGGAATGTGCGCGGCGGCATGTGGTCGCGTGAGGTCTCGGTTCGTCCAGGACGAACTTCGAGGCTGGCGGTCGAGCTCGATATCTCGAACTGGCGGGATGCCTCGCACCTCAACAAGTACGGGAAGGAGTACCCCCCCCCCGATGATGACGATTTCCGATACTGACGTGACCCGCGAGGTCTCCGAGGACCACATCGAAACGGTCGCCGCGAGGGTGCCGGACCGCCGAACGGGGGCGGGAAGAAAGACCCAAAAACAACGGGGGTTCGGTCTCGCAGTCCAGTTTTTCGTACTCGCGGCTGCATTGCTGGCCCTCACCCTCGGCCTCACGGTCGCGATTGCCGCCTGGCGGTCCGGACAGGTCGCCGAACGGACCATCCGCGATGACCTGGCCCGTGTGCCCGATGTCTGGGAAGGCTACGCGTTATCGCGCTCGAGCGCGGCCCTCGAGCAGGTCCAGTCGCTCGCCCGCGAACCCGGGACTCTGGCGATCTTCGCCGACGAGGTCGATCTCTCGACGCGGCTCAGTTTCGCCACCGAGGATGCGCCCCAAATGCTCCAGGAGGCAAGTACGGTTTTCCTCTTCGACCGTTACAGCGGTGTCCTCGCTCGATCCGACCGCCCGGACGGGAGCGGTGTCGGCCAGCCCTTTGCCGGCGTCGGTTGGGTCGCCTCGGTCCTCGACACTTGGCAGGGCACAACCGCGTTTCTTCGCGAACGCGATCAACTCGCCATGGTCGCCGCCGCACCGGTCATTGCCGGTGAGGGCGACGGAGCCCAGCTGCAGGGGGTGTTGGCAGTGACCTTCCCGATCGGTGCCGAGGCCCTCGCCCAACTACAGACCCTGACCCGCGGAGAGGTCGCGATCGTGGCCGACATGGCGCGCCGGGGTGAGGCGCCACAACCGGAGCTCACCGCATCGACGCCGGGCATCGAAGGCACAATGCTGGACGACGCCGTTACCAATAATGCCCTCGCCACCGAGACAGTCTTTCTCGAAGGACAGGTGTTTGGGCCCGTGACCGTCGGTACAGCGGCCGAAGCCCGAGATGTCCTCGCGGTGCCGATTTTCAATTCTTCGGGCGACAGCCTTGCCGCCCTCCTGGTGGCGAGATCGCGGGCCGAGGAGATGGCCTCCTTCTACGCCATTCGCCGTGGCCTGATATTTGCCGGGGTGGCCATGCTTCTGCTTTCGCTGCCGGTTTCCTATTTGCTCGGACGAAGGATCGCCAAACCGCTGCAAGAGTTGGCGCGGGGCGCGGAGGCCATTCGCGACGGGCGTCTCGATGTCGAACTTCCCGATGGCGGCAGCGGTGAGGTTGGTGTTCTGGCGGGAGCATTCGGCGCCATGGTGGAGGAACTACGGGAGAAGGAAGCTCTCGAACAGCTGGTGGCCGACATGCGTTCGCGTTCGGCCGATACCGATGGCGGAGCCACTCAGGCAGCTCCACCGCCATCCGCGATCGCACGGGACGTCAGATTGCCGGCGACCGGCGAGGTCTTTGGCGAACGCTACAAGATCCGCAGCGAGCTCGGCCGCGGCGGGATGGGCGTCGTCTTTCGGGCCTCGGACCTCGAACTGGAAGAGGATGTGGCACTCAAGGTGATGCGACCCGAGGCCTTTGAGGAGGCCACGGATGGTGTCGCCAAACTCAAACAGGAAGTCCGCCTGGCGCGGAAGATTTCGCACCCGAATGTGATTCGGGTTCACGATCTGGTGGAGGCGGGGGGCTTGCGTTGTCTCTCGATGGAGTTCGTGCCCGGCACCACCCTGCTTGCGGTCCTCAAACAGCACGGTGGTCTCCGCCTCGCGCCCGGTCTGCAGGTCGCAAAACAACTGTGCCGCGGTCTGACCGCCGTGCACACCGAGGGCATCGTCCACCGCGACCTCAAACCGCAGAACGTCATGGTCCTTCCCAACGGGGTCGTCAAGCTCATGGATTTTGGCATTTCGAGCGGTCTCAAGAGCGCCGGTGCAACCAACGAAGGCGTGGTGGTCGGTACGCCCGCCTATATGAGTCCCGAGCAGTGCCGCGGCCAGGACCTCGACTTCCGCAGCGATCTCTACAGTCTCGGCATCGTCCTGTGGGAGATGTTCGCAGGCAAGATCCCCTTCAGTGGGACCACGGTCGGGTCGTTGATTCAACAACAGCTGAACACCGCCGCGCCGCCTTTGCGGGGAGCGCGGGACGACATCCCGCCCGAACTCGAACAGATCGTGATGGCCTGTCTGGCCAAGGACCCTGAACGCCGTCCGGTGTCGGCCAGCATGGTCTATCAGAGCCTGAGGGACGTGCTCGTCACCGACTGGTAGCTCGATGACGTTCGAACGATCGGTCGATTCGGGATCATGCGACAAATGTCGACTCGGTTTGAGCCCCGGAGGGGCGCCAGAGTGTAGCCTGGGGCGTGAGCCCCAGGAATCAGATGTTTCTTTTCGTGAAGCCCCGCAGGGGCGACAGAAAGCAGCCGTCAACGGCCGCGGTTACGGTCGCGAGCACAACCTGTCGCCCCTCCGGGGCTCTTGGGTTTTTCTACGTCTCTTCCCGGGGCTCACGCCCCGGGCTATGCCCTTTCGCCCCTCCGGGGCTGGATCCGAAAACCCTTTTGACTCATCCAATTCCAGATGAACCAAACCTTCAGGGATTTACCAGAAGATCCGCCACGTGACCAGCCATTCGTTGGGCTTGAGGGTAGAACCGTCGTTGAGCTTGGCCTGGTTGAACGTGTATTCGATGGTGAGGTCCGACGCGCGAACGATGCCGATACGCAGCCCCAGATCGAGCTTATGCCAGTCCCAGAACATCGAGGGCGTGATAAACGGCCCGGACACCCAGAAATCGTTGTCGATGTGGGAGTAGCGCACCGCAGGCCGGATCCAGTTGAACACCGGTGTCTCCCAGGCCGCAAAGAGGGCCGGCACGGGGATGTGGAAGGCGGTTTCAATCTCCAAGCCCTGGCGTTCAAGGGCGGCGATGTCCTGTTTGACGAACTGGGCGAAACCCACCCAGCGGCCGAGGCGCCAGTCGACGTTGAGCCCCGCCTCCCATTTTTCGTCGCCTTCGAAGGGAAGCGGCCATCCGGCGCCCCACAACAGTTCGAGATCTCCCTGGTAGAAGGTGCCCTCAATGTCCGGCGCCTCTTCCAGGGTCCGAGAGTAGTACCACGCCAGGACGTCCACTGATTTCTTGCCTTCGTCGTTCGCCCACCGCCAACCGAGACCGGCGCCGAGCTCGACCTCGCCGTCGAGGCTGAAGTTTTTCGGTCGCGCGTCATACAGAATCGGGAAGCCCGAGTTGTAGGTGGGATCCACGTCTCCGGGAACCCTGTCGAAGGTGCCGTTATCACCGGCCAGCGCATTTGGGTCGCGCATGAAAAGCGGAGCACCGATGCCGTACTGGCCACGAAAATAGAAACTGCCGCCGAGGTTGACGCCGACCTGAAGTTGGGGGATCTCGAACCGGTTGACGGCGGTGCCCCACAGACCGTAGCTCTCGAGGTGGCGCACCACCTGTTTGGCAAAACGCGGCGCCTTCCCGGCCTCGACGTACCACGCCCATGGTGTGAGTTTGCGGTGCTGACGATCCACCTGGCCGTAGCGCAGCCAGAATTCCCGGACGAAGACCTCTTCGTCGATCGACGTCGGGTTGCGGTTGTAGAGGTCGATCACGTGCACCAGCACGCGGCCGCTGAAGCGCTCCGTGAACTGGGCATCAAGACCCAGCTCCACATCCGACATTTCGAAGTGGGACCCTGGATCAACCGTCCGCAGGTAGACGGCGTCATCCCCAGCCTCCCAAAACTCCGGCGGGAACGGGACGTTCAACCGGTGCTCGACAAAAGCCGAATCGCGCCAGTTCATGTTCATCTCGCCAAAGAAGGTGAAGCCCATCTTCTCCTGGGCGGCAGCCGGCAATGCCGACAGGCTCAGGATGAGACCGAGAGCCAGACAGACAACATTCGTTCCCGGAATCGCCGCGGTCGACGTTCGTTCAGTCATGATCTTTTCCTTTGTGCGCTGCTGTTGCGCGCAATTGTAGAGTGAGACGCAATCGCAGTCAATGGCAAAAGGTTTGCGGTAGGCTGGGTGCCGGGAAAAACACCTCGCAAACCGCTTGCTCAGGAGTCGACCGTGAAGACGTCACTCTCCGTTGCCCACCTCTCCGACCTCCACCTCACCGCCACCGACGGAGGACGACGGAAGGAGGACCGGGCGCGCGGCATGAACGCCAACCTGGGGCGTCTCCTCCAGCACCAGCCGATCGGGGAGGCCGATCTGGTGTTGATCACCGGCGACGTCAGCGACCGCGGCGAACTGGCGGCGTGGAACGTCTTGTGGTCGTCACTTCGCGCGGCCGGGCTCGATCTCCGACGGGTCCTCGTGATTCCCGGCAACCACGACGCCGCGTGCCTCGGTCTGCGTCGAACCCGCCCCACCGCCGAGGACCTGGCCATCGTCCGGGCCGGGCTCGAAAAAGGGAGGCAGCGGAGAAAGCTGCCCTACGCCAGGCTGTTTGCAGACGGCAACATCGGCGTGTTCGCGATCGACAGTGTCAACGCCGGCAACTTCAACCTCATCGACAACGCGGTCGGCAGGATCGGTTTTGATCAACTCGCAGGTCTCGGCCGGCTGCTCGACGAGCATGACCAAGTTCCGTGCAAGCTCATCGCCCTCCACCATTCTCCCAACATCCCGGCGTCGGCGACCTCGAAACGGCGGGGTGAACAGGCGACGCCGTTCTGGCAACGGGCCGCCCTCCAGCTCGACCGCGCCGACCGGAGGGGTTTGCGCCTGCTCGCGCGAGTCTTCGGGGTCAAGGCCATCCTCCACGGCCACACCCACGACAACCTCGACCGCAGGGTCAACAACGTTCGCATCATCGGCACCCGGGACGCCACGGTTCCGAACGCCACCGGATTCTTGAGTTACAAGCAGTACACGTTCTATCCCGAGTCAGGCATCCTCAAGGCGCAGATCCGGCGCGTCCGAACGGTGGAAACCAGGGCCTAAATTTCCTTATAGCGTTCCCTTGGGAGACACCATGCCATCGTTCGCACGACCGACGGCCTTCGGCCTACCGGGCCCCGACGCGCCGCAGCTCGCCGAGCACTGGCCCGACCTGCGGCACTGGAACTGACCCGCACCATTCACCGCTCTTCTGATGCGGTCGACCCGGAAGAGCGAGATCTCCCGTTTACGGAACCGTATTCGACCACTGACTGGTGTCACCGGACTCGAAGTCATCGCTGAACACCAGGGAAGGCACCCTGCACACGTGGTCGATCCAGGTCTCCTGGCCGCCAATCGCGAAGCTCTCGATAAGACCGGAAACGGTGAGCGTACCGGCTTCTCCGGTCGGAGGTTGCAGCGTGATCGTGGCCCCACCGAGGGTGGTCATGTGAAGATCGGCGAAGTTCTCGACGTTGGCAAGAACGTCGTTGACGATGAGATTCACGTTGCCACCGAAGTTGTGGTAAAGGACCGAGATCTCGGCGAGCGGTTCGTCGACGGCAAAGAAAATATTGGTGTTGTTTGGATAAAGATCCTGGCCGGTGCCACCGGCGTCTTGAGAGTTGTCGACCAGCGCATACTCGTCCGTGGTCGAACCTGACGGAAACCAAAAGAACTCCTCGACCAACATCCCGACACCCGAGTCGACAAAGAACTGTCCGTACTCGTATTGCTCCGCCAACGGGAGGTCTTCGAATTCGATACAGCCCGTCTGTACCGTCGCTTCGCAGATGTCGTCGATCCACAACTCCTGGCCGCCGATCGAAAACGAATTGACGGTTCCGTTGATGACCATGATTCCCGACCCGGTCGGCGACAGGCTGACTTCGACGAAGGTCCCGCCCACGATCTGTTCGTTGAGTTCGTCGAGATCGAGGACGTTGTTGAAATCGCCGTTGACGGTGAGGTTGACGTTGCCGCCGTAGTCATGGAAGAACACGCGCAGATTCTCGACCGGACGGCCGAAGTCGAAGTTCACGGTGATGTTGTTTACCGCGAGGTCGTAGCCCGTGCCGCCCGAAAGTCCAATGTTTTGGACCTGGGCAGATCCTGCGGACGTCCAGGTCCCATTCGTCCATTGGAACGCGGA
>JASJGQ010000154.1:0-2636 GCA_033791425.1 Acidobacteriota bacterium
GCCTGGATTCGTGCGCGCAAGTTGCAGCTTGGCGAGTTGCACGAGATCAAGAAAAAGATGCGTTCGGGTGGTCTGCACACGGTGTGTGAAGAGGCGCGCTGCCCCAACCGCTCGGAGTGTTTTTCGCGGGGCACGGCGACCTTTCTGATCAACGGCCGCGTGTGCACCCGTAACTGCTCCTATTGTTCCATCGCGCACGGCCGGCCGCAGGCCCTCGACCCCGACGAGCCGAGGCAACTGGCCGAAACGGTGGTCGCCATGAGCCTCGAGCACGTCGTTATTACCGCGGTTGATCGGGACGATCTACCGGACGGCGGCGCCGCGGGCTTTGTCGAGTGCATCGAGCGGCTCAGGAAAGTCGAAAAGGTCCCGACCATCGAGGTCCTGACCCCGGATTTCCGGGGCGACATGGATCAGGTGGACCGCATCGTCGACGCTGGCCCCGATGTGTACAACCACAATGTCGAGACCGTGCCACGACTTTATCGCCAGGTGCGGCGCTCCGGCCGCTACGAGTGGGCGATGGATGTTCTGCGGCGGGTTGCGGAGCGCGATCCCACGATGCTCCGCAAATCGGGGCTGATGGTCGGCCTCGGCGAGACCACGGACGAAATCGCGGCGGTGCTCGGGGACCTGAAAGAAGCCGGGTGCCAGGCGGTGACCATCGGCCAGTACCTCCAGCCGACGCCGCAGCAGGTCGAGGTGGCGCGCTACTGGAGCCCGGAGGAGTTTGCCGAGCTCGAGAAGATCGGCACCGACCTCGGTCTCGAGGTCTTCGCTGGGCCCTTCGTGCGTTCCTCCTACCGCGCCGAGGAGGCTTACCTCAAGGTCATCAACTCGTAATTCTCAATTCTTAATTTTTAATTCTCAATTCCTCACCACCATTCCACGGTCGAGGTGGCTAAGGGTGGAAATTCAGAATTCAGAATTGAGAATTCACGTGGAATCTAGAGCGAAGCGACGGCGCTGCCGCCGGCAGCGTCTATACTGCCTGCCATGCCAAAGGGTTGGTTCATCACGTTTGAGGGCGGCGAAGGCACCGGCAAGAGCACCCAGCTTGCATTGGTCGACGAGTGGCTGAGAACCCTTGGCCACGCGACGGTGGTTACTCGAGAGCCCGGCGGGACGGCGCTCGGCGATGCGGTGCGGGCCCTGCTCCTGAACCCCGACCTCGAACCTGATGGTTTGACCGAGATCTTTCTTCTCGAGGCCTCGCGTCGCGACCACGTCGAGCGGGTGATCAAGCCTGCGCTCGATGAAGGCACGATCGTTTTGTGCGATCGTTTCACGGACTCGAGCCTGGTCTACCAGGGAGTGGTCCGTGGCCTCGGCTGGGACGAAGTCGAAGCGCTCAACCGTCTCGCTACCGGTGGTCTCGAGCCCGATCTGACGCTTGTCTTCGATATGGATCCGGAAAAGGCCCTCGGCCGCGCCCGGTCGCGCAATTTGCAGGGCACGACCCGCGAGAGCCGCCTCGACGACGAGCCCGCGGCCTTTCATCGCCGGGTCCGCGAGGGCTTCCTGGAGTTGGCGCGCCGCGAGCCCGATCGCGTCAGGGTGATCGACGCGGCCGGACGACCGGAAAAGGTCTTTGCCAGGATCGGACCGGTCCTTCCCGAGGAGCTCAGGTGAGCGAGACCGAGGCCCAGTGGTGGGGTGGCGATGCTCTGGATCGCGGGCGATGGCGTGAGGTCGTGCTGCCCGTACTCGAGCGCATCACCCTGGCTCGGGATCGCGACCGCTTGCCGCACGCGCTTCTGCTGATCGGGCCACCGGGGCTCGGCCGAGAACTCGTGGCGGTCGAGGCTGCCGCGATGCTTGTATGTGAAGGAAAACCGGAACCGTGGAGCGAGACATCGTGTGCCGACCGGGTTCGGCGAGGGGTTCACCCGGACGTTGTGGCGATGATGCCGGAGGGCAAGGCCCGGATTCTCAAGATCAAACCTCTGCGCGACCAGGTCGTGGATGTGGTCAATTCCCGCCCCTATGAGGGTCTGCGCCGGGTGTGGATCTTCGATGGCGTCGAAGTGGAACACCTCCCTAAACCTTCAGCGAATACCCTGCTCAAGACTTTGGAGGAGCCTCCCGAACACGCTATGTTCATTCTTCTCGCCGCCAACCCGACCGCGGTCTTGCCGACCATCCGTTCCCGCTGTCAGCAGCTCTCTTTGCCTGGAGTCGTGGCCATGGCCGGGATGTTGATGTCCGACTCCGAGGTGCCCGAATTGGCGGCCTCGCCCCTCGACGCGGAAGCCCTGAACGCCGCGATCGGAGAAATACGCAAGGCGCTCACGACGGGTCTCTCCGGCGAAACCGGACCGCTTGTGCGTCTTCCATACCGGCTGCCCGACGAGCTGCAGCCCTTTGCGGCAGTCGCATCGGTGGCCCTCGAGATGGCGACCGAAACGAATGGCTCCTCGAGAGGTGAGGACATGGCGCGTCTGGCCGCCGATCTTCTCGCAGTCGGGCGGCGGGCGAGGGCCCTCAACCTCAACCGGCGCGGCCAGATGGTGGCGTGTTTGATGAAGTGGTATCGGGAACTTCAGTAATTTTGAATTTTGAATTATTAATTTTGAATTCCCGGACACCCGGACCGAAAACCGGTGCTGGGTTCTGGATGCTGGACCCGCCCACCC
>JASJGQ010000155.1:0-5390 GCA_033791425.1 Acidobacteriota bacterium
ATTCATTCCTCGACGAAAACGATGATGGCATCCTCGATACTCAGGTGATCACCAATGCGCCGAAATTTACTGGCGCCATCCGTGCGAACTTTGACTTTCCGGCCTTCGGGGGCCTGATCACTGCCAGCGCCGGCTACAGCTATCGTGACAACTCGATGCTGACCAACGAGGGGGTCGACCCGATCATCCAGCCGGCTTATGGCCTGGCGGACGCCTGGATTGCGTGGTTGTCGGGCAATGCCAAGTGGCGCTTCGGAATCAGTGGCAAAAACCTCACCGACGAGGAGTACCTGACCAACGGCTACAACATCCCGGTGCTCGGGGTCTTCCAGGGATCGTACGGCATGCCGCGCACCTTCATCGCAACACTGGAGTACAGGTTCTTCTGATGTTTCTGCCAGGGGGGCGCCGCCTCGCGGCGCTCCCCCTGGTTTCTTTTTGATCTGCTGGCTGGGCGGGCGCAACGCGTGCCCGCCAGGACCGCTTCAAGTCTATTCAGGAGGAACCATGATCGAGACGGGACTCAAGGACAAGGTCGTTATTGTGACTGGCGCCGCGGCCGGCAACGGACTGGCAACGGCCGAACGGTTTGTCGCGGAAGGCTGCAAGGTGGCGGCGTGGGACGTGAATGCGGCGCCGGCGAGCGCCGGTGAGTTTCAGAAGGTCAATGTGGCCGACGCCGACGAGGTGGAAGCTGCGGTGGCCGCAGTGGTCGAACGCTGGGGCCCGGTGTTCGGGCTGGTCAACAACGCGGGAATTGTTCGCGATGCGCAGCTTGTCAAGTACAAGGACGGTGAGGTGGTCGCCCGCATGACCGATGACAAATGGGACGCGGTGATCGGCGTCAACCTCAAAGGCGTCTTCAACTGCACCCGTGCTGTGGTGCCGTCGATGATCGCTGGCGCGGCCGGCGGCGCCATCCTCAACGCCTCGTCGGTCGCCTGCCTGAACGGCAACTTCGGTCAGACCAACTACGTGGCGACCAAAGCCGGTGTCATCGGTATGACCAAGACCTGGGCACGTGAGCTGGGGCGGTACGGGATTCGAGTCAACGCAGTGGCGCCGGGCTTCGTCAAGACCGAAATCATCAACGCCATGCCGGAAAAGGTCATCCAAAGCATGGTGGCGCACACCCCGATGGGGCGCATCGGCGACACGAAAGACATCGCTGAAGCCTACGTGTGGCTGGCCTCCGATGCGGCGAACTGGGTGACGGGAACAACGATCAGCGTTGACGGTGGTCTCGTCATCGGTACTTGAATTAGGAATGAGGAATTAGGAATTAGGAATGTCCGCCCGACCATCCGGCACGCGAGACGCGTGCCCCACAAGACGCCGGTTTTGGAATTGTGGGGCAGCCGTCCCGGCTGCCGGGCAAGAGAGTGGAAAATCCGAAATCCGAACTTGTCGTGAGACGGGGGAAGATCCATGACACGTTACGCAACGATTGTCTCAACCGGGCGGTATATCCCGGATATCGAAGTCTCGAACGATGAACTGAGGGAGCGCTTTGCGCACCTGCCGGACTTTGTCGACAAGATGGAGGAATCAACAGGAATCCTGACCCGGTGGTGGGCCCCGGAGGAGTGGTGTGCCTCCGACATCGCCCTGCCGGCGGCGCAACAGGCCCTGGAAAAGGCCGGCCGGAGACCCGAGGACGTGGACCTGATCATCCTCGGCACCGATTCACCGGACTACATCACCCCGGCCACCTCGGTGGTTCTGCAACATAAGCTCGGCGCAAAAAACGCGGGCACCTTCGATGTTGGATGTGCGTGTGCGTCCTTTCCGACCGGCGCATCGACCGCGGCCGGTCTGATCGCCACCAATCCGGCGTTGAAGACGGTGCTGGTGGTCGGCGTTTACAACATGCAGAAGTTGGCCTCGCCCGACGACCCGATGGTGTTCTTCTACGGTGACGGAGCGGGTGCGGCCGTTCTCGAACCGTCGACTGAGCCGGGCTTTGTGTCGTCCGCCTTCAGGGCCGACGGGTTCTACCACGGGCACTGGGGCATTTACGCCGGCGCGACCGCTGAACCTGCGACCGAGGAGGCGGTCCGCGAGGGCCGAACCACCGTCAAGATGATCGAGCGCTACCCACCCGAGATCAACCACGACGGGTGGCCTGCGGTGGTGCGCAAGCTGGCCGCGAACGGCGGTTTCGATCTTGCGGACATCGACTTTACGATCTTCACCCAGGTCCGCAAACCGTCAATCGAGCTGGTGATGGCCGATCTTGGTCTGCCGATGAAGCGCACTCACACCGTGATGGAGAAGTGGGGCTACACGGGCTCGGCGTGTGTGCCCATCGCTCTGGATGATGCGTTGGAGCAGGGGAAGATCTCGTCCGGCGATCTGCTCGTGATGGTCGGGTCCGGGGTAGGGTATAACCAGGCAGGGGCCGCGTTCAGGATGCCCTGACCGCGGAGAGTTTTTAGTTTTGAGTTTCCAGCCACCAGAGCATACCTGAAGGTGGTGCGGCGATAACTAAAAACTAAAAACTAAGAACTAAGAACTGATGATCGCGACGATGGGGGAGTGGTCCATGGGTAAGAAGCTGCTGAAGACTCTACTCGCTTTCGGGGTTGTAATCGTTCTCGCGATCATCGTCGCGGTGTGGATGGTGTGGAAAAGGCCCCTCAAGGTGGATGCAATGATCAGCCGGATGGCGCTCGGGAAGATAGGGTTCGAGAAGACCAGGATCGCGACGAACGACGGGAAGATGACGGTGTGGGTCGGTGGCGACGGGCCCTGCATGGTGCTGCTGCACGGGGCCGGCGACCAGGCGGGCACGTGGGCGCGGATGGCGGCGCCGCTCGTGGACGACTACCGGGTCGCAATCCCCGATCTTCCGGGTCACTGGAAGAGCGATCCAAAGAGCGGCCCTCTCGGGATCGACAAGATCCTTGGTGGGCTCGAGGCGGTGATGGAGACCACCTGTGCGGGCGAGAGCGCGATTCTGGTGGGAAATTCCATGGGCGCCTGGATCTCAATGCTCTACGCCCGCGAACACCCGGATCGGATCGAGCGTCTGGTGGCCATCAACGGTGGGGCCATCAAGGAGGAAGACCCGGCGGTCAACATCTACCCAACGACCCGGGAAGAGGCCAGAGAGACCATGAAGGGCCTGATGGGGCCGGCGACACCGCCGGTGCCCGACTTCGTGCTCGACGACGTGATCCGCCACGCACGGGTGGGCCCTGCGGGCCGGCTGGCACAGACAGTGGATGAGATGGAGGTCTACCTTCTCGACGGACGGCTCGACGAGGTGACGGTGCCGGTCGAGTTGGTGTGGGGCGATGCCGATGGCCTCCTGACGCTTGACTACGCCCAGCGGCTGCTCGACGGTTTGCCGCGGGCACGGCTCCATACAGTCCACGGCTGCGGCCACGTCCCCCAGCGGGAGTGTCCGGACACGACCCTCGAGGCGCTGCAGGCGGCTCTGATGCTGGCGCCGGTCGATATTATTGTCGATGAGCAGGTGCCGGCGGAGGAGACCACACCGTGATCTGCGGCGACATTCTCGGTGAACGGAGTCGGCTCTCTCCTGATCGTACGGCGGTCGTCGATGTCGCCAGCGGCCGGCGAGTGTCCTACCGCGAGATGAATCGACGGGCGGCCGCCTGCGCGCGGACATGGCTCTACGGTCTTAGCCTCAAAAAGGGTGACCGCATCGGGATTTTGTCCGGCAACCGGCTTGCGTTCCTCGACGCGTTCTTTGCTGCCGGCAAGTCGGGCGTTGTTCTGGTGCCTCTCGGGACGCGACTGACGGCGGCCGAGCTGGCGGTGATCGCCACCGATTGCGGTCTGTCGGCGTTGGTCTTCGGCGAGGACCACGCTGAGACGGTCCGCGAGCTGACCGATCTCGTCGACGTCGGGCAATTGGTGGCGCTGGACGACGGCACAGGGATCGATGCCGTGTCGTGGCACGAGCTGCAGGAAAGGGTGGGGGAGGGCGACTACGTGCCGTCGGCATGCTCGCCGGACGACCCATACTGTCTGCTCTATACGTCCGGGACGACCGGCCGGCCGAAGGGCGTGATCACCCCACACCGCATGGTGGCGTGGAACGCCTACAACACAGTGGTCTGTTGGCAGTTGACCGAAAACGATGTCAGCCCGATCTTCACGCCGCTCTATCACGCGGGGGGTCTGGGAGCATTCCTGACACCGATCCTGCTTGCCGGGGGCACCGTCGTACTCCATCGGGAGTTCGATGCGACCGAAGTCTGGCGATCCATCGCAACAGAGCGCTGCACGGTGGTCCTCGGAGTGCCGACCATCTGGAGGATGCTGGCCGAGGCGCCCGAATTCGGCAGTGTGGATCTGAGTCACGTTCGGTGGTTCATCTCGGGTGGCGCACCGCTGCCGCGCCACCTCGTCACAGTGTTTCGTGACCGCGGCGTCGTCCTGCGGCAGGGATACGGTCTGACCGAGGTCGGCGTCAATTGTTTTGCGATGTCGAACGAGGAGGCGTGGGTCAAGGCCGGTTCCATCGGCAAGCCGCTGATGTTTACCGAGGCGCGGGTGATCGATCCCGATGGCAAGGAGATGCCCGCGGGCGAGGTCGGAGAGCTGTGCTTTCGCGGGCCGCACGTCAGTGCCGGCTATTGGAACAACCCGCAGGCGACCGGCGAGTCCCGTGACAAGGACGGTTGGTTCCATACCGGTGATATGGCGTGCCGTGACGACGATGGTTTCTATTCCATTGCCGGCCGCGCCAAGGACATGTTCATCTCCGGCGGCGTCAATGTGTACCCGGCTGAGATCGAAAATGCACTCCTTCAGCACCCGATGGTTTCCGACGTGGCGGTAGCCGGTGTCCCGCACGAAGTCTGGGGGGAAATCGGCATCGCCTTCGTGGTACCGGTTGAGGGAGAGAAAGTGACGTCGGAATTGGTCGGTGACTATCTCGCCGGCCGGCTCGCGCGCTACAAGATTCCACGTGAGGTTTTTGTTCTCGACGAGTTACCCCGGACCGCCTACGGCAAAGTAGTGAAGGGGGAGCTTGTGGAGTGGTGGGAGAAACAACTGGAGAATTAGGAATTAGGAATTGGGAATTAGGAATGACGGCCACTCGCCCCCAAAATTGTCATCCCGAGCGGACGAACGGAGTGAGGGAGTCGAGGGATCTGGGCGGGCCGGGCAACCGATAACAGAAAACGGGAACAAACCCTTTTGGAGGTCACGTGAAAAAGATTTACATCGCCGCGTATCATCAATCCAAGTTCGGCAAGCTCTTCGACATGACGGTGCCGGAGATCATCGCCAACACCGTCACCGAAACAGCAGCCGAAATCGGTGCCGATCCGGCGACCATCGATGTCGCGTCGGTGGGCGCCACGTGCAACTTCTCGCTCAACCAACAGGGGCTGTTGGCCGGTCTGGTC
>JASJGQ010000156.1:0-14157 GCA_033791425.1 Acidobacteriota bacterium
GAAGAGCGAGCGACAGGATCCGCGCCAGGTGCGAGATGATTTCGATCGGCACCATCAGCGGCGCCAACAACGGCAACGGGCCGGCAAAGTGCTTGAGGTACTTGAAGAGCCCGTTGTCCCTGATACCGACAAAATTATAAAAGAGAAACGCCGTGATCGACAAGGCAAAGGTGGTATTCAGATTGGCCGTCGGCGGTTGCAGGAAGTAGAACATTCCGAAAATGTTGCCGACGAAGATGAATATCGCCAGACCCATGATGAATGGCAGGAAGCGCTTGCCGAAACCGTGACCCACCACGTCCTCGATCAGATCCTCGAGACCGGTGATCAGCTGCTCCAGAATCTGTTGCACTTTGCCGGGGGAGCCCACCGACAACCTTCGGCTGGTGGGGATCAGCACGGCCGCCACCAGCACCACGACCAGGATCGCCATTACGACGTGGTCGGGCAGCCAGTAGCCCGCCTCATGAAGGCCCATCAATTCCTGGACCCGGGGGCTCGACTCACCAAAAAGTGCGATCAGGAGCTTGTTGACCGGGTGGTAGAGAAACGATACTGGATGCTCCAAATCAACCTCCTCCGACTCGATCGCCGCGGAGCCCCTCAACCACGAGAGCCACCACCAGTGTCGAGAAACCGAGCGCCACCGCAACCGGATCGATCTGCGGCACTACCAGGAATGCCGCAAGCACGCAGGCGAGAAGAAAAAAGCGACCGAGAACGCGCAGCAGGGTCCACCGATCGAGATCCGCTTTCCCCGGCTGAAGCACCCGATGAACGATCACTTCCAGCCATCGAAAATTGATCATAGCCACCACCCCAGCCGCGGTCAAGCTCAAAGCGCCAATCCAAGTGCGAAAAAGCACAAGTTCGATGACAGCACCAAGAACCACCAGTGAGCCGGTGATCCACAGCACGCGCCGGGGCGAGAATTCACTGCCGTCACGAGGGGTCCGGGTCGGCACCGTTTTTCCCCTCTTCGGTGGCTTCGAGGGCATTGAGTCGTTCCTCTGCCCGACCCGCCTGGGCGGTGATCCGGAAGAGATTGACAAACCCCGCAGCGATACCGAAAAGTGCGAAGATAATCGTCAGCCAAGGTGCGGTTTTGAACATACCGTCAAGCCAACGTCCAAAAAAGTAGCCAAGGGCGATGGCGACTGGAAACTGGATGCCGATGATGGATACATCGAGCCAGATGCGCGCCCTCCGCAATTGTTTGGTCGGCCGTGCCATGGCTCCCATCCCTTATGCCTGTGTCGGCACTCCTGGTCTGATCACATCATCCCGAGCGCGCTGGCGGCGCTCTGCGCCCATCCTACCAGCGGGGCCGGAAACACACCGATGACCAGGGTGGCAATCACACACACCACAATCACCACCTCGGTCCAGCGGTCGCGCAGCAGCTTGGCCGGCGCCGCACCGTCCTCTTCGCCATCACGCAGATACATCTGGACGACGATGCGGAAGTAGTAGTACAGGCTCACCGCCGACATCACCACCGCGATGACCGTCAGCACCAGGTATCCACCCTCGACAGCAGCGGCAAAAAGGTAGAGCTTGCCCATGAAACCGGCAGTCGGAGGGATGCCTGCCAGCGCCAGCATAAAAATCAACATGCCGAGCGCCGCCGCCGGGTGACGCCGCGAGAGACCCGCGTAATCGCCGATCTCTTCACCCGCGTAGCCCTTGGACTCGAGCAAAATCACAAAGCCGAAGGCGCCGAGATTCATGAACGCATACACCACCATGTACATCAACAGCGCCCAGGCGCCCATGGCGTTGGCGGCCACGATGCCCATCAACGCGTAGCCGGCATGGGCAATCGAAGAGTAGGCGAGCATGCGTTTGACATTGTTCTGGGTGAGAGCTGCGATGTTGCCGTAAATCAGGGTTGCCGCCGCCGCAACCCACATGATGATCCGCCACTGATCGACGGCGGGCGCAAACGCACCGAGGAAGATTCGCATGAACATCGCGAAGGCGGCCGCTTTCGGCGCCACCGATATAAACGCCGTGACCGGCGTCGGTGCGCCCTCATAGGCATCCGGCGTCCACACGTGGAAGGGAACCGCTGCCACCTTGAAGAGCATGCCGAAACCCACCAGCACCATCCCCAGCACCAGCATTGAGTTGGAGGTCGGCACTGCCGTCAGAGTCGCACGGATGGCCGCGAGATCGAGGGTGCCGAGGGCGCCGTAGATCAGCGACATCCCGTACAGCAGGACCGCCGAAGACGCAGCGCCGAGCACGAAGTACTTGACCGCGCCCTCGTTGGATTTCACTTCGAGCTTGAAGTACCCCACCAGAACGTAGACTGAAAGGGCCATCAATTCGAGGCCGACATAAAGGCTCGCCAGGTTGGCGCCCGAGGCCATGACGAACATACCGACCGTGGCAAAGAGGATCAGTGACACGTATTCGCCGGCACCATAGCCGGAGCGTTCGAGGTACCCCGCCGACAAAAGAATCGCCATCGCCGCGGCGGCCAGCATCAGGAGCTTGAAGAACACCGCCAACGAATCCACCACCAGCATGTCACCGAGGATGGACACCGGGCCGTCGACGGGACGCGCGAACAACCACACCAGAAGGCCCGTCACGGCCAATGCTGCAACACCCAGCAGCGACAGCGGCCGCACGCCGCGCCGCCTCATCGAGACACCGAGCAGCAGCACGACGAAGCCGGCCGTGGCGAGGAAGATCTCCGGCAGGAACGGTATGAATTGATCGAGGGTCATGGTCATGACCTACTCCCCGTGCTCCCCCGCCGCCTCGGGAACAGGCTCGTGGGCGATTTCAGCCACGTGGTCCGCGGCGGTCTCGAACTCGGGCACGGCCGCCGCCACCCGCTCGAGCACGCGGTCGACAGTCGGCGCCATGCGGTCAAAGAACGGCTTGGGATAGAGCCCGATCCAGAAAGCCACGACGACCAGTGGAATCAGGGTCCACTGCTCGCGGCGGTTGAGATCCGGCAGGTCCTTGTTCTTCTCGTTCGAAAGCTCGCCGAAGAAGACCCGTTGGTAGAGCCACAGCATGTAGGCCGCACCGAGGACGATGCCCGAGGCGCCGACCAGGGCCCACACCCACGAGTGGAGGAAGGCACCGATCAGAATCGTGAACTCGCCGATGAAACCGTTGAGGGTCGGCAGCCCGATCGACGACATCGTGATGATCATGAAGTAGGTGGCATAGAGCGGCATCACCTTTGCCAGACCGCCGTACTCGGCAATCATCCGGTTGTGCCGCCGTTCGTAGACGATGCCGACGAGCAGGAAGAGCGCGCCGGTCGAGACACCGTGGTTGAGCATCTGCAGGATCGATCCACGAAGTCCCGCGGCGTTGAGCGCGAACATGCCCAGCATGACAAAGCCCATGTGGCTCACCGACGAGTAGGCCACCAGCTTCTTCATGTCTTTCTGCGCCATCGCCACCAGCGCCCCGTAGACGATCGCGAACATGGCCAGGGCCCCGATCCACCCCACCGCCTTGACGGTCGCATCGGGCAGAATCGGCAGCGAGAGACGAACGAAGCCGTAGGTCCCCATTTTTAGGAGGACGGCGGCCAGGATCACGGAGCCGGCGGTCGGCGCCTCGACGTGGGCGTCGGGCAGCCAGGTGTGGAAGGGGAACATCGGCACCTTGATGGCAAATCCGACAAAGAAGGCCAGAAAGACCCAGAACTGCACGCCGGCCGGAATCATGGGAGCGATGGAGTAGAACTGGGTGACCGAGAAGGTGGCCGGGTTGCCCAGTCCCTCGAGACCGATGGCCGCGAGTCCGCCTGCGTTGTAGAAGTACAGGGTGAGGATGCCAACCAGCATCAGAACCGAACCGACCAGGGTGTAGAGGAAGAACTTGATGGCCGCATAAAGGCGCCGCGGTCCGCCCCACACGCCGATCAGGAAGTACATCGGAACCAGCATGACTTCCCAGAAGACGTAGAAGAGGATGAAGTCGAGCGAGCAGAAGACACCCAGCATCCCGGTCTGCAACAGGAGCAGAAAAATGTAGTACTCCTTCTGCCGATCGGTGATGGCGGTGTAGGAGCTGTAGATCGCGATCAGCCCGAGCAGCGTCGTCAACAGGATCAGCAGCACCGCAAAGCCGTCGACGCCGAAGATGTACTGGACGCCCAGCGAAGGGATCCAATCAAACTGCGTCGCAAACTGGAACTCCGCGCCGTCGGTTCTGTAGAGAAACCACAACGGGATCGAGATCACGAAATCGATGGCCGCGACCGCCGTCGCAAAGGCCTTGATCCCGGAGGAGTTCTCCTTGTTGATGAACGCCATCATGAAGATCGCGCCCGCCAGCGGCAGGTAGCAGATCAGGTTGAGAAGCCAGCCGTATTGAAAATCCATCGTCGTCCCCTAGCTCAGAGTTTGATGACGTAGAAGATGCCGAGCAGCATCGCGGCGCCAAAGACCATGACCATGGCGTAGCCCTGGGCAAAGCCCACCTGCAACCGTCGGAAGCGGTGACTCGCCACGTCGTAGGACTTGGCCACCAGATTGACGGCGCCGTCCACCACCTTGAGGTCAAAGACGCCGGATATGAATGAAGAACCAAGCGTCGACAGTGCGGTGCCGTTCACCACACCGTCCACCACCCTTGAATCGAACTCCCACAGGAGGCGCGACAGCTTGATGGTGCCCGCGACAAAGGTCGCGTTGTAGATCTCGTCCACCCAGTACTTGTTGAGGAGCAGCTTGTAGACGAGCGGGAAGCGTTCGGCGAGCGCTTTCGGTCGAGCAAAGTCGGGGTCGTTGCGATAGAAGCGCCAGGCCACGAAGATTCCGGCAAGGGCCACCGCTACCGATACGAACACCAGCCCCCACTCGAGACCCAGGCTGACAGCGTGGCCTCCGTGCTCACCGTGGGTGAGCATCACCGGCGCCAGGAAACGATCGATAAAGCTCCAACCATCGAGGTGGAAGAGCTGGCCCGGGAAGCCGAGGATCAGACCGCCGACGATGGAGAGCCCCGCCAGGATCTGCAGCGGCAGGGTCATGGTCCACGGCGACTCGTGGACGTGGTGCTCGGCCTCCTCACCGCCACGGAAGGACCCGTAGAAGGTCAGATAGACGAGGCGGAACATGTAGAAAGCGGTCATGGCGGCGCCGGCCAGTCCGAGGAACCACAGGAAGTAGTAGGTGGTGCCGTAGCCGTTGAGGTTGGTCATTCCCGCTTCAAAGGTCTTGGCAAGGATCATGTCCTTCGAAACGAAACCGGCCAGCGGCGGGATGCCGGCAATCGCCACCGTTGCCACCAGGAAGGTCCAGAAGGTGGTGGGCATGTACTTCTTGAGCCCGCCCATCTTTCGAATGTCCTGTTCGCCGCCACAGCCGTGGATCACCGACCCCGAACCGAGGAAGAGGCAGCCCTTGAAGAAGGCGTGGGTGACGACGTGGAAGATGGCGGCGATGTAGGCGCCGGTGCCGGCTGCCAGGAACATGTAACCGAGCTGGGAAACGGTCGAGTAGGCCAAAACCTTTTTGATGTCGTTCTGGACCAGACCGATGGTGGCGGCAAAGACCGCGGTCACTCCGCCGATGACCCCCACGGTCAACATGGCCGTCGGGCTCGCCTGGTAGAAGAAATTGCAGCGCGCCACCATGTAGACACCGGCCGTGACCATGGTCGCGGCGTGGATCAGGGCCGAGACCGGGGTCGGGCCCGCCATGGCGTCGGGCAGCCAGACGTAGAGTGGCAGCTGGGCCGATTTCCCCATCGCGCCCACAAACAGGAGCAGACCGATGATCGTGGCAGCCCCTGCAAAGACGTGGTTGTGGTCGTTCGCCATCGCCTGGTAGAGGCCGTCGAACTCGAGGGTTCCAAAATAGAAAAAGGCAAAGAAGATCGCGAGAAGGAACCCGAAGTCACCGATGCGGTTGACGATAAAGGCCTTCATCCCCGCCGCGGCGCACCATTCCTTCTCGAAATAGAAACCGATCAGGAGGTAGGAGCAGAGACCCACACCCTCCCAGCCGACAAATAAGACCGGTAGGTTGGAGCCAGTAACGAGGGTCAGCATGGCGAACATGAAGAGATTCAGATATGAGAAGTACCGGGCGTAGTCACGGTCGGGCTCGGAGTGCATGTAGCCGACCGAGTAGAGGTGGATGAGGAAACCAACAAAGGTGACAAAACCGAGCATGGTCGCCGACAGGGCGTCGAGCTGGAACGAGGCCGAAATGTCGAGTGGGACCACCCGACCGCCAAAGATCGTCAGATCACCGCCCGAGATCCAGGTGAACGCCTTGACGACGTATGGCTTTGTGATGTCCTCGGTGAAATACCACTGGATCACCGCCGCCCACCCCCACAGCCAGGCGAGACCGGATGCGATCAGCGCCACCGTGTGGGTCACCTTTTTCTCGAGACCAAGCCGGTTGGAAACGAGCCCGTTGAACGCCGCACCAATCAGCGGGAAGACGGGCACGAGCCAGATCAAATCGTAAAAAGACATGAACTAACCCCGCATCTCGTCGGCCTCGTCCAGGGCCACCGTGTCCTTGAGCCGGACCAGGGCGATGATCAGACCGAGACCGATCGCCGCCTCGGCAGCGGCGACGGTGATCACGAAGATCGCCAGAACCTGGCCGGCCAGGTCGCCGAGCCGGAAGGAGAAGGCGATGAGGTTGATATTGACGGCGTTGAACATCAGTTCGACCGACATCAGGACCGTGATGAAGTTGCGCCGAACCATCAATCCGATGAGGCCAAGGCAGAAGAGAATCAGCGACAGCGCCACATAGGGCTCGGCGGAAATCACGACTGAACCCCCTCGCCGGGATCGGCGACAACCGCATCCCTCCGGGCGAATACGATGGCGCCGATCATGGCCACCAGGAGCACCACCGAAACCACCTCGAACGGAATCAGGTATTTCGTGTAGAGCACCCAACCCACAGCTTCGGTGTTGCCGACCTGGACGCCATCGACCGCCTGCATGGCGGCCGCGCCGCCGTCACCGGTGGCCATTGTCCCGAGCAGGATGCCAACCGCGACCAGCGAACCCAGGAGCACGCCGCCGAGTATCGCGAGCGGCGCAGTGCTGGAAAGAAAGACCCGCTCGACGCTCAGGTCCTTGACCCGCGACAGCATGATGACAAAGAGGTAGAGGACCATGATGCCACCGGCATAGACCAGGACCTGCACCGCCGCGAGAAACTCGGCGTGCCGCAGGATGAAGAGCACCGCCACCATGACGAAGGTCCCGAGCAGAGCAAGGGCGGAGTGAACCGGGTTTTTGAAGGAGATCACCCCGATCCCACCCGCGACCGTGAGGACCGCGACCGTGTAGAAGACGATTGCCTCGAGATTTGCGGCCAGGAAATCCATCACGCCGCTCCTTTAACCCTCTGCCGCCGGTTCGGCTTCGATCGTGGTCATCGGCGCGGCCGGGTTCTGGCCGTCCTTGGGCAGAACGACACCGGGAAAGGCCAGCATCCCGTCCCAGTCGGCCAACCGCTCCTTGGTGTAATAAAGCCGTTCGTTGCGTTCGTAGGTGGTGCCCTCATAGCTCAAAGTAGTCAGCCAGATGGCCTTGGGCTCGGTCGGGCACGCCTCTTCGCAGAGACCGCAGAACATGCACCGTTTGACGTCGATGTCGTAGCGGTCGATGATCTTCTTCTTCTTCTTCTTCTCCCCCACCATTTCCACTTCGGTGTGATCGGTGATGAAGATGATGTCGATGGGACAGGCCTTGGCGCACAGGTGGCAATCGATGCAGCGTTCGAGGTCGTAACCGAACAGGCCTCGGAAGCGGTCCTTTGGCTGCATCCTTTTTTCGGGGTACTGGATCGTCTCTTTCTTGCGGAAGAGGTAGCCGCCCGTCACCGCCATCCCACCGAAGAGATCGGTCGGAATCAGGTTCTTTACAAATTCACCAATGCTCATGAAATCATCCCTTCAAGAGCAGGACGCCCAGGGCCACCAGCACGATGTTGGCCAGCGACAGGGGCAGGAGCCACTTCCAACCGATCTGCATCAGCTGGTCGAAGCGATATCGCGGGAAGGTCCCGCGGAACCAGATGTAGACAAAGATAAAGGCCAGGACCTTGCCATAGAACCAGAAGAACGGAGGCACCAGGTCGAGAAAGGCCAGGAACTCGACGCTCGGGAACGGCCGCAGCCATCCACCGAAAAAGAAGATCACCGCCAGCGACGAGACCACGAGCATGTTGATGTACTCGGCGAGGTAGAAGAACGCGAACTTCATCCCCGAGTACTCGGTGTGAAAGCCGGCCACGAGCTCGGCCTCGGCCTCGGGAAGATCGAAGGGGTTGCGATTGGTCTCGGCGACGCCGCATATGAAGTAGATGCCGAAGGCGAGAATTCCGGGGAAGATGTACCACAGACCCGCCTCGCGCTGGGCCTCGACGGTGCCGACCAGGGAGAGGGTCCCCGACATCAGGAGCACCGACACAACGGCAAATCCCATCGGGACCTCGTACGAGACCATTTGCGCCGCAGACCGCAGACCGCCCATCAACGAGAACTTGTTGTTGGAGGCCCAACCGCCGAGGATGAGGCCGTAGACCCCAACGGACGAAACCGCCAGGACGAAGAGAACGGCAATATTGATGTCGGCCAAGAAGGGTGTGATCGTGACGCCGGCGACGGTGAAGTTCTCGCCCCACGGGATCACCGACCACACCAGCATGGCGGGGGCAAAAATGAGAATCGGCGCCAGGAAGAAGACAAAGCGCTCGGCCTGACCGGGCACCAGGTCCTCCTTGACGAACAGCTTGAGACCGTCGGCAATCGGCTGCAGCCAGCCCTTGGGGCCGACCCTGTTGGGTCCCAACCGCACCTGCATATAAGCGAGGATCTTGCGCTCGGCGAATGTCAGATAGGCCATGGTCAGAAGCAGCACCGCCAAGGTGACGATGATCTTGATCAGCGGCAGGCCGATGTACACCATGAGAGGGTCGGTCATGAAGACCTCCTCGTATTCACGACTTGAATTAGGAAATAGGAATTAGGAATTAGGAATGATCGTTCTTTCCGCTGGTCTTCTACCCGTGCGCGGATGGGAGGACGCACCGTATCCAATAACCGGCGATTTGGAACAAGGCCCTTGAGTGCATCTGAGCACCAATTCCTCATTCCTGATTCCTCATTCCTCATTCCTGCCCTCATCTATCGATCTCCCCGAGCACGATGTCGAGGGTTCCGATGACTGCCACGAGATCGGCCACCAGGCTCCCCTCGACCATCAGCGGCAGGACCTGGAGGTTGACGAATGAAGGCGGCCGAACGCGGCAGCGGTAGGGAGTCGTCCCCTTCGCGGTGGCAACGATGAAGTAGCCGAGCTCACCCTTGGGGGCCTCGACCGCGCCATAGACCATGCCCTCCTCTTTCGTGCGGATGATCTTGGGCACCTTCGCCATGAACGGGCCTTCCGGGAGCTTGTCGAGACACTGGCGGAGGATCCGCACCGACTGCCGCATCTCCTCCATCCGGACCAGGTAGCGATCGTAGGTGTCGCCCTTCTTGCCGATCGGGATGTCGAAGTCAATCTCGTCGTAACGGTCGTAGGGAAAGACCTTGCGGATGTCCCACTCCACCCCGGATCCACGCAGCGGCGGACCGGTGAGCCCCCACTCGACGGCCTCTTCGGCGGTCACGACGGCGACGTCGATCGTGCGCTTCTTCCAGATCCGATTTTCGGTGAGCAGGTTTTCGTACTCGTCGATGTGGGCGTTGAAACCGTCGACCAGCACCGAACAGCGATCGAGCCAGCCGTCGGGCAGCTCGAAGGGCACGCCACCGATCTTCATGCAGTTGAGGGTCAGGCGGGCGCCGCAGTACTCCTCGAAGAGGTCGAGGATCGCGTCGCGTTCGCGGAAGGTGTAGAAGAACGGCGTGATCGCGCCGATGTCGACCGCGTGGGTGGCGAGCCACACCAGGTGCGAGGCCAGCCGCTGCAGCTCGGCGAGGATCATGCGGATGTAGGCAGCGCGCGGCGGGATGGAGATCCCGAGCAGTTTCTCCATGGTGACGCAGAAGCCCTGGTTGTTGGTCGCCGCCGCTACGTAGTCCATACGGTCGGTGTGCGGGAGACATTGCGGGAAGGGCATCGTCTCGAAGAGCTTTTCGGTGCCGCGGTGGAGGTAGCCGATGATCGGTTTGGCCTCCATGATCTTCTCGCCGTCGAGCTTCATCTTGACCCGGAGCACGCCGTGGGTTGCGGGGTGCTGAGGTCCGAAGTTGATCTCCATCTCCTCGACATCGAAGAGGGATTGATCGTGCCCGCTCATGACGCGCCCCCTTCATCGGACTCGGCGTCCTCGATCTGCGGGCCGCCACCGGGCGGGTAGACGTCGGGGTAGATGGCGGCACCGGTGTCGATGCCCTCGACCGGGAAGTCCTTCCGCAACGGATGGCCGTTGAAGCCCTCCCAGGTCAGGATCCGTTCGAGCGCGGGGTGGCCGTCAAAGACGACCCCGAACATGTCGTAGACCTCGCGCTCCATCCAGTCCGCGGTCTTCCACACATCGACCACGCTCGCGATGGGCGCGTCCTCGGCCAGCGCACAGCGCAGGCGCAACCGCTTGGAGTCGTCGTGGCGGTGGAGCCAGTAGATGACGTCGAACCGGCCCTCCTCGCGTTCCGGCCAGTCAACCGCCGTGAGGTCGACCAGGAACTTGTAGCCGCGGTCGTTTTTGAGGAAGCGGCAGACATCGTTGATGCGTTCGGCGGGCACGGTCAGGGTGACCTCGCCCGCATAGCGGTCGGCCGCGAGCACCACTCCGGCCCACTCGCCACCGAGGGCAACGGCGTCCGGGTCGGCGGCGGCGTCCTCGTGGACGGGCGGTACGGGCTTCTCCTCCCATGGGTCCTTGGGTTCGGCCTCCTCAGCCGCCTTCTTTTTTGCGGCGGCTTTGGCCTTGGCCTCAGCGATCTTCGCCGCCTTTTCCTCGTCGGACAGGGGCTTTTTTTCGGTTGCGGCCGTTTCCGGCGCCGTTTCCTCGGCAGACGGTTTTTCTTCGGGCGGGGTGGTGGGTTTATCGTCACTCATCATCCACCTCACGACGCCCGGGGGCGAGCGATGGTTTCACGATCGATCTTGCGCTGCAGCTGCATCAGACCGTAGAGGAGAGCTTCCGGGCGCGGCGGGCAGCCCGGGATATACACATCCACCGGGATGATGCGGTCCACACCTTGGGTCACGGCGTAGGTCTTGTAGGGCCCGCCGCACATGGCGCAGGAACCCATGGCCAGCACCCACTTGGGCTCCGCCATCTGGTCGTACAGCCTCTTGACCACCGGCGCCATCTTTTCGGTCACCGTGCCGGCCACGATCATCATGTCGGCCTGCCGCGGCGAACCACGAAAGACCTCGGCGCCAAAGCGCGCCATGTCGTAGCGCGGGTCGAGGGCCGCCATCATTTCGATCGCACAGCAGGCGAGACCGAACTGCATGGGCCACAGCGACGAACGGCGGGCCCAGTTGAAGACCGTGTCGTAGGTCGTGGTGATGATGTTCTTCGAGAACCGATTCTCGATCAGGCCCATTCGAGAGCCCCCCTTCGCCACGCATAGATGTATCCAACGAGCAGGATGGCCAGAAAGACCATCATCTCGATGAAACCGAAGAGCGCGAGCTTGTCGAACATGACCGCCCACGGAAAGAGGAAAATGGTCTCCACGTCGAAGACCACGAAGAGGACGGCAATCAGGTAGTAGCGAATCGAAAAACGGGTATCGAAGGCGACCGACGTCACCTCGTTTCCACACTCGTATGGCTCCGCCTTCACGGGGTCGTACGAACCGAAACGTATCAATCGTGCAATCAGCAGGATGATGATCGGAACGGAGACCGCCACGAGGGTGAAGATGAGAATCGGGACGTAATGTTCCATACCCCCTCCTCCTGTCGGGCGCGATCATTCTAACGGTACATCACCGCTTGTCAATCTTTTCACAAGCTCTTGAGCACCGGTCTGAGACCGTGCCGCAGAACCGGGATTGAGAGGGCGTTGCATCCGTACCTTTTTCGGTTGTCGGCGTCCGTACCCGGGGCTTTTTCGGTTGTCGGCATCCGTACCCGGGGCTCACGCCCCGGGTTGCCGTTCTGTCGCCCCTCCGGGGCTTGCGGTGCTCAGCTGGGGCGCGAGCCCCAGGTTCGGATGTTCAGAAAATCCCTGAGCCGCGGAGCGGCGGCAGAAACCTAGGCCGGGGCGTCAGCCCCGGTAAAGATGACGTCAATTAGGGATCAAGCCCCGGAGGGGCGACAGAAACCACTCCATGACGCTCGATGAGAGTAGCGATCTCGTCAGAATATGACCGGTGCCGATGATGCGATGCCTGGTTTTTGACGTACTCAACCACCACCGGTACCAACGATTGGCTGACCGAAAACGCACCGTATCCCGCCTGCCAGCCGAATCGAGAGTTCGTCTGATGCTGGTTCATCCATTTCGATGAGTTGGCCTTGACGGCTCTCAACACACCGGCGGCCGAGACGGATGGCGACATCCTCACGACGACATGAACGTGGTCCGGCATCCCACCCACGGCCATCGCCTCCCCGCCTTTCTTGTTGACGATCCCTGCGATGTAAGGAAACAACTTGGGGCGAACCTCACGGGTGAGGAGAGGGAGACGGTTTTTTGTCGAAAAAACGAAGTGACACGTCAGATTGGTAAAGGTATCGGGCATGGTTTCCTCCTGAATTCTGCCGCCCCTCCGGGGCTTCATCTGGGGGGCGGCCGCAGTTCCCGGGGCTCACGCCCCGGGCTACCGTTGTGTCGCCCCTCCGGGGCTTTATCGATTTTTGGCCTCCGTACCCGGGGCTCACGCCCCGGGCTATCGGTATTTCGCCCCTACGGGGCTTGCGGTGCTTAGCCGCGGAGCGGCGACAGAACATAGCCTGGGGCGTGAGCCCCAGGTTCGGATGCAAATAAACGACCCAAGCCCCGGTAGGGGCGACAGATTCCCTCACGGCTTCCTCCACTCCCCCACCGCCTTTGGTTGGGCGGTCGGTTCGCGGTCGAGGCAGCGGTAGGCGATGGCCTCGGCGAGGTGGGCGGTGCTGACGGTTTCCACCTCACCGAGATCGGCGATGGTTCGCGCCACTCTCAAAATGCGGTGGTAGGCCCGCGCCGACAGACCCAGCCCGCGGCTCGCGTGTTCGAGAAGACGCTTGCCGTCGGTGTCCGGCCTCGCCCAGCGGCGGATGGCATCCGGTCCCATCTCGCCATTGCACCTCGGGCCGGCTCCGGTGAGCCGCTCGGCCTGGCGGCTGCGCGCGGCCGCAACCCTACGCGCCACCACCGCAGATGGCTCACCGCGGCGATCGGCCGAGAGGTCTCGCCACGGCACCGCCGGCACGGTCACCTGGAGATCCAGACGGTCGAGCAAAGGCCCCGAGAGACGCGCCCGGTAGCGTTGGACCGCCACCGGCGTACACGAACACTCGCGACGGCTGTCGCCGAGAAAACCACACGGGCAGGGGTTTGCCGCCGCCACCAGCTGGAAGCTGGCCGGAAATGTCAGGGTCGACAACGCTCGCGCCACCGTCACAAAACGATCCTCGAGCGGTTGTCGGAGGGCCTCGAGCACATCGCGGCGGAACTCGGTGAGTTCGTCGAGAAACAGCACACCGTGGTGCGCCAGCGACACCTCCCCGGGCTGCGGGTTGGCGCCGCCACCGATCAGAGCCGCCGCCGAAGTGGTGTGGTGCGGCGCCCTGAACGGCCGTTGATTCAACAACCCGATCGGGCGGGGCACCCGAGTCGAAACCGAGTACACGCATGTGGTTTCCAGAGCCTCCTCATCGGCAAGCGGCGGCAACACACCGGGCAGCCGCCGCGCCAGCATCGACTTGCCGCTGCCCGGCGGGCCCATAAACAACAGGTGATGTCCACCCGCCGCCGCGATCTCGAGCGCCCGGCGCGCCTGTTCCTGGCCGATCACATCCGCGAGATCGGCCGTTGGCTGGAAACGACTGCCGCTCCCGTCGACGACCACGTCCGCGATACCCTCGGGGACCACGCCATCGCGGACGTAGCGCACCACCTCGCCGAGGGTGGCGGCCCCCACCACGTGCACCCCCGTCACCCCCGACCCGAACCGACCGGTGGCCCCCCGGAAGACGACTAGATCCGAACAGCACAACTCAGAACTCCAGTCACTAGTGAATAT
>JASJGQ010000157.1:0-8609 GCA_033791425.1 Acidobacteriota bacterium
CGGCCCCGCTCGGCGACGAGCTTGCTGATGGCCTCTCTCAGATTGGATTCCGAGTCGATCAGGAATTGCGCCGAGGTCACCACCACGTCGCCGTCGGCGAGGCCTTCGAGGACCTGGACCGCTCCGTTACTCCGTGGACCGAGCACGACCTCACGGGGCGCGAATCGACCCTCTCCCAGGGCAACGACGACGAGGTCTCTTTGACCGGTGCGGATCACCGCCTCGGCCGGAACCGTCAAGGCGTTGGGCGCGGCGATCGGTTCGAAGATCACCGTGGCGTACATGCCGACCCTGAGACGGCGGTCACGATTGGGCACATCGAGAGTCAACTGCAGGGTGCGAGTCTTTTCGGAAACTTCGGGCTCGATATACCGGACCCTACCGCGGTAGGTCACGCCGGGGAAATAGCTCAACGTGATGGTGGCGAGGCTGCCGATATCGACCCAGGGCAGCTGGTTGTCGAACACCTCCACCGTCAGCCACAGATTCGAGAGGTCGGCGATGTGGAGCAGCTCCATCCCAGGCTGGGTCGCCATCCCATCGAGCCCCGGCATCCGCATCATGACGACGCCGCTCGCCGGCGCCAGGACCTGCAGCGTGCGGAAGACTTCGCCGGTTTCTTCGAGACGGCGGATCTGCTCGGGGCTGACGTCCCAATAGACCAGACGCTGGCGAGCGGCCTCGACGAGGGCGAGGGCGCGGTCCCGGGTGTCGGCGGGCGCGGACTCCAACTGGCGCGCGTAGCGGAGGGCAGCCAGCAACTCCTGTTCGGTCTGGACCAGTTCGGGTGCATAGATCTCGAACAGCGGTTCACCCTTCGTCACCGGCTGGCCGATGTGGTTGACATACGTTTTTTCAATGAAGCCCGGGTACTTGGTGGTCACCGAGACCATCCGCTCCTGGTCATAGCCGAGGGAGCCCACGGTGCGGATCTCATGGCGGATGTCCTTCCGCTCGACCCTCCGAGTCACGACGTTCATGTTCTGCTGGACCGCTGCGTCAATGGTGACAACCGCACCCTGCGCACCCACCGCCTCCGCTTCATCGGCATAGACCGGCACGTATTCCATGCCCATCTCGTCCATGCGCGGCTCCGGCGAGGTGACGTTGGGGTCCATGGGGCTGCGGTAGAAAAGGATCTCCCTTTCACCGCTCCCGGCACGATCGTCATCCCCGGCCTCATCCTTGACGGGGACCAGGTCCATCCCGCAGATCGGACACGAGCCCGGCTCCTCCTCGAGGATGTCCGGGTGCATCGGGCAGGTCCACAGAATGTGCGCGTCTTCGTGACTGTCGTTGTGTTCCGCATCCTGCTTCAGCGGCACGAGGTCCATGTGGCAAATCGGACAGATCCCCGGTTCTTCCTGGATCACTTCGGGATGCATCCCGCAGGTCCAGAGCTGCTCTCCGTCTCCGTGCCCGTGCCCTACCGAAACCGATCGCTCCACTCCCAACCATCCATCCACCGGGCTCACCCCGAAGGGGTCGACGACGAGAATCAGCATCACGACTGCGCCCAGCAGGATCCACGCCACCGCCCGCAACACCGCACTTCCCACTTCCCCGTTCGCCTTTCGATCGGCGCGAATGGACGCGGGGCAAATCCGAAATCCGAAATCCGAAATCCGAAATTGAGGCGGTCCCCCTTTCTCCCTTTCGCCCCTGCTCCTCTGCCCCTCTGCACCCCTGCTCCTCTGCCCACTCATGACCTCTCCTCCAGCGGCCCGGCGACCGCTCCCTCGAGCCGTGCGTAGACAATGTTCAAATCGGCCCGAACCCTTTCCGCAGCGATCCGGATCTGCAGCAAGACCCTCTCGGCATCCAGCAGATCGAGCGCACCCACCGTCCCGGCCGCGTAGGCCGATTCCGCCGAGTGCAACGATTGCCGAGCCTGCACCGACAAGACCCCGTCGTAGAGCCCGATCTGTTCCTGGAGCAGGGGCAGACGGTGGAGAAGGTCTCCCAGTTCGGCATCGATCGAGGCGGTGATCTCCCGCAGCCCTTCCTCGGCGGCCAGACGGCGCATCACGCGTTCCTCGACGCCCGCCTCCAGCGAGGCCTTCCACAACGGTATGGAAAGACCACCGCTGATCCCTAGGATGTCCTGCCCGTTGTCCTCGGGCGGATTGAGCTGTGCCGACTGGTCGTCTCGCTTGCTCACATAGCCATAGTTGAGGCCGAAGACCAGATTTGGGCTGGAGGCCTTCTTCGCCCTCTCAACCCGCGCCGCTGCTGCCTCGATTCTGGCCCGCGCCGCCACGACCTCGGGTCGGTTGTCGAGCGCGATGCGGCGAATTTCCGCGGCATCGAGATTGACAGGAGACGTGTTCCTGGGCTCCGCCGGCAGCACCGAGGTCGTCTGGGGGCGGTCCCGCAGGGCGTTGATCCTCGCGACGATCACAGCGCGGCGCGCTGCGATCTCGAGCAGCCGGGTGTCGGTGCGGGTGATCTCGGCCTGGATCTTGACCACCACCTGGTCGATGCCGACACCCGAGGCGTAACGGGCAAGCGCCAGCTCCGAATAGTGTTCGAGAGTCGTGCGGTCCTCGCGGACCCATCTCGCCTCGGCATCGAGAAAGCGAAGCTCGGCCATTTCGATTCGGGTCGTCGTCAGCAGCTCGATCTTCGCGGCCTCGTGCAAGGAGCGGCTCGCCGCGGCATCCCACAGTGCGGCCTGTTCGTCGATTTTGAGGGTCCCGAACCAGGGCAGCCGTTGCACGATATTGACGGCTGCCCGCTGGGGACCTGACCGGGTCTGCGGCGGCAGAAGAAACCACGTCAACGACGCGGTCGGGTCAGGCAGCGCCTTGACCTGCGGTGCGCGCTGGGCCGTAGCCGCCGCCTCAGCGGCCAGCCTCGCCAACCGGGGGTTGCGCTGGAGCACGTCCCCGAGAAGCAGGCGCAGCTGTTCATCGCCTACCGAGGCTGTGATTTCTTCAGCCGCGGCCCACTCAGCCGGTCCTTCTGAATCCGCAGCCGCCAACATGGCGCCTGCCAACAGCACGACACACATCGTCGAATATCGTCGTAAAACGTTCATTTCCTGACCCTTTCATCAACAAGGAGAAGACACCTCTCCTCGAGCGGCAATTCGCGAGGCGAATCGCCCTAGGTCAGGGACACGCAGTCGATCAGGAAGATCAAGGGGGAAGGCAATGGCGGCGGATGACGATCACAGGCCGCGAAGGCGATCCGCGGAGTCACCCCGGTGCTGACGTTTCCATCATTCGCCACATTCGCAGCTCCAACGTCCGTACCGGGCGACGGAGCGACGGTGACCGCCAGCGGCGCTTCACGTCCGCAGTCGCAGGCTTTCGAACTGAGAGAGGACGTCGTCGGCGCAGTCGGTGCTTCGGTCGCGGCCTCACCACAGCACGAGTGGTTGGTTGTTGTGGGCTCGGGCGTCGACATGCCCGCACACGGCACGCCGCGATCACAAAGGCCGCAGGATCCAGCCGTGGGCGCAGCGAAGACCAGACCCGGCAGCAGCAGGGCGACTATCGCAAACGCACGGAAGAACTCAACTCGTCTCATACGCACACTTGAACAGTACCGCAAGTTTATTCATTCCGTCAATTGTGCGCTCTCCCCTTCACGTTCACAGTCGCAAGCCGCCTTGACAATGCGCAAGGACCGAGTCCAGGATGCCCCAGAGTTCTGAAGGAGGCCCCCGACGATGGAAACCGACGAACCTGTCCTGATCAACTACACCCCCGGCCCGGTCGAAGTCTATGGCCGGCGGTTGAAGATGGAATACGTGGGGATGGCGTCGGTCTTTTTCATCATCGCCCTCCTCATCTACGGCGGCAGGCCGTGGGCGGTCTCTATTCCCGCCACATTTGGAAGCTTCTTCCTGTTCCTGGGGCTCAAGAAGAAGAACCGCGATCACCTCATGTGCTCGTTCCTGCTTTTTCTCGCCGCCGCTCTCGCTCGGCCGGCGGTGGTGGGGCTGGGTTGGGCGGTCCCGATGCTGCTCTTTGGCGCGACCGTCTTCTCACTCGAGCGCTATATCGAGAAACGCCCAAAACAGGCCTACGGTCTCCCGGTGGTTCTCGCGGTCTGGGGATGGTTCAACGGTTTCTGGTTGTTTGGTCTCCTGTTTGCAGCAATGTATCTGCTGTATCCGCGCACCGACCGTCCGGAGGCCCGGAAGATTCTGGTCCGGGTGGTGCCCGCGGCCGCCGTCACCGGCGGCGCCGCGACCGCGGTCCGTCTCCTGGGGTCGAATCCTCCCGCGGACTACTGGCCCACAAACCTCGTTTCGCCGACCGGCTTGTGGAGTCTGGTCGTTTTCGGAGTCATCGTCATTTCGGTCGTGGTGGTGGCTGCGTATTGGAAGCGGCTGATCCAGCCGCACCGCATCAACTCCGTCGTGTTTGCCGCCCTGGCGCCGTGGGACGTCCGTCTGGCCGCCCTCTTCGGCATGGTGGCGGCGGTCCTGCTGGCGGCAACGATTTTCCGTCACAGCATCGATTCAGACCGCGCGCGGCCATTCTTCAAACACGCCGAGTGGCACTTTTTCTACGTCGTGCTCGCACTCGCGCTGTGGGCGGTTTTGAGGGTTTGACGTCCCAATCCTGTCATCCCGACCGAGGGAGCGGAGCGAGTGAGCGGAGGGATCTCCGCCCCACTCTAAAAACAGCCTCAAAGACAACCCGACCCGGAGATCCCTCCACTACGGCCCTGTGGGCCTCCGGTCGGGATGACAGTCATATTAAAACCTCGTCGCCGACACGAATTTCAGCACGTCCTTCCCGTGCGGAGCCACCCTTGACATTGTCTGCCCGAGAGGCGCCACCGACACAAATGGTCGAGCATCCGACAATGTCAAAAATGGCACCGCCGCCGGCACGCGCGCTGGAAACCGGCCCGCGTGAGGTGGAGGTGCCATTTGTCGCATTGTTTGGGCTCGCGTCATCAATCCGCCCACACCGCTCGGGCAAACAATGCGATGGGTGGCTCCTCTCGGGAAGCGCGATGTGAAAGCCGGGTTCAGTCGAACGCCGGAGAAAGTGACGGTTCTTCCCTGCAAGAGATTTCTCCACTCGCTCCGCTCGGTCGAAATGACATTCCTTAAAATCCGAACATGATAAGGGGCGCGTCTCCCCTGCTCCCCTGCTCCCCTGCTCCCCTGCTCCCCTGCTCCCCTGCTCCCCTGCTCCCCTGCTCCCCTGCACGCCGCCGGCACGCGCCGGGAAACGAGCCGCGGAACGGCGGCAGAAATTAGCCCGGGGCGTCAGCCCGAGGAATCAACGTCAAAAAACCGTCGAGCCCCGGAGGGGCGGCACCCGAGCGTGTTTCGGCGACTCTCGGTCCGGTTCATGGGTTACACTCTGGCGGTCAAACTGGTCGTTTCTGAGGAGGTTCCCGATGTTTCGCAAGCCCTGGTTCTGGGCCGCATTTACCCTGATTTCGGTCCTGTGCACTGCGTGGGCGGTGATGAATTTTGCACTCGCCTTCCCTCTGGTGACTCTCAACGTCACGATGGACCGGGCCGCGGCGATGGCAGCGGCCGACGACCTCGCGACAAGCCGCGGCTGGGGACCTCCGGAACCTGCACGGCAGGCGGTGCAGTTCAGCCTCGATAGCCGGGTCCAGAGCTTTGTCGAGCTCGAGGCCGGTGGCAAGGAGGCCTATACGGCCATGCTCGCCGGCGATCTCTACTCCCCCTACGCCTGGCGAGTGCGGCGGTTTCGCGAGGGCGAGACCAACGAGACTTTGATCCGCTTTCGACCAAACGGCACGAAATACGGCTTTCGCGAAAGGATGCCCGAGGACGAGCCCGGAGCCAGCCTCGAGGCCGACGCGGCACAGGCGCTTGCCGAAGCTGCGGTGGCCGCCGACTGGGACGTCGACCTCAGCGAGTACGAGCTGGTTGAGGCCTCGCACGAGGTCCGGCCGGGCGGGCGCACCGACCACACCCTGGTCTACGAGCGGCCCGATGCGATGATCGGCGAAGGCCACTATCGGCTCAGGCTCACGGTGTCGGGTGATCGCTTCACCGAGCTCACTCACTTCATCAAGATCCCCGAGGCCTTCAGTCTCCGCTACCAGGAAATGCGGTCGGCCAACGACGCCATCGCCACCGGCTCGTTATTTGCCATCGCCATCCTCTACATGGCCGGCGGCTGCGTCGTCGGTTTGTTCTTCCTGCTCAAGGAACGCTGGGTCGTCTGGAAACCGGCCCTCAAGTGGGCGCTCTTTATCGCCTTCCTGCAGGCCCTCGTTGTTCTCAATCAATGGCCGCTCCTTTGGATGGGCTACGACACCGCGGTCTCGTCCACGACCTTCGCCCTTCAACAGTTCGCCATCGCGATGGCCCAATTGGTCGGGATGGGCTCGGTGCTCGCGCTCTCCTTCATCGCCGCCGAGAGCCTCGGCAGAAGGGCGTTTCCGCGCCATATTCAGCTGTGGAAGTCGTGGTCCGGCGATGTGGCATCAACCCCCACCATGCTCGGCCAGACAATCACAGGTTACCTCCTGATTGGAATTTTCTTTGCTTACGAAGTGTGGCTCTACCTCTTCACCGCCCGACATTTCGACTGGTGGAGCCCCTCGAGCGCCCTCACCGACCCCGACGTGCTGGCAAATATCTTTCCATGGCTGACCTCAATCGCCATATCCCTACAGGCGGGTTTCTGGGAGGAGTGTCTCTTCCGAGCCGTGCCGCTCGCCTGCGCCGCCCTTCTCGGCAAGCGCTTCGGCAAGACCTGGTTGTGGATCAGCGCTGCCATGATCCTGCAGGCGGTCATCTTTGGCGCCGGTCATGCCAACTACCCGGCCCAGCCGGCCTACGCGCGGCTGGTCGAGCTGATCATCCCGGCCCTCGGTTTTGGAGGTCTGTACCTCCTCTTCGGTCTGGTCCCGGCGATCGTCTTCCACTTCGCATTCGATGTCGTGTGGTTCGCCCTGCCGCTCTTTGCGGCTGACACCCCCGGAATCTGGATCAGCCGCACGTTAGTGATCCTCTTGACCCTGATTCCACTGTGGGTGGTGCTGCGCGCGAGGTGGCGCGCCGGCGCGTGGGGCACCGTCCCCGCCGAGGACTACAACGCGGCGTGGGTGCCGCCGCCGGCTCCCGAACGCGCCGCACCCACGGTGCAGAGCGCCGCCGGTGGTCTTTCGCCACGGCTGCGGACCGCTCTGCCGCTGCTCGGCATCGCCGGTCTGGTGGTGTGGGGTCTGGCCTCGAACTTCCGCCCCGACGCACCGGTCCTCGAAAACACCGATCATGAGGCCAGAACCGCCGCTCGCCTACAGCTGGCGGAAGGCGGCGTCACGCTTGGCGACGAGTGGCGCGAGCTGGCCAACGCCCAGGCGCCCCTCGGGCTCGAGGACCGTTTCATCTGGAACGAAGGCGGGCCCGAAGCCTATCGCCAACTCCTCGGACACTTTTTGCCGGTGCCGAGGCGGATGGTCCGATATGCGAAGTTCGAGGGCGACGTCGCCGAGCGGGCGGAGGAATATCTGGTTTTTGTGGGGCCGGACGGCGCGGTGCAACGGACGACCCATCGCCTCCCCGAAGGCCGCGCCGGGGCACAGCTCGAGGAAGAGGAGGCACGGGTCGTCGCCATGGCAGTTCTCCGCAGCGACCTCGGGATGAATCCCGAGACCCTCGAGGAAGTTTCGGCCGATCCGTCACAGCTGCCCGAACGACGCGACTGGACGTTTGTCTTCAAGGACCCTGTCGACTATCCGCTCGAGAACGGCGAGGCGCGCATCACCGTCCGCATCGCTGGGGATGAGGTCGTGGAGACCGGTCGCTACGTCCACATTCCAGAGGACTGGGAGCGCGAGCACCGCAATCGACAGGGCATCGCCCAGATCATCCAGATCAGCTGCGTGGTACTGATGGTGCTGCTGTTTCTCGCCGCTGCGGTACTGGCGGTCATTCGGTGGAGCCGAGGACGCTTCGACCGGGCGACCTTCGCCATCTTCTTTGTCGCCATGGCAGTGATCGGCGCCATCGGTCTCGGCAACGGTTTCCGCACCGGGACATCGCAGTTCATGACCGCGCAACCGTGGAAGCTCCAGGTGGCGATCGTGGTCATCGGCGGGCTCATCGCAACCACCGGGATCGCGGCGGTCACCAGCCTGTTGATCGGCCTCGCCCACCGGTGGCTGCCTCGACCTGCAGAATCGACCCGTGGCCGCGACATAGCAGCCGGATTCGCGCTCGGTGCATTGTTGTCCGGGCTCGGAGCGTTGGGCGCCTTCCTGGCCCCGGCCAAACTCCCCTCGTGGCCGAATTTCGGCGGAGCGGCGGATTCCCTGCCGGTGCTCGGTGCTGCGCTGGGGCCCCTGTCGTCCTGGGTCTCCGGCACCGCTCTGATGCTGGTCGTGGTCGCGCTCGTCCAGGCCGTCACCTCCGGGTGGCAACGGCGGCTCGCCGCGGGTTCGGCGATCTTGATCGGTCTCGGACTCGTGGTCTCCGGCAGCGACGGCGTCGAGACCGTGCCCCTGTGGCTCGCGGAGGGCGTGATCACCGGACTCGTCCTGCTCGCCGTCTGGGTGCTGGTGCTTCGCCACCAACCCGCTCTGGTGCCGCTCGTGACCGCCACCGGTACCGTCCTCGGCGCGATCAACGACACCGTTGTCGGCGCCTTTCC
>JASJGQ010000158.1:0-5714 GCA_033791425.1 Acidobacteriota bacterium
TCCACAGCACATTTCTTCAACCGCCCAGGGAGAAGCGAGCCGGTGGGAGGACGGGCCGGAACTAAAAACTAAAAACTAAACACTGGTGCTCACATGGTGAGCGCCATCAGCGCCTTCTGCGCGTGAAGCCGGTTCTCGGCCTCGTCGTAAACCACCGATTGCGGGCCGTCGATGACCTCATCGGTGACCTCGCGACCGCGGTCGGCCGGCAGCGGGTGCATGTAGATCAGATTGTCGGCTCCCAGCGCCATGTGTTCGGCGCCGCACCGCCAGGTCGGGTACTTCTCGATCAGTGCCAGCCCCTCGGCGGTGTCCCGGGTGGTCATGAGAGGTCCCCAGGACTTCGGCACCACCGCGTTGGCATCGGTAAAGGCATCCTCGAATCTTTCGGTGATTTCGAACTTCGAACCGGCCGCCTCGGCGTTGGCCATCGCCTGGGCCTCGATCTCGGGCATGAGCCGGAATTCGGGCGGGCAGGCGAGAGTGACATCGATGCCGAAGCGGGGCATCATGAGAATCAGGCTCTGCGGAACCGACAGGGGCCGCACGTAGTTGGGCGCCGAAGTCCAGGCGACGCCCAGCTTGAGTCCCGTGGTGTCGCGGCCGAAGCGTTCGCGGATCGTCATCATGTCGGCCAGAATCTGGCAGGGGTGGTAGACGTCGCACTGCATCGAGATCACCGGAATCGAAGCGTGCTCCGCCACCTCGCGGATGTAGTCGTTGCCTTCGCGGAAGGCGCAATGGCGGATGGCAATCCCCTCGCCGTAGCGCGACAGAACGTTGGCGGTGTCCTTGGCGTTCTCGCCGTGGCTGATCTGCATCTTGTCGGGCGACAGGTAGATGCCGTGGCCGCCGAGTTGGGTGATCCCCGTCTCGAAGGAGTTGCGGGTGCGGGTCGAGGGGTCGAAGAAGATCATGTAGAGGGTCTTGCCCGACAGCACAAGCGTCGCTTCGCCGGCGGCCCGTTTGGCCTTGAAATCGACCGCGAGATCCAGCGCCCGGTTGAGCTCGTCGACCGACCAGTCCTGGGTGGTGATGAAGTCCTTGCCTCGTACGTCACTTGTCATTTCGAATTCTCCTTTCGTCGGGGGCGTGCACAACCACAGAGGCTCAGAGACGCACAGAGTCGCACAGAGAGATTTCGTTGACCGTGTCGGGTATTGGTTCCCTCTGTGATTCCCTCTGTGATTCCCTCTGTGACTCTGTGTCTCTGTGGTTCATTTCTCCTGCTCAGCCAAGACTTCAGGAATCAGACTGTAGACGGCGGTCGCTTTGACCAGATCCTCCACCGAGACCCGTTCCTGTGTGGTGTGGGCCAGCTCCTCGCGGCCTGGGGCGAAGCCGACGGTCGGGATTTCGTAGAGCCCCATGGTGGCGACGCCGTTGGTCGAGAAGTGCCAGCGTGAGATCTCGGGCGGCGTGCCGAGGACCTCTGCGGCTGCGCCGGCCACGCCCTGGACCAGCGAGTGGTCTTCATCGAGAACCCAGGTGGGGTAATACTTGTCCTGTTGGGCCCGGGTGCCGCGCCAGCTGACTGCGTCGTACGTCAGAAGCTCGACCTCGGCGTCCCCGAGATGGGGGAGGGCCCGCAGTTCAGCCATGGCACTGTCGACGGTCTCGCCGATGGTGAGCCGGCGGTCGATATAGATGCGGGCCGAGTCGGGGACCGCGTTGAGCGACGGCGTGGTGCACTCGATCGAGGAGACGATGATCGAGCCCTTGCCGAGAAAGGCATCGTCCGCCAGCCGCCCATTGAGAGCCTCGACGTCGGTCATGATCGGCGCCATCTTGTACAGCGCGTTGACCCCGCGTTCTGCGTGGGCGCCGTGGGCGGATACGCCGTGGGTGGTGATGGTGGCTTCCATCCGGCCGCGGTGGCCGCGAAAGACGGCGAGGTCGGTGGGCTCGCCGAGGACCACTGCGTCGGGCCTGATGCCTTCGTTCTCGATGAGATGGCGCATGCAGTAGCCGTCACAATCCTCTTCCATGACCGACGCGGTGAGATAGAGACTGACGCCCTCGGGCATGCCGCGGTCCTTGAGGATCTTTGCGCCGTAGGCCATGCCGGCGATGGCCGGCAGTTCATCGACCGCACCCCGTCCCCAGACCTCGCCGTCCTCGTGCTTGCCGGCAAAGGGGTCAAAGTCCCACGCACCGACATCGCCGACCCCAACACAGTCGATGTGACCGTCAAACAAGATTTTGAACGGCCCCGAACCGATGCGGCCGACGACCGTGCCGAGACCATCGAAGAAGACCTCGTCAAAACCGAGGCTCTCGTACTCCCGGCGAACCCGTTCGCAACGGTCGCCTTCCCGGCAGCTCTCGGCTGGGATTGCGATCAAGTCGCGCAGGAACCGGACCATTTGCTGCTCATACATGCGTGCTGCTTCGAGTGATTTTCGGCCTCGGGTCATGGCGCCTCCCCGTCGTTCTGACGGCCAGTGTGTACTATAGTCCGATCGGTGCGAAATCGAATACCGGAAAGGACCGATAATTCATGAGAAGTTCCGAAGAGGTCCTCGAAAACACCGTTCGCCGCTGCCGCGAACGCGACATCATCATCCCCACCTACCGCGAGATGGTGGACCCGAACCTGGTCCCTGAAGGCATCAGGTCCGAGCTGAGTGACATCGGTCTGTGGGACCTCAACCCCCGTAATCTCTTTCGCATCACCTGGAAGAACGAACCGGTAGAGACCGGTGGCGGGTTTGGTGGGGTCAATTACCTCGAGCTGCCGCGCGAGCTGACCGGTGTGGACGCCCGGATTTTTATGCTGGTGGGCAAGTATTTTCCGACGGGAGCCCACAAAGTTGGAGCCACATTCGGCCCGCTGGTGGAAAAGCTGGTGCGGGGGGCGTTCGATCCCACCACCCAGAAGGCCCTGTGGCCCTCCACCGGCAACTACTGCCGCGGCGGCGCCTACGATGCGGCCCTGCTGGCCTGTCCGTCGATTGCCGTCCTGCCCGAGGGCATGTCGCGCGAGCGCTTCGAATGGTTGGAAGAGATCGGCTCGGAAATCTTTGCGACCCCGGGATCGGAGTCCAACGTCAAGGAGATCTACGACAAGGTCAAGGAGCTCGAGGCCGAGCGCGGGGACGAGGTCGTGGTGCTCAACCAATTTGCCGAGTTCGGTAACGCCGTGTGGCACTACGTGTGCACAGGGCGGGCGATGGAGGAAGTCTTCGAAGCGAATCGGAACGACGGATCACGGTTCGCGGGCGTCTGTCTGACCCAGGGCTCGGCGGGAACGCTGGGTTGTGCCGAGTACCTCCGCGAGGTGCATCCAAGGATCAAGGTTGTGGCGGCCGAGGCTCTCCAATGTCCGACCCTGCTGTACAACGGCTATGGGGCGCACCGCATCGAGGGCATCGGCGACAAGCACGTGCCGTGGATCCACAACATCAGAAACATGGACGCCGTGACCGGTATCGATGACGAGGCCTGCATGTCGCTGATGCGTCTCTTCAACGAGCCCGAGGGCCGGACATACCTCAAGGACCGCGGTGTCGATCCGGAGATCGTCGACCGACTCGATCTGCTGGGGATCTCGTGTATCGCGAATGTGCTGACCGCCATCAAGACGGCGAGGTACTTCGAGATGGGTCCCGACGACATGCTCTTTACCGTGGCCACCGACTCTCTGGAGATGTATGGATCGCGGCTCGAAGAGGAGCGGGAAATTCACGGCCCCTACTCGCAGACTGCGGCGGCCGTTCACTACGAACGCTACCTGCTGGGCGCCGCGATCGACCACTACCAGGAGCTCGGCTATTGGGACCGCAAACGCATCCACAATCTCAAGTACTTCACCTGGGTTGAGCAACAGGGCAAGACGGTGGAAGAACTCGACGCCCAGTGGTACGACGACGACTACTGGACCAACCACTTCCACGCCTGGGAGGCGTGGGACCGGCAGATCGACGAGTTCAACGAGCGCACCGGACTGCTCGAGCGCTACCGCTGATCAGCCGTCGCCGGTGGTCTTGCGCAGACGCTTGTCGGAGGGCCGCTCGAGGACCATGGCCTGGATAAAACGGTCGCCGTGGACGAAGGGGGTGCCCATCGGCCACCAACCCTTGCTGATGCTTTCGCTGACAGCCTCCGACAGTTCGTTCGGGGTGGGGGAGTGGACCAGTTCGTAGGTCGCGTCGTTCATTGAGCCGTCCTCCTTTCGCTTACCAGGCGGCGGTGGTGCCGGACTCGAAGCCGTCGGTGAACAGAGCGCCTTCGGGCGCGTCGACGATCTCGATGGTGGGGGTCAAATATCCGAAGGGTACGTCACCGTGGATCGCGCAACGCACTTGAACGTCGATGTAGTAGGGGTTGGCTTGTTCCTGCCATACGGTACTGAGTTCTACCGTACGACCTACCGGAAAATTCACCCAGTCGATGATGGTCCCGTTGCCCCAGTCAACGTAATACTGCAGTTGATGGTTTGTGTTTGAGTCGCCCTCGAGGGTGAAGTGGCGTGGGTGGCCTGTCCAACCCGAGGTGGGACCGTGCCACACGGGCTCGGAAATATCTTCGTCGACAGTTCCCGAAACTTCGACATCGAAGTCCACCCAGTTGATGGCGTCGCCCTGGTGTTCTCGACAACGTATGTGAATCTGGACATTGTGTGTCCCGGCAGAGTCCCATGCGTGTGAGAGTTCGACCGTGTTGGTCTCAGAGTCAAGGTTCGTCCAATCGATACTGTCACCGTCGCCCCAGCTGACGACCTTGTACTCGAGCGGATGGCCGAGGGAAGACTCGCCGAGGACTGTGAATTCCAGGATTTCTCCAACTCCACCTTGGGTCGGCCCGCTGACGTCGGGGACCGCAATCACTTCGTTGAATGTCAGGGTGACTTCCCGTTCGCTGGATGGGCAGGAAAGCACTGTCGTCGGGTTGGTAACCGACCGTGCTTCGGCAAAGACAGCGTAGGTGCCTGCCTCGTCCCAGGAGTGGTCGGCAGACGTCACGCCGACGTCGAGCCAGTCGCTGTAGACATCGTCCCCACCCCAATAGAACCGATACTGGACGTCGGCACTTTTGAGAGATACCGAGCCGCCGGTCGTAAAGGTCAGGACCGTTTCGGTGTGAAGATCTCCGCTCGCAGTGGGCAGCGTCGGCTGGATCACGATGTCGGTAGTGTTGACCACGTGCAGTTCACGGCCGGCTTCAGAGTCAGCCTGGAAAAAGAGCTGGTCTCCAGCCACGGTGAGGCCGGTTGGTCCCTCGACGCTCCAGAAATCGGCAACGTTGCACACCAACAGCGTCCCGTCCGAGGTCCCGTCCGAAACCCATAACTCGTGCCCGAGGGCACCGTCGTTGGCGCCAAAGAAAAGCAGACCATTGGCGACTGTGAGATTGCCGACCGCGGATCCGGAAGAGCCTTCCCAGATGTCCTTCACCATGGCGGTGTTTTCCGATGTGCCGTCCGAGGTCCAGAGCTCCTCACCGTTGACGCCGTCGTCAAAGGTGAAGGCGAGGATGTCGCCGAAAGCGGCGAGATTGTAGAGAAACGACGAGCCGACACCGTTCGACAGGTCAGCGACCATTTCGGTGGTGCCTCCTGTGATGCCGTCCGAAACCCAGAGTTCGAAACCATTGGTTCCGTCATATGCCGTAAAGAAAAGTTTGTCCCCCACCGGGGTCAGGTTTCCGGGTGCACTCGAGCCCGTCGGATTGATGTCGAGGAAAATGGTGGTGCCGGTCTCGGTTCCGTCGGT
>JASJGQ010000159.1:0-6800 GCA_033791425.1 Acidobacteriota bacterium
GATGAGGCGAAAATCGCCTCGCGGCTGGTGCACCCCAACGTCGTCCAGATCTACGACCTGGGCGAGGCCGACGGGCTTCCCTATATCGCCATGGAGTACGTGCCGGGAAGGGACCTCTTCCGAGTCCTCCAGCGGCTGATCAAGCTCGAGCGCCGATGCCCCTGGCGGCTCGCGACCAAGATCGTTACCGACGTGTGTTCGGGGCTGCAGTTTGCGCACGAGTTTCGATCACCGGACGGCCAGCCGCAGGAGATCGTCCACCGCGACGTCAGCCCACGGAACATCCTCATTTCCTATAACGGCGAGATCAAGCTCACCGATTTCGGCGTTGCGCGCGCCCGAGACCGCGAAGAACACACCGAACACGGCATCATCAAAGGCAAGGTCCGCTATCTGAGTCCGGAAGCCGCCTACGCTCGCGAGGTGGATCGCCGTTCCGATCTCTTCTCGCTCGGCATCTGCTTTGCGGAAATGCTCCTGATGGAGCCGCTCCGATCAGGGCCGAACGAAATGGCCATGTTGCTCGACATCCGCAAGGGCGAGTTCGATCGCAACCGATTCAAACCGATTCCCAAGCCGCTGCGGGCAGTGCTCCACCGAGCCCTCGAGGTGGATCCGAACAAGCGCTTCCCCACCGCGCTCGAATTTGCGATGGATCTCGCCAACAGATTCGATGACTCCTCAACTCCGATGTCCGAGGCTGAGATCGCCACGTTCATGCGCGCCCTATTCGATGACGACATCGACACTGAAGAGGCGCGTGACAAAGAAGTTGAGCTCGAGTTGCTGGCGACGGCTGACCAGTTCGAGGCCGAACAGCCGGCCGCCGCTGCATCCGAAGTCACCGAGGTCAGTGGTCTGAACCCACTCAATATTTTTGCCGAACGGGGTGCCGGCCCGGTGGCGGTCCCCGCCCTCGGCATCGAGGAGAAGCGTCCCCCGACGCCGACGCGCGTGGGTTCGCTCCAGGAAGTCTCTTTGGTCCGGCTGCTGCACGAGATCAACGAAGGCCAGATCTCCGGCATCCTCGACTTTCGTCGCGCCCCGGTCGAGAAGTCGATTGAAATCGAGGCCGGCAACCCGGTGTTCGCCAATTCCAATGTCGAAAGCGAGCTCTTCGGCGAGTACCTTGTCGCGCAGGGCATGCTGTCGCGTGAACAACATGGAGAGGTCCTCGATTTTGCCGCCCGCAAGGGTCTGCGCTTTTCGGAAGCCCTTCTGGAGTTGGGGGCGTGCACTCCAAACGAGCTCTTTCAACAACTGAGCGGGCAGGTCCGCAACCGAATTCTTGATCTCTTCAGCTGGATCAGCGGCAGCTTCGCCCTGTATGTGGACGCGCCGGTGGCGGAGACCGGCCTGCCCCTCAATCTTCGCGCCCACACCCTGATCCACGAAGGTGTCCAGGAACGCATGCCGTTGGTCGTCATCCGGCGCTTTATGGAGAGCAAACTCAATTTTTGGGTGGTTCGTCTGCCTGGCGCCATCCCCGCTGACCTGCAACTCTCGGGCAGGCAGCAGAGGATCTTGCGCAGCATCGAGGGCGACGAGATCCGGGTGGCAGAGCTGATCCGCCGCGAAGGCGATGAGGAGTGGATGCTCAGGCTCCTCTACATGCTGCATCAGATCCGACGCGTGATGTTCCACGACTGAGGCCATGGATCCCAGCCTCTTGTCGTCACCGAGCCCTGACTTCGGAGACACGATGCGAAGAACAGCCGGCTGGCTGGTGTTGGCCGCTTCACTCGCCCTGCTTTCGTTCGCTGTCGATCGCTCCACTAGCGTCGAAATCCACTCCGACGGCGGGCAAGTTCATGTCGAGGTCGCAGGCACCACCCTTTCGGTGCCGCAGGCTGTTCGGCGTCTGACCGCAGTCGAAATCATCGCCATGGACTCCATCGATCCGCCCGGCGGTCGGCGGATCACGGTGTCCGACGATTCGGGTGTGGTGCTGAGCGAGGCGTTGCCGCACCGGTTCGACATTGCGCCTGGCGCTGTCGTACCCCTGGGCGATTGGGAGATCGATGAACGCGCCGGCATGAGCAGCGTATGGCGACACGATGTCGACGCCAGCGGTGTGTTCACCCTCGAGGTTGGTCTTCGCGGGAGGTTTCTCCACGACCTGACGGTGGCGCTGCACGGAGATCCGACCACCTCGATCTCGATTCGCCGGGGTCTGATCAACAACGACTTCTACATTCGCGGCGCCGACGGCAGGGACCTCGGCAGTACCAGTATCGACCCGACGCCATTGGCGGATGGAGGCGCGATTGCCGCTCTGATCGCCAGGTCAGGGGCTGTGGCCTGTTTCCTGCTCGCGATCTTCAGTCTGCTTCAGGCGCGATCGTCGGCGAGCCCCCAGCCCGCGGTGTCACGGGGAGGGCCCGCTGGCGGGTTGGTGACGGCGCTAGTGGTTGCCGCCGTCGGATTGTCAGGGTGGGTTGCCCATGATGTTCTCGAGGCGCTGCCCCACACGCCCGATGAGGTGGTGTACCTCCTCCAGGCCGATTGGATTCTCGATGGAGGCCTCTGGGCGAAGGCAGCGCCCTTCCAGGACCACCTGTCCGTTCCGTTCACCTACGTTGACGGAGAGCGCTGGCTTGCACACTATCCTCCCGGATGGCCGGCCCTCCTTGCGGTCGGTGTTGCGACGGGGATGCCGTGGCTGATCGCGCCGTTGCTCGGAGGCGTCTATGTGGTGCTGCTCTTTCTCGCCGGGCGAGAGCTCCACAGTCCGGCGCTCGGTCTCGTGGCCGCCACCCTCGGTGTGATCTCGCCGATGGCACGGCTGATTTTTGGCAGCCTGCTCTCGCACGCTTTCGCCGCGACCCTGGTCCTCACCGCCCTGGTGATGGCCCTACGCGCACGCCGCTCCCGGGGCTGGTTGAACGCCGCAACCGCCGGACTTGCTCTCGGCGCCGCGTTTGGCCTCCGCCCGCTGACTGCGGTCGCCGTGGCGCTCCCCATGCTCGCACTGGCATTCACCGGGACGCGCCCCTCCGGGAACCACCTCCGATTGAGCGGGACGATCGCTCCATTTGCCGGTGGTTTTGCCCTCGCTGCGTTCCCGACCCTCGTCGCCAATCGACTGATTACGGGCAGCGCCTTCTCCTTTCCCTATTCGCTGGCCCACGGCTCGATGTTCGGGGCCGCAAACATCCCATTCGGACTGCGAAACCTGGATGCCCTGCTCACATCGAGCGGCGCCGCCCTGACCGGTTGGGGATGGGAGTGGTTCCACGGCCCCTGGGTGATCGCCCTCGCCTTCGCCCCGGCTGTCGTCGCCCTGATCACCAAAAGGACACGGCTTTCCGACTGGCTGTTGGCGGCGATGGTCCTGTGCGCCGCGGTGGCCTACGTTGGTACTCGAGGGCATGGGATGCACGGGTTCGGGCCCAGGTATCACTTCGAGGTCTTTGCACCGTTTTTCCTACTCACAGCTCGCGGCTTCTTTGTTTTTGCAGGTCGAGGTGATCGAGGGCAGGGCAGCGAAAAGAAGGTCCCGGTGATCGCAGCGTTCGGGCTCTTTTTCGCCCTCTCTCTGCCGGCCGGTGCGATCCTGCCGAATAGGCTTTCGCTGTATCGCGGCTACAACGGGGTCGACGGATCGCTGGAAGAACAGTTTGAAGACATCTCACCGAAGCGGGCGCTCGTCGTTCTTGCACCGGACGAGTGGGAGGGCTGGGCCGAGGCCTCGCGGATGCTGGATTTCAGTACTGACGCCCCGTTCTTGGTGATACAGGCCGATGCGGACGATCCGGCGATCCCCGTCATTGCCGGCGACAGGCCAGTCTATCTCTGGCGAGACGGGCGTCTGGCACAGCGATGACGACCGCCACCAGAGCCTGGCGCGCAGGCTACGTTCGCCTAGCGCGAAGCGGCGAGCTCGCCGACCGCGCGGCGCGGTTGGATGCCCTGCTCACCGACTGCGTCGTGTGCCCGAGGGAGTGCCACGTGGATCGCCGACATGAGGTCGGCGAGTGCGGGACCGGCGCCGACGCGGTCGTCGCTTCGTGGAACCCCCACCACGGCGAAGAACCGGTTATCTCCGGCTGCCGCGGATCGGGAACCGTCTTCCTCGCCAACTGCAATCTGCGCTGCGCCTTTTGCCAGAACCACGACATCTCGCAACAACCGTGCGACTTTTCGGGAACCGCACTCGCAGATGAAGATCTGGCCGCGATTTTTGTCGAGCTTCAAGATCGCGGCTGCCACAACATCAACTGGGTGTCGCCGACGCACCAGGCACCGCAGCTCGTGCGGGCGCTCGACATCGCAGCCCGACGGGGTCTCTCGCTCCCGATCGTTTACAACTCAAATGGCTATGACTCGGTAGAGGTTCTGCGACTTCTCGACGGCGTGGTCGATATCTGGATGCCCGACCTCAAGTACGCCGAGCCGGCCGCGGGCTGCCGTTTGTCTGGTGTCGACAACTATCCGCAACGGGCGCGAGAGGCGTTATTTGAGATGTTCCGCCAGGTCGGCAAAGGTTGGGAAATCGGCCCCGAAGGCGAGCTGCGGCGTGGTCTCCTGGTTCGGATGCTCGTGCTTCCCGGGAACCTGGCAGGCATCGAGGACAACCTGCAATGGCTGGCAACAAAGCTGTCACCCGCCATCGCCGTATCGTTGCTCGCCCAGTACCGGCCGGCCCATCGAGTGCCGCGGTCTCCTGCGTTTTCCGATCTCAACCGGCCGATCACTCGCGAAGAATGGCGGCAGGCCGTCGAGGTGGTGGAGCGTCACATGGAGGGCGACCGTTACCACGTGCAGGCGGTGTAGGCCTTAAAATCGGATTTCGGATTTCGGATTTTCCGTCCACCCACGTTCGAAGAAACCGCTGATCACGCAGATGGACGCAGATTTCTGATGCCGGATCCAGTGGTCTTTTCCGATGAACGACACCCTGCCCGCGCTGACCGGACGTGCCGTCTGCGACGAATTTGCGGTCGCCAGCCCTCGACAAGAGCAGGCGCTTCGGGCGCAAATTCTTCGGAGGGGGCACTCACGGGCAACGACGCTGTGAGAATTGGGCTGCCCACTTTGGAAAGGCGCGCGGAAACGGGCTGCATGCAGCGGCATGCCTGACATCCGTTGTGGCCGCGCTTCAGCTCTTGGACCGATGCCGGCTCTTACGGGTGCCGATCATCCGAGCCGGGTCCATCACGGCCTCGAGCTCTTCCTCGGAGAGGAGCTTTTTTTCGCGCACCAACTCCACGATACCGCGGCCTGTGGCAAGGGCTTGCTTGGCGAGCTCGGTAGTGACGTCATAGCCGAGCACCGGGTTGAGCGCAGTCACCACTCCGATGCTGCGTTCGATATACTCGCGGCACACGTCTTCGTTCGCAGTAATGCCGGTGACGCAATGGACCCGGAGCGTACCGGCGGCATTCATGAACATGGTCTGGGACTCGAGAATACAGTCTGCGATCACCGGCTCCATGACGTTGAGCTGGAGCTGGCCAGCCTCAGCGGCAAGCGTCACCGCGAGGTCATTGCCGATGGCCCGGAAACAGACCTGGTTGACGACCTCGGGTATGACCGGGTTGACCTTGCCCGGCATGATCGACGACCCCGGCTGCATCGGAGGAAGGTTGATCTCGTTAAAGCCCGCGCGGGGGCCCGATGACAGGAGCCGAAGGTCATTGCAGATCTTCGATAGCTTGATGGCGAGGCTCTTGAGGGCCGACGAGTAGAGCACGAAGGGCTGGGTGTCCTGGGTCGCCTCCACCAGATCCGGAGCGAGGCGGATGTTCTTGCCGGTGATCTCGACCAGATGCTCGACGCAGCGCTCGGCGTAGCCATCGGGAGCGTTCAGACCGGTGCCGATCGCGGTGCCCCCCATGTTGACTTCGAGCAGAGTCTCCTCGACATCGGCCAATGAATCAATTTCATTCTCGAGACTCTCGGCCCAGGCGTCGAACTCCTGACCGAGGGTCATCGGCACCGCGTCCTGGAGCTGGGTGCGGCCCATCTTGAGCACGCCGGCGAACTCCTCTCCCTTGTCGCGAAGGGCGGCGACCAGCGCCGCAAGTTCCTCGATGAGTCGGGTGTTGGCGAGAGCAATCGCCACGTGGAGAGCGCTCGGATAGGCGTCATTGGTGGATTGCGAACGGTTGACGTGATCGTGAGGGTCGCAGAATCGGTATTCGCCCTTTGCGTGGCCCATCAGTTCGAGGGCGCGGTTGGCGATGACCTCATTGGCATTCATATTGGTCGAAGTCCCGGCGCCCCCCTGAATGACGTCCACCGGGAACTGGTCGTGGAGCCGGCCGTCGATGATTTCGAGGCAAGCGCCCTCTATGCCGCGCAGGGCCTCGTCCCTCAGGTTGTCGCAGTCGTGGTTGGCCTGGGCAGCGGCGAGCTTGATCATGGCCAGCGCCCGGATGAGCTCGGGATACTGGCTGATCGGTACGCCGGTGATATGGAAATTCTCGATGGCGCGTTCCGTCTGGATCCCGTAGTAGGCATCCGCCGGAACCTCTTTTTCCCCCAACAAATCGTGTTCGACCCGAAACTCCGACATGGTTGCTGCTCCCCTCGTGACTGCAAGCCTCTTATAACACGGGGCGGAGGAGCAGAGGGGCGAGGAGCAGAGGAGAAAAGGGGAAAGGGAGCCGGCACAGGTTTCTCCACTCGCTGCCGGCTTCGTCCTATGGACTTCGCCGTGCCTATCGCTCGGTCGAAATGACAGTCTTGGAACGGAACATGATAAGGAGCGCGTCCCCCTGCTCCCCTGCTCCCCTGCTCCCCTGCTCCCCTGCTCCCCTGCTCCCCTGCTCCCCAACCCGCCGCCGGCAGCGACG
>JASJGQ010000160.1:0-4613 GCA_033791425.1 Acidobacteriota bacterium
AAGTCGGATCCCCTTCCTTATTTCTTAGAAAATATCGCGCCCAGCGCCTCACGCCGATAAGCAAAAATCGTCTCCACATCCCTGGTGACGACAAGGGCGTGCGCCAGGCGACCGCCGATGGCTGAGTAGGCGACCCGGTCCTCGACCATCGTGCCGCCCCGATGCTCCTCGAAGAGGTGCTCATGCCGCCACAGTCTGTAGGGCCCGCGGATCTGCCGATCGATAAAGCGAAATGGAGGCTCCCACACCTCGATCTCGGTCCGCCAGCGGAGTGGCACACCCCGCCAAATCAGCCGGTAGTCGATGAGAGCGCCGGCAGCCATCGCTATGGGGGCGGGTGTCAGAACTTCGAACTTCAGCCAGGGAGGCGTCAGACGCCCGAGATTCATGGCGTTGGAAAAGAACTCAAAGACTTCATCGAGAGGGGCCTCGATGAGCTGCCGGGAAGAAAGGTCGGATACGAACATTCAGCAACCGACTCCTGATTCTGCGCGTTTCGCGAGTCGTTTTGCGAGCCCGGAGAACATGATCTTGTGCACCGGGTAGAGAAGGTTCCAGTAGAGCTGCCCGGCCAGGCCGAAGGGCTCGAAGATGGCGGACTGGCTCAACATTGTGCCGTCCCCCTCTGGTTCGGATTCGAGCTGCAGCCAGGCACGCCCAGGAACCTTCATCTCGGCGCGCAGCCGCAGCAGGTGGGGAGGTTCGACGCGTTCGACCCGCCAAAAATCGACCGCATCACCCGGTTCGAGGTCAGTGGGATGACGCCGGCCCCGCCGCAGTCCGGGCCCACCGACCATCTGATCCATGAGGCCGCGGAGGGACCACGCCCAGTTCCAGAAGAGCCAGCCTGTGGCACCGCCGAGCGAAGCAAAGGCGCGAAAAGTGGCTTCAGGGGAGGCGGTGGTGTGGAACCTCCTGATTTCCCGGATCAGGCCCTCCTCCTGGGTCAGCTCGAACCCGGGGGTGTTACCGAGGGCATTCGACCAGCGGGTCGCCACCGCGTTTTCCGTCGTCTGGCGCAGCGCGCGAGCCACGGCGTCACGGTAAGAGAGCGGTGTCACCTCGGGAAAATCTTTGAGCGCCCTCGACGTGTCGGCCACGACAGGGTGCGTCACGCCCTCGATCAGGGGCACGGCGAGCCGGTTTGAAATCGGGGTCACGAGGCCAACCCACAACGCCGCGAGACGGGGAGCGAGGACCGGTACGGGGATGATCAAACGCCGGAGGCCGCGCACTGCGGCGAACTCCTGCATCATGCCCTTGAAGGTGAGGGGATCGGCGCCGACGTTGTAAATTCCGGACGGGCCGCGGTCGAGGGCCAGGACCAGATACTGCAGGATGTCGCGAACGGCAATCGGTTGGACCTGGTTAAGAATCCATTTCGGCGCAATCATCGCCGGCAGTCGTTCGGTAAGGTAGCGAACCATCTCGAACGACGCCGAGCCCGACCCGATCACCGGTCCGGCACGGAACTCGGTTGCCGGCAGCGCGGCGCGCAGGATCTCTCCGACCTCCGCACGGCTTGAGAGGTGGTCGGAGATGTCAACGGCCTCGGGCAGGAGGCCACCGAGATAGATCAGGTGGTCGAGATCTTTCGCTGCTTCGACAAAGTTGTGGGCCGCGGCCCGGTCTCTCTGGACGAAGTCTGCGCCGGTGCCCATGAGATGGACGAGATAGTAGGCGGCGTCGACCCCGGACACGGCCCCAACGAGCGTGGAGGGGTCCTCAACGTCGCCGCGGACGATCTCGACCTGTGACGACCACGATCGTCCTGCCGCTCGCGCCGGGTCGCGGACCATCACCCGAACCTGGTGGCCTTTCTCGAGCAGCAGGGGAACGAGACGGCCGCCAATATAGCCGGTGGCTCCGGTGACAAGGATCTTCATGAGTTTTCTCCAAATTTTTCGAGGTAGTCCCGGACCCGATATTTCCTGGCGGTGTTGGCCGACGACATAAAGCGGATCTTGCCGAAGACCGGACGTTCGGGCCCCCACGCCCGGTCGTGGCGGCCGAGGACCCAGAAAATGCCCGTATACGAGTTGGGGTCGCGGCCGTCGAGGGCAAATCGATTGTTGAGTTCGATCATCACCTCGAGGGCCTCGCGGGGCTCCGAGGTCCATTCGAGAATCTTTTTTCCCCACAGCATCCGCAGGTAGTTGTGGATGGTGCCCTCGCGAACCAGTTGGGTCTGGGCCGCGTTCCACAGCGGATCGTGGGTGGCGCCGGCGGCGAACTCGTCGAGGCTGTAGGTGTAGTCGCGGGTGTCGAGAACGTGTTCGGTGAGGGTGCGTTGGGCCCAATCGGGCAGGCTCTCCCAGCGGTCGTGATCGGGTCGTTGGGAGCACACGTTGAACCCGAGTTCCCGCCAGGTGATGACCTGGTCGAGAAAGGCCTCGGCGTTTTCGCTGACGCCCCACCAACCGGCGCGGCGGCCGTTGGCCGGCGGCACCACATCCTCCGCGCTCCACCGTTCGCGGCGCATGATCTTGAGGAAGATCTCGTGGCTCGAAATGTGGCCGAAATGAAGGTATGGCGAGAGACTGCTCGAGCCCTCCACCTCGGGTCGGTTGCGTTCGTCGTTGTAGGTATCGAGCCGTTGCTCGAGAAACCTGGCGAGGACGGCGCCGGCAGCGACCGAGCCGCCCCGCAGCTTGGTAGGCGAGACGGTGTGGTCGATGGGCAGGGTGCCGAGGTCGATCGTTTTGCCATCGAACAGACGTTGCGCCTGCGATGGCCAACCGGTCGTGACAGCGGTGGGCTTCGCCGCTGGAGGCGGGAGGTCGTCTGCCAACGGGTCCTCGAGGGGCACGTGTTCGAGGTGGCTGAGCAGGTTCTTCTGAAGGAACCTGCGGAAAGAGTACGCCGTCTTGAATTCACGGTCGGCCGCGGCCATCGGCAAAAGGCCGTTGCTGTCGACTGCCTCGAGCCGAACGGAGAGTTTGGCCGCCGCCGCCGCCACCATCTTTGGGAGAAAAAAGGTCGGGAAATCGTCGGTAATGACAACCGCGGCATCTTCGGCGAGGGCCGCGAGCAATCCGCGACCGGCGCCGGGTTCGGGCTCCAGGTAGGGGAGGTACGCGGTACGGCGATTCGAAAAGGCCTCGGCATTGTCGGTCATCCCATCGATCACGAACTGATGCAACCTGTCCGAGGCCCACCGATATCCGCACCGCAAAGGCTCGAAGACCAGCAGAGGTTTGCCGAGGTGGCGGGCCCAATCGGCAGCGCGCTGGAGAGCGAAGTTGAAACGAGCCCTCCTCGCGGAAATCATCCAGTACAGCACCCAGGAACCATCCTCCTGTATCGGCGCGGCGTTTGCCGCCCGCATCCGAGCTTGTGGGAACTGGTCTGGTGTTTCCGGTTGGTCACTCACGGATCGACTCCTTCTCGGCTGACCCGAACCGCCGGCGGGCGCGGGGGACTTGGAAGCGTCTGAATTCTTTCGTTGGCTGCGTTGAGTCTACTTTGGGAAATGGCGCGGCGCATCATCATCTCGCACTGCCCATGGGCAGAGCGGGAGCCGGCCGCCGAATATTCCACGGTTCGGAGAAGGTGGCCGGACGATGCGGGGAAAAATCTTAGAAATAAAATTGATAGACTATCGATTGTGCAGGTCGAACGAACGGAGATCGCGAAAACCTGAGAGGAGGTCTGATGCGCGCGACACGATTCGAGATGGCGTCGGATTTCCAGGTTTCGGCCGCAGACTTGTGGTCCTTTCACATGCATGATGATGCGCTTGATGTGCTCGCGCCTCCATTTTCGGGCTTCGCAGTCCGTGATCGCGGCGAAGGCGTCAGCAACGGCTCGGTGGTCGAATTCGCGCTCGGGGCGTGGCCTCTGCGGAAACGGTGGGTCGCTCTGCACTGCAATGTCGAGCCGGAACGATCCTTCACGGACATCGCGCTCGACGCACCCTTTCCCTACTGGGTGCACCGACACGACATGAAAAGCCTCGCCCCGGAAAGCTCGAGGCTGGTCGACACGGTTTGGTTCCGTGCGCCCGGTGGGTTCCCGCGATGGATCGCCGATCCGGCGGTCCGGGTCGTACTCAGGTTGATGTTTTCGTGGCGCCATTGGGCCACCCGGCGTTGGCTGGCCAAAAATGTTTCGAAAAGCCCGAGACACGAGTTGAACGGCAGCGCGATGGCGACAGGAGGTAGCTCATGAAACAGAGTGGTTTCCTCAGTGATAGTTCGAATAGGAGCGGTTTGGTGATCGTCTTCCCGCCGGGTGTGAAGAGCCTCTTCAATCCTGGTATTCACAGGCTCGTGCGTGAAGTCGAACAGCGTCTCGGAGACGTTTTCGTGACGTACGCTCTGAGCGGTGGCGCCACCCCTGACGTCGGCTCCGCCGTAAATGCAGCGCGGTTTGCCGGATGCAGTTCTGCGATCGTGGTCCACTCCGAGGATTGGGATGGCCAGGGCGACTGGATCGCTCCCGGGAGCGATACGGTGTGGACGGAAAATCACGATTCGGCCGAGATCAGAGAGATCGGTCAGCGGGTGGTGGAGGCGTACAATCAAGCACGGACTGCAGAACACAAGGCGGCGTGAGGAGCGATGGCGGTTGCGAGGTCGATCGGAGGCAAGCGTGGCAAAGAGTGGAAAAGA
>JASJGQ010000161.1:0-3711 GCA_033791425.1 Acidobacteriota bacterium
GGGAGCCACACAGGGTTCTCCACTCGCTACCGGCTTCGTCCTACGGACTTCGCCGTGACTTACGCTCGGTCGAAATGACAAATCTTTATATTCAAACGTGATAAGGATCGTGTCTCCCCTGCTCCCAAACCCGCCGCCGGCAGCGATATGCGGGCGAAGCCGGAAGGCCGCCAGCAACTCCCATGCTCCTTCGGGCCGCGGGTATTCAGGACAAATATGACCTGAGCCACTTCGGCTCGTTGACGGCCAAGGGGTTTTCTGCGAACATCGATCGATGAGCGAGCAACCAGCCAACCAGCCAGACATCCCGATCGCCGGCCAAGAATTCCTGCAGGTCTTCCTGCCATATGAGCTTCGTCTGGCCCAACGCCGAGCGATGGTCACGAGTTCAAGATCCCCCGATCGTTCGCCGGGGACGTGTCTCGGTCTCTACTGTGTTCGGCTCGAACCGATCAAGGGCGACTGGTTTCCGGCGCCGCTCGGAGGCGTTTCGCAAATCAGCGATCACGTCCAGGCCCTGCTGAGGGATGTCATCAGGGATTCCGACATTCCGATCCGGCTCAGCGACCAGGAGCATCTGGCGATTCTCCGCGACCTCGACCCCGAGCACACCTACGTTGTCAGTCAACGTTTTCTGGCGATGGCCGCCGACTCGGACATCCTGCTCGCTGCGAATCTCCGGACCAGGGTCGGTTATGTCGTATACCCGTTGTCGAGCCAACCAAATTTTCCGACCGAGAACTGGCGCGTCCTTGTCGATCTGGCGCGAAAGATGAGCGACCGCGCCCAACCCACGGGGCGCGCGTGCGGCCACGGTCTCCTGCGCGGGCCCGCGATGATCGAGTCGGGCATTCCCGAAAGCGACCTCATCCCGCTCGCGCTCCGCGATCCGGATGCACTGGCCAAGGTCGGTCTGCTGCAGATCCAGCGCATCCATTTGATGCCAAACGTGTAAAGGCTTGGGGCTTGGGGCTTGACGCCACTCGAGGCGAGATGCTCACGTTGACCAGAGGGGACTCTCCGACTAGAGATTTCTCCGCTCGCTCGCTTCACTCGCTCGGTCGAAATGACACGATTGGGGGTTGCTCGCGTTCACCAGACGTGCCGTCTTTGAGGATTTTGCGATGGCTGATCATCGACACGAGCGGATGTTTCGGTCGCAAATATCCTCAAAGGGGGCACTCACGGGCAATGCAGCCGAGAGAATCGGGATGCCGGACCCCTGAAGGACGTCGTTGAAGGCTCGTGGTGCGGCCGCCCCGGCCGCACACGCAGGCGGGACGACTGCGCCACAATGAACAGGAACGAATGTCAACCACGGTATGATCACGACATGGCGTTCGATCTCGGCGTGTGGCTCCCTCAGTTCCCGATCCGCGAGCATGTGCTCTATCTGGACCACGCTGCGGTGTGCCCGCTCCCGTCATCGGTGGCCGAGGCCATGCGGCAGCGCATCACGGAACAGGAGGAGACCGGCCACGAGAAACACCGCGAGTGGCGCAACAACCTGCTCTCGTGCCGCCACCTCGGAAGCCAGCTCATCGGGTGCCAACCGGACGACGTTTCGATCGTTCACAGCACATCCGAAGGCCTGTCGCTGATCGCCGAGGGTCTCGACTGGGAGCCCGGAGACGAGGTGCTGGTCGGCAGCGAGGAATTTGCGGCCAATGTTTCTCCATGGCTCGGGCTGGCGAGGCGTGGTGTCGAAGTCGTTCGCTTCCCCCAGCCCGATGGACGGGTCAGCCCGAAGAAGGTCGAGGAGCACATCAGCGACCGTACGCGCCTGGTGACCGTTTCGTGGGTCGCTTTCCACAGCGGCTGGATCGCCCCGCTCGCTCAACTCGGGGGCATCTGCAGGGAACGGGGCATTCTGCTTGTGGTTGATGCCATCCAGGGTCTCGGCGTGTTGCCGATGCACATGGGGACGTTTGGAGTCGACGCGGTCGTGGCCGACGGCCACAAATGGCTGTTGGGACCGGAAGGCGCCGGCCTCCTGGCTACCACCCCCGATCTACGTCAGCAGCTGCATCCAGTTGTTTCGGGCTGGCGCAACGTGGCGTTGGCCCCGCGCGATTTCTTTCTCCACCGTCTCGAGTACCGCGCCGACGGACGGCGGTTCGAGCCTGGAGCGAGCAATGATGTCGGGGTCGCGGGGCTTGCCGCCGGTCTCGACCTCGTGGCGGCCGTCGATCGCGAGAACATCCAGTCGCGAGTCGAAATGACGGCACGACTGCTGACGAGGGTCCTGCTCGCTCACGGTTGGGATGTCTTCTCCCCCGGGTCCGGCCATCCCATCGCAGGGATCGTGGCCGCCCGCCACCCGTCCATCGGTCCCGAGGATGCCCGAAGGCGGCTCATCGAACGAAGGGTCGCGGTCTCGGTCCGCCAGGGATACGTGCGCTTTTCGCCGCATTTCTACACCACCCGCGGCGAGATCGAGGCCCTCGATCGGATCCTCGAAAAGACCGGTCTCTGATCACGCGCTTTCGAAGGGCGGATCGTCAGATCAGTCGGTTGCGCACCTGAATCCGGTGCCCCGGTGGACCTCGTCGGGACGACGGTTGACTCGATCGGAAACCCTCTGTTTCGATCCCGGATCAGCGAATGAGCCCCCGCGCACGACTCGTTTTCGTTCTGAAATGGGACCGATCTCCTGCTCCCAGGCCCGGCCGTCTCGGGGCGCGCCGCTATAACTCGGGTGGTAGACATCCTGAACCCATTCGGAAGCGTTGCCAAAAAGGTCGTATGTGCCCCACGGGTTCGGTGGGAATCTGCCGACCGGCGCCTCAGCACCCCAGTGATCCACGCCCTCGGTTCCTAAGCCGTTGGCCATACCTACATCCCACCGATCTCCCCATGAGAATCTTTCCACGCCGCCGGCGCGCGCGGCATACTCCCACTCGACCTCGGTAGGTAGCCGCACAAAGGCCGGTTCACCATCCACCCGCGGCAGGCAAGGCACTTGCAACTTCCGACAATCCGGCAAGGATTCGGCCTGCGCGCGCAGCCACAGCGACCATGCATCGGCAAAACGCACGGCGTCGTGCCAACCGACCTTGGTCTGCGGCATTCGTCCGGCGCTTGATTCCTTGGCGCAAGTTGCGTCATCCCCGCCCGCCACGGACATCACCGCCTGATACTGCAGGGCCGTGACCTCGTACTTCCCGATCAGCATTCGCCGCTCGTCCGGGCTGCCGTCGACATCCAGATCGTCCGCGGCAAAGCCCCCGGCGACCTGGGCGAGACGGCGGTACTCCGCATAGCCAACATCCTCGGCATCGCTGCCGAGTTCGATGATTTTATCGCTTAATGCGCCAACCCCATCCCCCTCGGTGCCGATGGACCGAAACACCATCGCGCCTCCACAAGGCATGGGTACCAGGAGATCGCCCTCGGCCGGTTGCGGGTTGTAGAACTTCTGTTGCCAATCGGTGCCTTCATCGGCGCCGACCCCCGCAATCGCGACTCCCAACAGCCCAAACAAACCCATCGCCCAGCGACAACTGAACCTCGGCTGTGTCCGTATACGCACCGGCATTACAACCTCAGGAATCTGCCCGTCCAAAACCGCGTCCCTTTGATGGTGGCGCGCTGCGTTTGAATCATGAAACAGGACTCATCTACGGTGTCCAAGCGATTGGGAAAAAAAACCTGAGAACAATCTCCTGCTGTAGAGATGGATATCTCTTTGATCTCAAATTTACGGGCCTT
>JASJGQ010000162.1:0-4972 GCA_033791425.1 Acidobacteriota bacterium
TGGACTTCGTCCTCAAGGGCGCCATGATCGGCGGGTTCGCCCTCGCGGCCGCTCCGGTGGACTACGGCGTGACCGGCGTGATGAGCTTCATCGTCAGCCACGACGGCGTCGTCTACCAGCAGGACCTCGGGCCGGACACCCTCGAAAAGTTCCGCGCCATCGAGCTGTACAACCCCGACCCGAATTGGGAGCCTGTCGCCCAGGAGTGACCGACAGCCTCGGGGGGCACCGACGCGAGCGGGGATCGCAAGTGGCGCTGGGCCCTTCCTTTGAACCAGCCCGCTGATCTCACCGAATCAGTTCCCCTTGTCCGCCTTCGCGATCTCTTTGAGGGCCTTTTTGCAGACCTTCTTTTCGGCCGTGACGCGGTCAAACATGCCTTTGGCAACCAGCGAGATGCCCATGGTGGCCACCGCGACGCCGGTCGAGGCGACAGCCTGCGCGCCCTTGAATTCAATCGCCGGCTTGGCGAGGGTGCCGCCAAGCTTGATATAGGGGTTGGTGATGATGCTCGCGGAGAGTCCGATGCCCTTTCGCGGCTTGGTGATCCACTCGACATTCAGCTTCTCAGTCCCGAGATCGATGCGTCCTTTGCCGAGCATCGTCATCTTGTCGCTCTGCAGCGCCATCGGGGAGAGCGTTGCGATCCCCTGGTCAAGATTGACGAGAACAACGGCACACTCGAGCTCGCTGTCAATGTCCTCTTTGGCGAACGGATTGAACGCGTTGAGCAGGGTCAGCAGGATGTCCGCCGTAACCATGTCGAGAACTTCGTTGGCCATGACGCCCTTGCCGATAACGAGCTTCAAGGTGCCGTTGCTCGAGCTCGCGAACTCGTGAGGGCTGCTGCCCTGAGCATCCAACCGTACGTCGAAGTTGATAGGCGGCTCGGAGGCCGCGTCGGCAGTGTCAAGCCCCGTGAGGTCGAGGCGGATGTTGGCAAACGCCAGATCCATGGAAACGCGATAGCCTTGGCCCACCGGTTCGAGGATGAGACCTCCCGACGCGCTCCCGTTGCGCTGGTCCTTTCCGCCAAAACGGCGGATATCCAGCCTTCCGTCAGCCAAATGAGCGTCAATCTCGACGTCGTGGAATCGCTTCAACGGCATATGGAGCTCGCCGACGGTCATGGTGACGTCGGCATCCGCGCTCTGGAGTGGCCCAAAATCGATGGGCCGGTTGGTGATGACCAAGCCGTCGCGTGGCTCTTTCTTCTGTGCATCACCGGTTTCGTCGCCTGCGGGTGTGTCTCCTGCCTGTCGCCCTATGTAGGGAGTGAGGACGAGCTCGTTCGACGTGAGTCTGGCGGTCACCACAGGCTTGCCGCGGATGTCCACCCTGAGCGAGCCCTTGAGGTCGGAAGGGCCGAGGACGATATCGAGATCGTCCGCGGTGAACCGCTCGGGAGTGCCCTCGAAGTGGCCCCCGACACCGAAGGCTCCGTCGGGCAGCTTGTGATATCCCGTGAGCTCCGCGATCAGCGCGGTGCTCGGTCCCGATGCTGAGAAGTCCAGATCGGTGCCGACGAGGCGGGGCCTTTCGCCGAGGGTGCCGTGAACCGTGGCCGAATGGCCGCCGAGCTGGACGGAGAACTTTTCAAATTGAAAGCCCCTGTCGGTGCGCTGGACGCGGCCGCGGATCTTGAGCGGCGCCACCGGGACCGTGACGCCCGTGAGCGCCGTCACCAGCGAGGCGTTGGGACCATCGGCCGTGACGGTGAGGTCGGTGCCCACGAGACCCGACCCGGCGCCGACCCGGCCGTCCACCGTCGCCACCGCCCGGTCGAGGGTGACGCGCAATCCGTCGATCTCATACCCCTCCTCGTCGATGCGCAGGTGGGTCGCCAGCGAGAAGGCTTCGGCCGGGAGTTCGGGAAGCTTGGTGAGACCCGCGGCCAACCGACCCGCTTGCCGGAGATCGGGCGCCGTCACTGTGATCTGGGTGTCGGTGCCCACCAGCCCTTTGTCGGGGAGCAGCGTGCCGTCGACGGTGATGCGGTTGTTGTCGACCAGTACGACAACGTCTTCGAGGTCGTAGGCACCCTTTTTGATGTGGAGGTTGCCCACGACCGAAAAGGGCGCAGTCGGGAAACCGGGTTGGTCGAGAAACTCCCCGAGCGTTGCCAGCCGCGGCCCGTGGACCGAGATATGACCCCTGGTGCCGTCCAGATCCGACCCGGCGCCGATCAGGCCGTCGACCGCCAGGTCGATGCCGCCGGCCGATCCCGTGACTCCCTCGAGACCATACCCGCCGGCTTCAATCGTGAGCCCGCCAGTTACCGACACAGGCACCTTGGGGAATCCGCTGACTCCGAATATGGACATCGCGTGCGACAGGTCCGCGTCCTCGCCGTGAAGTTGGAGAGTGGTCCCGAAGACACCTCGCGTGGTGACGACACGGCCGTTGGCGCGCGCCCGAAGGCTGCCGACGTTGGCCGAGACCCCCTTGAGCTGGAAGCCCGAACTCAGAACGTCGAGGCCGCCCGCGAGGCTCCACGGTTCGTCGGGTAGATCATCGAGATCGGTGAGACGTCGCAGCAGGGCGGCGTCGGGACCTTTCGCCTCGATTCGTAGACTGGTTCCGGTGAGGCCCTTGACGGTCCTCAGGAGCCCGTCGACCCGCAAACTGGCGCCTCCCAGGCGGGCCTTGACGTCTTCGAGGGTGATGGCCTCCTGCCCCTGGGCAAGGCGGCCATCGATCGTGAACGCTTGAGCGGGCAGCTCGATCCCGATGAGATGGTTGAAGTGCGCGACGTTTGGTCCCTCGGCGTGAATGCTCAGGGTGGTGCCGGCGTAGTCCGGTGGATCGCCGACCGTGCCGCTGGCGGTGACGGTTGTCCGCCCGATCTGAGCCTCGAGTTTTTCAACGTCGATGCCGCCGTCGACGCGAACCAGCCGGCCTTCGATCGAAAACCGGTCGCGCGGCAGGCTGATCCCTGCGAGCGCACCGATGGCGGAGATGTTGGGGCCCTGTCCCCGAAGCGAGAAATCGGTGCCCATCATGGCGGGCGGCGCCCCGAGCACGCCGTCCACGGACAGAGAGTTCTCGCCGACCGTGATATCCACTTTTTTGAAAGTGATCGGAAAACCCTCCCAGCGAATTCCGCCGGATACTGAAAACCCGTCGTCCGGGAGGTCCGCGACGCCGGTCAGCGCGCCCACGGTGCGGATGCTCGGCCCCGACGCCGTCACGGTGGCATCGAAGATCTTCGGTTTGACGAGCGAGTCGACTGTTCCGCTCACCTTGGCGGTGATGCCGGCGGCGGCGGCGTCGAGTTGAAGGCCTGAGCCTGCGGTGGCGGGTGATACGGCTGCAGAGACGCTGAACGGACCGGTCGTTTCGGGTGGCAGGTCGATGAGTGCGCGCAGATCGCCGAGGTCGTCGCCGTGAACGTCGGCCGTCACATCCACGCCGTCGAGGGTCTTCAGCTCTTTGATGTTGCCCTTGCTCGAAAAGTCGACCCCGTCCAGCGTTCCGGCGAGGTCATACGAGACTGCAGCGGCGTTCAAGAGACCATTGAGCGTGCCGAGTCGGCCCGAAAGCCTGATCTTCTGGTCGTCGATGGTGCCGTCGAACTCGAGATCGAGCATGCCGGCGTGGTCCTCGGTTGTTTCGAAGTGCGCGATCCCGGCCACCAGGGGCGAGGCACGCGATGGCTCGCGCCAGGTCAACTGCACATCCTCCAGGAGCACATGCTGCAGCACCAGCTCGAGGGGCCCGCTCGAAGGGGCGGAATCAGCACCGGTGTCGAAGTCCCAGTTGGCCCGACCGTCGGCATCCTGCTCGAGCAGGATCCGGGCGCCGTCGATTCCGACGTCGTGGATCGTGAGGGGACCGGACACCAGTGACCATAGATCCAGCTCGACTTTCAGACGCTGGACCGAGGCCATCGTCGGGTCGCTGCTCCAGCCGGGGTTGGCCAACGTGATCTGGCCGGCCGTCAGTCGCGTGGTGAGACCGATCTCGGGTGTGAACTCGCCGGCGATTGTGACCTCGCGGCCGAGGACCTCGGACAGCTTTTCAGCGGCGGTGTCTCGCCAGCCACTGAGATCGGCAAAGTTGAGGTAGAGCAGGGCGACGGCCACAACCAGCAGCGGCAGACCAACCAGCAACCCAAGAAGTATCTTCGAGCGGCGCTTCATGACTCAGCTCCCCATGCCGGCAACCGAACCTGTCGTTGCCGCAGTCATCGATCGATATTCGATATCGCTGGTGGAAGTGTAGCAGCCCAATGTTGGCCTCATCGCAGCGGTGGAGGGGCTTTCCCGGGAGCGCTCCGCTATCATCATCCAGTCGAATATTCGACGCATGGAGGTGGGACGATCCGCAGCTGCCTCGAGGACTAAACCATGAACGACGAGACACCACATATCGAGATGCTCAACCAGGGCGTGGAGGCGTGGAACGAGTGGCGCCGCATGAACCCTGGGGTCGTGCCCTCGCTTGGCGGCGAAGACCTGAGTGACATGGATCTGACGGGCGTCAACCTCGGAGAGGCCGATCTCACCGTCGCCGAGCTCTTCCAGACCGATCTCACCGACGCCAACCTCAAGATGGCGGTGCTCGAGAAGGCAGATTTCTCCGGCGCAATTCTCAGCGGGGCCGCCCTGTACAAGGCCAACCTCAAAGACGCCTGTCTGATCGAGGCAAACCTGACTGGGGCGGATCTTCGCGCAGTCGATCTGCGAGGGACGGATCTTCGCGGTACGATCCTGCGCGGGGTCGATTTCGAGGAGGCGGACCTCACCGACGTCAATCTGTCGGAGGCCGACCTTACGGGTTCCAATCTCACACGGGCCGACATCACTGGCGCCGATCTGCGCAGTGCGAACCTGGCGAAGACCAATCTCTCGGGGATGCAGGATGGTGGCTTCAAGGAGAAACGAGGCCGCTACTACGGGATTCGCGGGTTGGACTCGTGTTTCGGAGACCCGCTCTTCGTCCGCGACGCCAAGGACCAGGACTATCTGGA
>JASJGQ010000163.1:0-8888 GCA_033791425.1 Acidobacteriota bacterium
CAACCGCTGCGCAGCGGATCGCCCACCCAGAGACCGAGAGCTCATAGAGCCCGCACATCCGTTCGAAGCCCGACCAGCGGCACGGATCAACGCCGTATCCGGCGACAAACTTTTGAAACTCCTCGGGCCGATCACCGTACCGGTGGACTCCGACCGCGAGAGGTACGAGATCCCAGCTCATGGGGCCGACCCCTGCATCTTCGAGATCGACGAGGATCACACCGTGCTCATCCGTCACCAACGTATTGCCGCGGTGGACGTCCCCGTGCACCAAGCCGACGCCGAGCGGGTCGTCGGAGGACTCGGAGTCCCACCAGCGTCTCAGCCGACGGTATCGGTGGGCGATCTCGTCGCGATCTTCATCGGCGAGCCAGCTCGGAGGCGAGTCGACACACGCCTCGATGTCGGCAAAGGGTTCGAGGCGGTGTACGTGGGTCAGATTGATGCCGCGAGTTGCGTCATGCAGCTTCCTGACGGTACTGCCAAGCACGGTGAGATCTGCGGTTGCGTCACCGTCCAACCTCTGCCACAGAGTCACCGCGGCATCGTCGAAGACGAAGGGCTGAAGTTGCGGACGGACGAGAACCGGAACCGGCGCGCCCTGCGCCGCCCACACGCCGGCTACCACGACCTGTCGGGCGGCAAGCGCCATCCGATCCGCCGCTTCGACCCGAGCTATGACCCCGGCATACGGCAGCTCGACGTGGATCGAGCTTCTCACCCTGGTGACCGCGGCGCCCTCCACATCGAAGCCGGCTCGTCGACCGGCTTCGGTCGCCCGTTGGAGCGCTCGATCAACCCGGAGGTCGGTACCTGTCATCGAGCTGAGCCTAGCAGGTGTGGCGGCGGGCGCTCACCGTTTCCGAAGTGGTTGGAGAGGTGATGGGTGCCGCTAATTAGGTGCCAGGGCCGACGATTTTGTAGACATGTTCTACATCTACAAAGGGTGGAACACCCAGAACACGAACCCGTAAGTGAGTTCCGAAAACCGATCCCATGGTGCACTTCTGGTGCACTTGAACTCAACAAACGGCACAACCATCGTGAGCTTCGAGGGAGAGCCAGCGAGGTACCGGATCACTTGTCGGTGAGCCGAGGCCTGAGCAACACGGGGACGCACTAGTCGACACACAAACGGGACCGATAAACGGTCCCGTTTTTCTTAGGCTTTTTGTGTGGTGCGCTTCGAACCGTCGCCGACGGTGCGGGTGTCGAGGTGGGGCATGGTTCGAGGGTAGCAGGGTGACGTTGTCAGCCGTCGCCCGGTGCGGGATCGGGTCCGCTGGAGCGAGGTGTTAGGCGTCATATGTGCCTCGTAACGTGGCTGCCGCGAGAGCGTCGGGATCGGTCGACCTGACACCGACATACGCGCGACCGCTGTTTCTTTACCTATTCGAATCCTGCTTCCAGTTACGGAGTCTTTTTCGGTTGTTTATCCAACTTCCTTTTGTCCTTTTGTTCCTGTTTTTTTTTCTTCTGTTTCTGACTCTTGTTCTTATCCCTCTTGCCGCCTTTGTCACCCAATGTGTACATCCCTTCCTGTTATTGATCATCTTCTCGCCGCAGAGGGCCACAACAGCCCGAGGGACAGTCCGCTGCACTCTGACTGAGGGCCTTCGTTCTCTCCAGCCTAACTCAATGTTAGCGATATTAACGAAATGGATAGATACGTGCGCCGAGAGCGCGCTAGCAGAATCGTTAGTTGAAGAAACCTCTCGTCGCACGCCTCATGCGCCCATGGTAGTCCATTCAGAACGGGGCGATGCGGGCCGGGTTGTTATCGTGTTCGCAGATACGATATCGTCTCCGGGATTATCGGGCCAGAAAAAGCCAACGGCGCGGGTGTCGAGGTCAGGCTGGCAGGTCTCTATGGTCTTCGCCATCACGCCAGACTTGCGGTACATCAAGAACCCGCCGCTCGATCCCGATACCGACTCGATATGGGTCTTCTGACTGCGGGTGAGAGGGGCGTTGTAGCCGTCTACCCGCCCGGGTTGAAGGATTGAGGCGGGGGTCCGAGCTGTGAATAGGAGTTGGCCCAAGGTCCTCGACTCAGCCCCTCTCAGGCGGGCTAGGATCGGGCTTGGGGGGGGGCCGGGTTTGGCGTCTGAGGTGTTGGTATGAGTCGCCTCGCCTCCCTCGATTCGACCTTGCCACGGCATAGCCAAAGGCGAAGCCGGGCATCCTCCCGCACAACGGCGGCTACGGGGAGCGCCTGTCCAAGTCGGAGTCCCAGTTGGAGTCGTTTCGCGCCTGAACGGCCACGGCGGTTTCGGCGAAGCTCTCGTCACGCGTGTAGCCGACATCGACGATGCAGGCCTCCAGCAGATCACGATCGGTGACACCAGCTTCCTCGCACGCCGCCTGCGCTTGTCGCCGCCAGCTGGCGGGAAGGCCGGCCACACTGGCTTCTCGTTTCGGCGTCGGCTTCCGGAACGTCCGCGTGCTCTGCCCCGGCGCGTACTCGAAGAGAGACGTCTGCTGAGCCACGAGCCATCCGTAGTCTTCGTCGAACAACAGGCTCCGTGCCAGCTCGGCGAGGCCAGGGTGCAGCCCCGAGCCGGTCCCCGAGCCGAGGGCGCCGATGGCAGTCACGGGATCGACGTCGTCCATGGCGTTCCCGTTGAAGTTGCCGAAGAGGCCCGAAAGCGTGCTCCGACGGGTCAAGGCAGGCCTCAGGAAGGCATTGAGGTGCCCCTTGCCTACCTTGATGAACAGACTCGAGCCGTCGCTCCAGAAGATCTCGTACCCTCGGTCCGAGCGCTCGATTCGGCCCCCTTCGGGCAGATCGAGGCCACCGCCGGGCGACAGCGTCACCGGCTGCTCTTCGACCCAGAGCATCGGCTCTCGCCCCAGTGCCACCGAGGCTCGACTCGTGTCGACCAGCAAAGCCACCGCGGTGACAATCGACACGTAGCTCGAGAAACCCGTCGACTCGAGGCGAAGCTGCACCTCGAGATCCCCGGCCGTCGAGCGACTCGCTACGAACTCACCAGCCGCCTGGAACTCGTAGGTCGCGCCGTCCAGGGTCTGGACGTGGATGTCGCCCCACGCTCGACCCTCCGTCGCACGGGCGGGGCCGGCGTTGCTGACGAGCGCGAGTACGGGAAGTGCGGCGTATACGAGGCTTTGATTGATCTTCATGCTTCAGGAGAAAAGCAAGAACCGTGCCCGGGCTCTTGCGCCTTTCGAGCACCAAGACAGGGCCGGGGTGCGGTCCGGGCGTCCTCCCGCACGGGCGGGGCGTCCTCCCGTGCGGACGGTTTTCGTGGCACCCGTTTTTTTCCCAGCGATCACAAATCAACAAATCTGTACGTGGCACCCATCATTTCAGCGATCACAAATCAACAAATCTGTACGTGGCACCCATCATTTTGTTAACTTTGTTTCTCCTGGCACCGATGTCGAGCGAACAATCCGGGCACCAGAGTACAATCAGATTGGGTATCCGCCCCGCGTTGAAAAGGTAACGGCGCCAAGCCTTCGCACCTTGAACCCGGTGGCACCTTTAGGAGTTCTATGCTGAAACTAGGAGTAATCGGAACATCGAAAAAGGAAAACGAGAGGCGAGTTCCTCTCCATCCGGATCATCTTTCGCGTCTCCCGGAGGACGTTCGCCGGCAACTGATATTCGAAGTGGGCTACGGGGAACCGTTCGGGATATCGGATTCAGACCTTGCGTCTCGGGCGGGCGGTACCGCGACACGTCGTGAGCTCTTGGCCGACCTTGGACAGGTTGTCCTCGCCAAGCCAGAGCCGGAAGACCTCAAGACCCTCCGAGAAGGCGGCATCCTGTGGGGGTGGCCCCATTGTGCACAGCAGCGAGCTGTGACCCAGGTGGCGATCGAGCGCAAGCACACTCTCATCGCGTTCGAGGAGATGTTCGTCTGGGGGCCCGACGGGCACGCCGGCCGCCACACCTTTTACAAGAACAACGAGTTGGCCGGCTATTGTGGCGTGCTGCATGCTCTTCAATTGAAGGGGATCGACGGGCATTACGGCGATCAGCGCAAGACTGTCATCATCAGCTTTGGTGCGGTGAGCAGGGGGGCCATCTACGCACTCAAAGCGCGAGGTTTTAGTGACATCACGATCTGCATTCAACGTCCAGACCACGAGGTTCGAGAGGAAGTGCTGGATTGTCACTATGTCCGCGTTCAGAGGGGTATGCAGGGTGAACCACGACTTCTCGTCGTGGAGCACGACGGGACAGTGCGACCTCTTCTCGACCTGCTCAGTGAAGCCGACATCATCGTGAATGGTATCTTTCAGGACCCGGATGAGCCGCTCATGTTCGTTGCCGCGGAGGATGTTTCGCGCCTCAAGAAGGGTTGCCTTATTGTCGATGTTAGCTGTGACGAAGGAATGGGATTCTCATTTGCCAAACCGACCACCTTTGATGAGCCGATGTTCAAAGTCGGAACGGTCGACTACTACGCGGTGGATCATACCCCCAGCTATCTTTGGGAAAGCGCGTCCCGGTCGATCTCTGCTGCGCTGATTGTCCACATACCGTCGGTGTTGGCAGGACGCGAAGGCTGGCTCGAAAATGAGACGATTCGACGCGCCATAGTGATTGACGAGGGCGTTATCCTGAAGGGGAATATCCTCTCGTTCCAGAATCGCAATGCGCGCTATCCGCACGAGTCACTCGCAACCTAGACGAGTTGAACCCGTGCGGGGAGAGATCTTGCCTAGCCAACACCATTGCTCTCTCTCCCCATTTGCGCCTCCCGGCCTTCTTCCCTGGGGGTGCGTCCGGTCAATTGTCGAATGCGTTTGCGTGATGTGTTTTTGGAGATGGCCCACTACGAATCCGAATCGGTAATTAATGGTAATGGTAATGGTGCCAAGCACCGATTACCGTAATTGTGGCCATAGTTTCGGAACTCGGTGCCCCGGCACCTTTCAGAGGCACTATTTTCTTGTCCCTGATGTGGGCCGTTAGCTCAGCTGGTAGAGCACCGGACTTTTAATCCGGTGGTCACTGGTTCGAGTCCAGTACGGCTCACCAAATAATTCCCTCAGCTGCCGGCTGAGGGAATTATTTGTCCCGGCGTAGCTCCGAACGACTTGTCCCGGCGTAGTCGAAGACGAAGCCGGAAGCCGGGCACTCAAACCCACGACAGTACCTGGGCTCGAACTACGCCCGGGCAAGCCAATCGTCGGTCAAGCCTGTCTTCGTTGATTGCAGCGCATGACCTCGATGTGTTCTGCCGTTTTACTTGCAAAACATGACATTTTCTGTTAGTTTTCGCAAGAGGAATGGATGAAATGGCCCCGTCCAAGGAAAGAACACTGGCCGAATTCGTCGAGGATCTTCAGGCAGGTGGTCGCTACACGTTCACCCGAGCGGAGGCGGTGGGCGCCGGGGAACGCTCGCGAGTGGCCCTCGAGGCGGCGCTGCGGCGACTCAGGCAGCGTGGGCGGATTGCAAGCCCGCGACGGGGATTCTACGTCCTCGTTCCGGTGGAGTACCGGGAGGCGGGCTGCCCACCCGTGAGCTGGTTCATCGACGACCTGATGCGGTTTCTAGGCCAGCCTTATTACACCGGTTTGCTGAGCGCTGCTGCAATCCATGGTGCGGCCCACCAGCAGCCGATGGTTTTTCAGGTCGTCACCGACCGGCCGACCCGACCAGCTTCTGCCGGTCGTGGCAGGATCGAATTCCACATGAGCCAGCGGACGGAGTCCGCACCGGTGGTCGAGGTGCAGACCGATACCGGCTCGATGAGAGTTTCAACCCCGGAGACGACCGCTTTCGATCTCGTCCGCTTCGCCCCAGCGGCGGGACACCTGAGCAACGTTGCGACGGTACTTGGCGAGCTCGCCGAGACGGTCGATCCGGCTGGGTTGGCGACTCTCGCCGGCTCGTACGCAGTGCCCGTCACACAGCGGTTGGGCTATCTCTTGGATCTGCTCGGCGAGGGCGAGCTCGCGGAGTCCCTTGCGGACGCGCTCGTGGGTCGGAGGTGCCGGACCATTCTGCTTCTCCCCGGTCAGGCGACGGGCCTTGATCCGCCCCACCCGCGCTGGCGCGTGATTCCAAATGAGAGGGTCGAGGTGGACCTGTGATTCCGCGCGCTCATGTGACGGCCTGGCGCGCCACCGCACCGTGGCCCGACGACTCTCAAGTAGAACAGGATTTGGTGGTGTCGCGTGCTCTGGTGGATATGTTCAACAGCGAGGACCTTGCACGGACGATGGCGTTTCGCGGCGGGACCGCGCTACACAAGCTCTTTTTTGAGCGGCCGGGCCGCTACTCCGAGGACATCGACCTCGTCCAACTTGAGGCGGGCCCGATCGGTCCGGCCATCGACTCGATCCGTGAAGGGCTCGACCATTGGCTTGGCAGACCGAAGTACAAGAGAGGTCAAGGTCGAGTCACCCTCATCTATCGCTTCGAGACCACCTCGAAGCCGGTCCACAGGATGAGGCTCAAGGTTGAGATCAACACCCGCGAACATTTCGCCGTCTTGGGTTGTCAACCGACAATATTCACCGTTCAAAGCCCGTGGTTCTCCGGGGCGGCCGAAATAACCACCTACAGGCTCGAGGAGCTGCTCGCCACCAAGCTGCGCGCCCTGTACCAACGCAAGAAGGGGCGCGACCTCTTCGATCTGTGGCACGCGCTGTCCTTGCTCCCCGTCGACGACACAGAAGTCGTCGAGTGTTTTGGGCGCTATCTCGCTCATGGAGGCGTCGCCGTCTCTCGAGCGGAGTACGAGGCAAACTTGACCGACAAGCTCCGGTCGCCCGCATTTCTGGAAGACATCCAACCGCTCCTACCCACCGGCGCCGCCTACGATGTTGCGGCGGCCGGTGAGATCGTCCGTTCAAGGATTATCGAGAAACTGCCCGGGGATCCATGGAAAGGCGCGGGCTGATCTTCCTATTCAGCCCTGGTACGCCAACATCAAAAAATGGCAGGTCAAAGCGCTGAAGGTCTACGTGCGCGGCACGGGAATGAGGACGGGAGATGAGTCGTAACATCAATACCCATGTGCCCGGCACCTTTTTGAGAACTACGCTCTGGCAAGCCAGTCAATGGCGACTTGTGACGGCGTAGCCCACAGGGCGACGTGTCACGGCGTAGTCGAAGACGAAGCCGGAAGCCGCAAGCCGGGCATTCTCCCTCACGCCAGTACCTGGCCTCGAACTACGCCCGGGCAAGCCAACCATCATCAACGCAGCGATGTAAAACATGGCATCCTGGAATGGCGCATTCTGAACATGGTACCTATCAGGAGCAGCCGCTGGGCGACCCGGAGTGCGCGGTGATCGGGTAGGACCGCCATCCCTCAGCCCTCGGCCTTCGCGTCTGCCTTCAGCTGCTGCCGGATCTCGTCCTGCTCGGCCAGGAGCGAGTAGGCTGTGTAGTACTTGAAGATGTTCCTCACATACTTCACCGGTTCGCGGCCCACCTCGTTGGCCACCACGACTTCGACGTTGCGAAACCAGACGTTGGGGTCGAAGCCCAGAGTCGCCGCCTTGTTGCGCAGGCGCTGGATGCGATTCGGACCCGCATTGTACGAGGCGAAGGCGAAGAGCGTGCGGTTGAACTCGTCGATCTCTGGGTCGTCGAAGTACTGGCGAATAATGTACCGCAGGTACTTGGTGCCGGCGTGGACGTTGTTCTCGATGGTGGAGATGTCGGGAATGCCAACCGACTTGTCGGCCGCCGTAGTCGGCAGGACCTGCATGATGCCGACCGCCCCAGCCGGGCTCACCACCCTCTGGTCCAGGCCCGACTCCTGGTAACTCTGGGCGGCCACCATCAGGTAGTCGAAGTCGAACTGATCACTGTACTTGCGGAAGGTGTCGATGACCTCCGCAAGCCGCCGCCGGTCCTCGGTTGCAAGGGCGTTGTTGACGTACTTGGTGCTTTGCAGATACCGCTTGACGAGCATGTTACCCAGCACTCTGCCCTCTCGGTTGGCATCGACAAAGCGATCCACCCGCTCCTTGAGGCCGTCGGCATCGCTTCGAATCGCCCATGCGATGTCTCGGTCGCTCGCGACAGCGAGGTCCTCGTGGACGACGATGTTCGGCAGCACCTGCGCCCAGAATTTTGCCAGGTAGTTGTCGGCGATGGTGATCTTGATCAGGCCGGCATTCACCATCTCCAGCAGGTCCTCCGTCTCCAGGTACTCGTTGGCCGTGGCGATCTCGATCTCCTCAAGGCCGCGCTCACGGAAGGCGGCGTTGAGCTCGTTCAGGCTTTCCCGGTAGCTGCTCGAGGGCCGGACGAAGACCCGCTTGCCGGCGAGATCGTCCAGGCTGCTGAGTGTCGGCGATCGTGGCCCGGTGACCACGATTTCGGCGACGTCATGCTTTGCGGGCACTGAGAAGCTCACCTGCTGCGCCCGCTCGGGGGTGATCGTGAGCGAAGCGATGGCGATGTCGCCGCGACCCTGCTCGAGGAACGGGATCAGCTGGTCGCGCAGAACCGGGATGGCGGCCACGTGAAGCGGCTCGCTCCCGAGTTGCAGCTCCTTGTTCAGGAACTTCTCGAACTCACGCAGCACCTCTGCGGTAATGCCGCGTTGGGTGCCTCCGTCGAGGAAGAAGTTGGTCCTCGACGAGGTCACGAGCACCCGGATCACCTTGTTCTCGACCATGGCGTCGAAGTCGCCGTCAAACGGCGACAGCATCTGCGCCACAAGCGCCGGCGGTTCCGCCGGGATCGGCCCCGCCGGAATCGACTGCAGATCCGTTGCCACGGGACTGCTGGCAGCCTGCCCGACATCCTGCTGAGGCGCCTCGGAGTCGCCGGTGTTATCCACGATAAACGTCGATAACACCACGTCAAAATTTGCCTGAGCTGCTTCACTTAACGCAATGCTCGATTCAATCGTACCGGAGTTATATTCCAGTTTCCAGTCACC
>JASJGQ010000164.1:0-23857 GCA_033791425.1 Acidobacteriota bacterium
GATCAGCGACGAGTCTTACCGAGTTGTTGAAAGTCCAACGCGTCCGTCCGACTCTGGCCACCAACTGCTCGATGGACTCGGGCTCCTCCGCCTGCGCCCAACCACCGAGGGTGGCTGACAACGCGACACAGCAGGCAATGCGTCGAAAAAGGCATCTCACAGTCATGCGGGCGGCACTTTAACAGACCCAGCAGTGGAGATTTCGGATTTCGGATTTCGGATTTCGGATTTTCCGTCACAACGCGTACAAAAACGTTCGATTGCTCACAACGGTTGAGCCGTGCGGAAACGGGCCGTGCGGCGGAGGTGCCACTCTTGACATTGTTTGGCCCCCGGCTATCGAGCCGCCCGAAAATTCTGGGGCAAACAATGTCTAGGGTGGCTCCTCTCGAGCAAGGGCGTGCTGATACGAGCCGCATGTTGCGGAATTACCTGTGATCTCGCGAAAACTGCAAATCGGTCCCACCTCGGCCGAAAACCGGAATATAATCCCCGGTGCACAGTACATTGAGGAGAAGCTTTCGAGGAGGAGGCCAGCTATGAATGAGAATACGGAGCGTCCCGGTTACGAGCCCGAATTGACCCAACCACCGACCGCCGCGCCGACAGCCCGCTACAGCTCCATGCAGCGCCTGTGGATGATGTTCACATCTCCAGGGCAGGTCTTTGAGGACATCAGTATCAAACCCACATGGATCCTGATCATGGCGATCCTGGTGATCCTCGGTGTTGGGGCGCAGATTGTCATCGCACCCCACATCGACAATGAAGCCACCTTGCGCGCCCAGCTTGCGGATCGCGCGGATGATCTCACAGATGAGCAGATCGAAAACATGGTCGCCACAGGCGAAAAGTTTGCCAAGTTCGGACCGATTTTTGCATTGGTCATCGCGCCCTTCGCCTGGGCGATCATGGTGGCGGTCTTCCTGGTGATGCTCAAGATCGTCGGATCCGAGATCGACTTCAAAAAGACCCTGTCCACCGTGCTCCACGGATACTGGCCGGCGTCGGCCGTGGCGTTGGTCCTTACCGGGATTCTCGTGCAGAGGGTCGGAAAGGTCCCCCAACAGGATCTGGCCAACATCGTCAAAGCCAATATAGGGGCTTTCATGTCCCCCGAATCGCCCGCCTGGTTGACCGCGGCCGCCAGCACGATCAGCGTCTTCAATATCTGGGTGGTCGTGCTGTTGATCATGGGCTTTGCGACCGTCGGTAAACTGTCCCGAGGCAAGGCGGCAGTCGCCGCAGTGGTCCCCTGGATCATCTGGATGGTGGTGAGGGCTGGCTTTGCGATGTTCACAGGCTGACGGCAAAGAAGCCGCGAACCGCACAATCTGAGTTTTTCGTTCGCGTTGGAAGGACAACATGAAGAAAGCGTTGATAGTGATTGGTGCGCTGATCGTCCTCGGTCTCGTGATCTGGGCCAGCATGCGCGACAGCGGCCCACGTGGAACCGAAGTCGAGGTCGAGTCCGCCAAGATCCGCACGGTATCGTCCCGAGTCAAGGCAACCGGCGAGATCACCCCGGAAAAAAGGGTGGCCATTTCCGCCAAAGTGGTCGGCGAGATCATCAACCTGCCGGTGGTGGAAGGCCAGGAGGTGACGGCCGGACAGCTCCTGCTCGAAATCGAGCGCGACCTGTACGAGGCAGCCCGTAACCAGTCGCGCGCGGCGCTTCGTCAGACCGAGGTCTCGGTACGCCGCCAGGAGGTGCAGCTCGCCAACGCCGAGCTCAACATGCGGCGAACCAGGAAGCTGATCGACGACGGCCTGGTCAGCCAGGAGGCACTCGATGCGGCCCAACTCGCGCTCGACACCGCCGAGGTCGAAGTCGAAGCCCAGACGCACGCTGTAGACCAGTACCGATCGGCCCTCCAGCGCAGCTCGGATGACCTCGCTCGAACGACCATCCGCTCGCCGATGAACGGCACGATCATCCAGCTCAACGCCGAACAGGGTGAAACCGTGGTGCCGGGCTCAACCAACCTGCCGGGATCGGTCATCATGACGGTCGCCGACATGTCGGTGCTGCTCGCCGAAGTTGAGGTCAGCGAGGTCGACGTCATCAATATCGAACTCGGTCAGGAGGCCGAGGTGACTGTCGACGCTCTCGGAGGCGATCCGCTAAAAGGCCACGTCGTCGAGATCGCGACCTCGGGACGCAAGGACCCGGCTCAGGGGACCATTCGTTTTGCAGTCAAGGTAGCGCTCGACGATCCCGATCCATCTCTGAGGCCAGCGATGACCGCCAAGGTAGATATCCTCACTGCGACCAGCGAGGACGCCATCACTGTTTCCGTCCAGGCGGTCGTCAAGCGCCGGATCGACGACGAGGGCGAAGAGGTCAGCGGATCAAAGGCCAAGGCGTTCGACGAGGTGGATGTCGTCTACCTGATCGAAGACGGCAAGAGCGCCGTTCGCACGGTCGAGATGGGCGTGTCCGACGTGCTGTACGTCGAGGTCACCAATGGGCTGGTCGCAGGCGACGAAGTCTTGATCGGCCCCTACCGGACGCTCAAGAAAATGAAGAACGGTGATGCCATCAAGGTCGAGGAGAAAAAATCAGACGACGAAGAGGATGAAGGGGACGAATCGTCCGGCGGTGTCGAGGTCACCGTCGACTGATGATGATCTCGATCCGCAACCTGCGCAAGATCTACCGCATGGGTGATGTCGAAGTGCGGGCCCTCGACGGCGTCGACCTCGAGGTCGAGGCCGGTGAATACCTGGCCATCATGGGCCCTTCAGGCTCGGGGAAATCGACCCTCATGAACCTCATCGGCTGTCTCGACACCCCGACTTCGGGGGAGTACATCCTCAATAAGCAGAACGTTTCCGATCTCGACGACAGCGAACTCGCCACGATTCGCAACCATGAAATCGGTTTTGTGTTCCAAACCTTTAATTTATTGTCTCGAGCCAGCGCCATGTCCAACGTGGAACTCCCGTTGATCTATGCCCGGGTACCTACCAGAGAGAGGCATCGAAGGGCGCGTGAAGCACTGGAAAAGGTGGGGCTCGGCGATCGCGCAAAACACCAGCCCAACGAGCTCTCCGGTGGCCAGAGGCAGAGAGTCGCGGTGGCGCGGGCCCTGATCAACGTCCCGTCGATTCTCCTCGCCGACGAACCGACCGGCAATCTCGATTCGCGGACGTCGGCGGAAATCATGGAGCTCTTCGATGAGCTCAACGCCGCCGGCAACACCCTGATCGTTGTCACGCACGAGCAAGACATCGCGGCCCACGCACGCCGCATCGTGCGCTTGCTCGATGGCACGATCGTCGAGGACGTTCGTGCTTCGGGAACGGGACGGCCCTCATGATATGGGACAACCTTCTCATCGCGCTCCAGGCGATCCGCGCCAACAAGATGCGCTCACTCCTGACCATGCTCGGCATCATCATCGGCGTTGCATCGGTGATCGCGGTGGTCTCCATCGTGCAGGGCCTCGACCATGTGATCTCGACCCAGTTCGAAGGCGTCGGCGTTACGTACATCATGGTCTTCCCGCGCCAGGATCAGCAGGACCCCGACCTGGCCGGTCGCGAGGTGACGCTCACCTACGACGATGGACTCGCCGTCATGGAACGAGCATCGGGCATCGAGCTCTTCAACCCGGTGTTCTTTCGCGGCGTGCAAGCCCGGGCCGGCAGCCGCCAGCACGCCACCATGCTGCTCGGAGTGGGTCCCTCCCACCAGGAGGTTTCGGACCATTGGGTGGATCGGGGACGTTTCTTTTCGGACCTCGACATACAGCGGGCGGCGAGAGTGTGCATGGTCGGACAGGAGGTCATCGACGAGCTCGAGCTTGAAGAGCCGATCCTCGGCTCCGATCTCATCGTGGGACATTCATCCTTCACCATTGTGGGCATCATGGAGCGCGAGGGTGAGATGTTCGGACAGAGTCAGGACGACTTCATCCTGACTCCCATCACCACTACCCGCGACATTTACGGCATCGAAGCCTCCAAACAGCTGCGGCTCGACTTCCAGGCTGAAAGCGCCGAAACCGTCCAGATGGCCAAGGACCAGATCAAGGAGATCCTGCGGGCGCGGCACCGCATTCCGGAAGGCGTCAAAAACGACTTCCAGGTTCTGCTCCAGGAAGAGCTGCTGGAAACCACCGGTGCGATTCTCGGCACCATCACCAGCGTTGTCGGCGGTATCGTCAGCATCGCGCTGCTCGTGGGCGGGATCGGCATCATGAACATCATGCTGGTCTCGGTCACCGAACGGACCCGCGAGATTGGCGTCCGCAAGGCGGTTGGAGCCCGAAAATCCGACATCCTGGTCCAGTTCCTTATCGAGGCGGTGACCATCTCATTGGTGGGTGGTTTGATCGGCGTCCTCGGTGGGTGGGGTTTGGGGATCGTCGGCGCCAAGGCCATCCCGGGCTTTCCACCGGCGCACGTGCCGTTGTGGGCGATCGCGCTCGGGTTCGGTTTTGCCGCACTTGTCGGGATCTTTTTTGGAACTTACCCGGCCGCAAAAGCGTCATCGCTCGATCCGATCGAAGCCTTGCGCCACGAGTGAGCGAAATTTCAGAATGGGGATCAGAGCCCTTTGGTCAGTTCCAGGCCGGTCTCAGCCCAGGATGATCACTACACCGGCTGTTCATCGCCTTCACCGAGGCCACCTGTGATCGCCGACAACGTCTGCTGAACGCTGCGCAGCTTCTCCTTGAGGATGTTCATTTCGATGGCCAGGCCCGCCTCGATGGCCAGCAACTCGAGGCCGTGGATCGAGGTGATGGGGTGACCGCCGGGAAGGTTGTCGCCGTACAGCAGGACCGCAACCTTGCCGTCAACAATGATGGGTGTGACCACGACCTCCGGGGGAATTATGCCGCCAAGCTGGTCCACGAGGTAGTTGTTCCAGGGACACTGCTCGAGCCGCCCGTGATAGGTGGTCTTCCGTTCGATGACATCGCGGAACACCGACGGTTCGTCGGTCGGGATGTGAATATGGCGGATACGATTGGTCACATTGGGCGTATCGTCGTTGCTTCTGCCCACGCCGAACTTTCCTAGGCCCGTGATGCCCCGCCGCGAAACGCCGACGAGGATGCCGCGGCTGAGGATCCGCGTCGCGTATCTGAGGGTGAGAAGGGCGATCTCCGATGTCGTGGCAGATGGCCGACGCTGGATCTCCGTCATCATATTGCGCAGCTCGGCGAGCTCTGACGGCCACTCCCTGACCTCGTCAAAAGGCATGCTCTCATCGATCACTGCACCCGGCTCAAGGATATGATCGAGCAACTCGCGGATCGCATTTTCCGAAGTCTGGCTCGTCGGCTTTTTCACTCCAAGGGTGGGCCGCACGGTGCCTCCCCCACCGATCGAATCAACCCGGTTCATAAGATCGAGGATGAAGGGGTCGATATTTATGACCTCGGTGAGCTTGGCCTCTTCGTCAAAAAATTCGTCGTCCGAGTCGAGATCGACATCAGCAAACTTGAAACTGAAATAGCCCGTGTCCCAGGTCAGGAACTCAGCTGCAATCTCTTCGAGCTGCTGGCGCAGGGCTCGCTGCAGCGCCTCGTAGGTCGTCGCGCCCATATCGACCAGAATCGAACCGAGTTTCTTGCGTTTCGGGGCCATCCGCTGCGTCGCCACCGCGGCATCGAGGGCCTCCTGGGTGATCAGTTTGCGATCTACCAGCAACTCACCCACCGACGGTGCGGAGTAGCCGTTGGCGCCATGGAAGATCTTGCCTTTGTTGAAGAGAAAAATCCCGGTCATGTCGCCGCGGCTGAGGGTCAGCTTGCCCGACTTTCGGAACAACGCCAACATCTGGAGAAGTTCGGGAAGCCGCAGGTCTTCAAGACAGCCTACAAATGCCATCGTTCAAACCCGATCCGGCTCCGCGCCGTGGTTGATGATTCCGCCCCGAACCAACATTTTGTCCCTCCAGTTTCGATCTGTCCTGGGGTGCCGGTTTCCGCCCTCTGCTCTGCCGTCGATCCCTTTCGTTCAAGGTGGACGGCCGCCCCCGCATCCATAGACAGCAAGAAGAATGCCAGGATCCGTCCCCACACCTATGATATCCGACGGGTGACATAATCCCGTTATGGTACAGCGAGAACCGGTGAAGTTGGGCCTGGGTGTTCGGAATTCTCAAAAAGAGGAGCGAATCGCTGCTGTCTGACTCGACATCCGGTGAATCGCGGGAAGCATCGAGAGTCGGACGTTAAAAACTGCAAATAAAGGCTTTACCGTTCCTCGTTTGCAACAAGCTCCATGGCGCGTTCGATGGGGATCCGCACGACGCCGTCGGGCTCACTCACCCAACCGTAGCTGTTGATGAGTTCGAGTTGGCCGGCGTCCAGCTGCTGGAGGGCCTGGTAGGGCTGGGTGTAGACCTTTTTCTCGAGTTCGGCCTGCTCGGCGCCATAAAAGAAGGCCTGCAAGACCACGATGATCACAAACAGCAGGATCGCCGACACAATGCCCACCACCGCCGATGCGGCGACATTTGGATCGTCATAACGCACGGGAGGCTCCAGTTCTCAGTTTTGAATTTTTAATTTTTAATTCCATCGCAACCCGTCCAGGTAACCATTGCACGAGTGGAAATTGAGAATTGAGAATTAAAAATTGAGAATTCATGGTCAGGCGCTTTCGAACGCGAGCGATTCTTCGAGGCGTGGGTCCTTTTCGGCGATCGCCGAGTGCCTGCCGAGGCGCCACACCAGGGCCGCAGACCACACTCCGTTCATTCCCAGAAAGCACAGGATGTCCAACCAGCCAAAGCGAGCGACGCCGGGGCTGAACTCGGGAATCACCAGCCAATACATGTCGACCCAGCACATTGCGGCGACAAACCCACCGGTCACGACGAGCAGCGGCGGCCGCCGCTTGATAAATCTCGAGACGAGGAGTACGAACGGCAGGACGAAGTGGCCGAAGATCAGCAACAAGCTCACCGTGGTCCACTCCCCCGTCTGGCGCTTGAGAAACCACTCGGTCTCCTCGGGAACGTTGGCGTACCAGATCAGCATGTACTGGGAAAAGGCGATGTAGGCCCAGAAGACCACGAAGGCAAAGAGCAGCTTGCCAAAATCGTGGTAGTGCTCGACGGTAACGGCGTTTTTCAGGATGCCCCGCATCTGCAGGAAGTAGAGAATCTTCGGCATCACCGCAAAGAAGGCCACGACCGACGCGGCAAAGTAATAAACCCCGAAGATCGTCGAGAACCAGTGCGGATCGAGCGACATCAGGAGATCGAACGCCGCGAAGTTCAGGCTCAGAGCAAACAGGACCATACCCGGCGCGCTCACACGCTCCATGCGCAGGGTGAGGCCGGGATCACCGCTGGCGTCCTGGGCGAGCGATGTGCGATACAGGAAACTGGCCATTGCGCCCCAGATGACAAAGTAGATGACGAGTCGGATCAGCCAGAAGGTCGGATTGAGAAAAGCGACCTTGCCTTCCAACAAGGGGTCGTGTGCCACGGCAGCAGCGTCAGTCCAGTGGTAGAGATGATCCATTCCGAGCACGATCGGGATGGCAAGAACGGCCATCACCCAGACGTTGGCTGCGACCGCCTCGGCCACCCGTCGCGCCACGACGCTCCATCCCGCCCTGGTGCAGTGTTCAAGAAGAACAAAGAACAGGCCGCCCAGTGAAATGCTGAGGAAGAAGGCAAAGCTGACCAGATAGGTCTCGACCAGGTGATCCATACCGTGTTCGGTGGCGCGGGCGAGAATCAGGGAGCCGCCGATACCGATCACCGCCAGGATGGCGCAGATGATGAGCGTGGGACGGACCACCCCATTGAGGTGTCGAGTTTCGGTTGTGATGTCTAAAACTGTGCCCTGCATGTGGCCCCCGCTATCGCAGCTGCGCCCGAATGTCTTCGGGGACGTCGTCGGTCGTGGCGTTCTGGCTCCGCTGCAGCGCCCTCATATAGGCAACGATGGCCCACCGATCCTCAACCGGGATCTGCGAACCGTAGGCCGGCATATTGCGGATTCCGTTCGATATGGTGTTGAACAGGTGGCCGGCCTCGCGTTGACGGATGAGGTCGGTATGGAACGACGTCGGCGGCGTCCAGGTGCCCTCCTGGAGGGCATCAGCCCGTTGAGCGACCATTCCGTCGCCATAGCCCGCGAGCCCGTGGCAAGGGGAACAATAGATGTCGTAGCGCTGCCGCCCTGTAGCCAGCAGACCCTCGTCCACCGGCACCGGGATCTCAACGACCCAGGTTTCGCCAGCCCTTCCACTCATGTATGTCTGTTCGCCGACGACCGCGCCACGCGCGACGGCGCCATCGACCGGCGGACGCATGGCCCTGCGATCCGCAAACAGGGGGTTGCGGCTCTGCGTCTTGTATTTCGGCTGGTTGTCCATGTCGGGGATGATGTGGATCCTCGGTTGACTGGAGGTCGTCACGCGAGCCCGCATGATCAGTGCCAACGGCACCCACGACAGCACGACCAGGGTCACCAGCGTAAAGACGAGCCAGCGTGGAAGTTTCATACGACGTCCTCGACTTCCTCGACCTTTCGTCCGGAGATCGACTCGAGCAACTCGCGTGTGGCATCCGCGTCGAACAGAGGATCGTCGGCCTCGATCGAGATGAAGAAATGATCATCAGTGGCCCGTTTGAAGGCCCTGCTTCGAAAGAGCGGGTGATACAAACGGGGCAGCCCGTTGAGGGCGAGCATCCCCACCAGCGCGCTGATGGCGGCAAAAAGGATCGTTGTTTCAAAGGCCACCGGAATGTTCGCCGGCAGGCTGAAGAGCGGTTTGCCGCTGATCAAATACGGGTAATCGATGGCGTTGGTCCACCACTGAAGGAGAATACCCGCGGTGGTCCCGGTCAGGCCCGCACCAAAAACGACGTACGGCAAAATGGTCTTCTTGACGCCCATGGCCGCATCGAGCCCGTGAATCACAAAGGGTGTGTGGGCATCCCATTTGGTGTAGCCGGCGTCCCGAACCGTTGCCGCGCCTACCAGCAGATCGTCCACCTTGTCGAACTCCGCGAGGTAGCCGTACAGGACCGTCTCATCGCCGGCGGTCATGGTCTGATTTTCCATCACACCACCTCCGCACCGGCAATGTCGCCGTGGTAATCGCCGTGGCCCTTGTGGCCCGGGCGATCGAGGTGGGCTTGCGGCATGACGCCCTTGACCTCCGCCATTCCGATCAACGGCAGGAAACGGATGAACAACAGGAACAGCGTGAAGAACAAGCCGAAGCTTCCGACAAACGTCAGGACATCAATCGCGGTCGGCCGGTAGTAGCCCCAGCTGCTCGGCAGGTAATCCCGGCTCAAAGAGCTGACGACAATCACGAACCGCTCGAACCACATACCGACGTTGATCAGCACCGACGCGATCCACAAGATCAGCGTGTTGTTGCGCAACTTGCTGAACCAGAAGACCTGCGGCACCACAACGTTGCAGGTCACCATGATCCAATACGCCCACGCGTAAGGCCCAAAGGCGCGATTCAAAAAGGTGAAGGCCTCGTACTGATTGCCGCTGTACCAGGCCATAAAGAACTCGGTCGAGTAGGCAAGACCAACCATCATGCCGGTCGCCAGCATGATCTTGGCCATGTTTTCGAGGTGGCGTTTTGTGATGATCTCCTCGAGGTGGAAGAGCTTGCGGGTCGGGATAATCAGCGTCACAACCATCGCGAACCCGGAGAAAATCGCACCGGCGACGAAGTACGGCGGGAAGATCGTCGTATGCCAACCCGGCATGATCGAGACCGCGAAATCAAAACTCACCACCGAGTGCACCGACAGCACGAGCGGCGTGGCGAGGGCGGCAAGCAGAAGGTAGGCGAACTCGAATCGGTGCCAGTGGCGGTTGGAGGAGCGCCACCCGAGGCTCAGAAAACCATAGATGTAATAGCGGAGCCGGGTCGTCGCCCGGTCACGGATGCTTGCCAGATCGGGAATCATGCCCATGTACCAGAAGAGCAGAGAGACCGTGGCATAGGTACCGACGGCAAACACATCCCACAGGAGGGGCGACCGGAAGTTCGGCCACATCAGCATCTGGTTGGGGATCGGGAACAGCCAATAGGCAAACCAGATTCGACCGACGTGGATGCCGGGGAAGATCCCGGCACACACCACAGCAAAAATGGTCATCGCCTCGGCAAAACGGTTGATGCTGGTGCGCCACCGCTGACGGAGCAGGAACAAGATAGCCGAGATCAGGGTGCCGGCATGGCCGATGCCCACCCAGAACACAAAATTGACGATGGCGTAGCCCCACCCGACAGGAACGTTCAGACCCCACACCCCGATCCCGGTGGTGATCAGGTAGCCGATCATGGCAAAAAGAACCAGGGTCAAGCTCGACGAGATCGCGAAAGCGACCCACCACATCTTGGGCGTCTTGGGCATCTCGACGATGCCACAAACCTTTTCGGTGATCGCGTGGAAATCGTTGTCGCCCACCACGAGACGAGCGCGGACCGCAGGGTTATCGCCGGTGTTGTCGAGGTAGCTGCGAGTGTCGCTGTGAGTCGTGCTCATGATCTTCAGACCGACTCCTTCCCGTGGGTATCGGCCTCAGCGTGGGAGGGCGCATGGCTCTCGCCGCCGCTTTCTTCCGCAGTGTTCCTCAGCCGAGCGAGGTAGTGCGTGCGGGGCCTGATATTGAGTTCCGCCAGGGTGGCGTAGGAGCGGTGCTCCTCACGTGAGTGCGACACCTTGCTCTTCGGGTCGTTGAGATTGCCAAAGGTGATGGCCCTGGTCGGGCAGGTCTGTGCACAGGCCGGCGTGATCTCGCCGTCTGCGATCGGGCGATTGTCGTTGCGGGCGTTGATCCGCACCGCCTCGATCCGCTGAACGCAGAATGTGCACTTTTCCATGACGCCGCGCGCCCGGACGGTGACCTCCGGGTTGAACTGCATTTTGGTGGTGTCGGCCAGATCCTTGTGGTAGTTGAAGAAGTTGAAACGGCGCACCTTGACGGGGCAGTTGTTTGAACAATAGCGGGTTCCGACACAGCGGTTGTAGATCATCGCGTTCAGCCCGTCGGGGGTGTGCTGAGTGGCGGCCACCGGGCACACCTGCTCGCACGGCGCATTCTCGCACTGGATGCAGGTCATCGGCTGGAAAACGACTTCAGCGTTGTCGATCTCGTCGATCGGGACATCGGGGTCGGTCTTGAAGTAGCGATCCAACCGGATCCACTGCATCTCACGCTGGTTGAGCACCTGCTCCCGACCGACCACCGGGATGTTGTTCTCGGCCTGGCAGGCCACGACGCAGGCATTACAGCCGATGCAGGTGTTGAGGTCGATCGCCATCCCCCACTGTTCACCCTCGTACTCATGGTCCTTCCACAGCGAGATGAGCGGCGGATGGTGATCGTACTCGTGGAAGATGTCGGGGTTGGCCAGATAGGCGTCCAGGGATGCCTCGCGAACCAGGTTCTCGACCCGGTGGTTGCGTTCGTTGAAACCGATGGTATCGATGGCAAAATGATCCTGGGTGGTGGCGAGCGCATACTGGCGGCCGGTGCCGCGAATGGTCGCGCCGCGAAGGACATACGGCGCGGCAACCGTCCGCAGAGGATTGGCGTCCACCCCGACGCCGTCCCCAACCTGGCCGGCGGCCGTTCGCCCATAGCCGAGAGCGACACACACGCTGTTGCGGGCCTGTCCCGGCAACACGTAGGTCGCCAACTCGAGGGTCGCACCGTTGGCCTCGACGACCACGACCTCACCGTCGCCGATGCCGAGTTCACGGGCGGTGGCGGGTGAAATCAAAAGGGCGTTGTCCCAGGTCACCTTGGTGATGGCATCGGGCAGTTCCTGCAGCCACCCGTTGTTGCTAAAACGACCATCGAGAACCTTGGCATCACCCATGACAACCAGCTCGAGTCGATCCGAGGTCGGATCCGGTGTGTCGAGCACGGAACGGAGGCTGTCGACCGCGCCGGCGAGGGCCGACGGCGACAGTTTCGGGGTGGTCTTCTGCCACGCCGTACCGTCGACAACTCCATCGCGCAAAGCCCCCCGCCAGCCGACCTCAGAACTCATCGCCGGCAGGTCTTGGCCCAGGGAACGTCTGACAAGATCGCGGCCCGAGATCGGCTCGTCGCCCGCGACCAGGGCGATGACTTCAATTGCAGAACGCCCACCGTAGAGGGGCTCGATCAGCGGCTGCCGCAGGGTGACCGTACCGTCCCACGCGGCGCCGTCGCCCCAGGACTCCAACGTGTGGGCGCAGGGCAGGTGCCACGTGCACCGCTGCGACGTTTCGTCATCGTACAGACTGAGATGGATGGTCGTCGGGACCTTGGCCAGGAGTTCCGCAAAACCGAGATCGCCGGGAGCGTTGTACGCCGGGTTACCGCCGAGAATCAACAGGGTCTCGATTTCGCCACTCCCCATCCGCGCCGCCAATTCGGCGATCGCTTCGAAGTGCGACGGGCGGTCCGGATCGGGGACCGAGCTGTAGGTCACGGTGTGGTTCACACCATCCAGGGCGTGGTTGAGGACCGCTGCCAACGCGTGGACCGCCGGAGCTTGACGCGGACCGACGAGGATCACGCTGTACCCGGGGTGGGCCGCCAGGTCGTTTGCAAGCGCCTGGACAAACCGCGCCTCTGCGTCCGACGCCGCAGAGTCGACCGAACCCGCGAACCCGGCGGCGGCGGCGGGCAAGTCCACACCATGATCCGCCACCATCCGGTGTGCCACCTGAGCCAGCAGCGCGGGTACCCGGTTCGAGGCCACCGCGAAACGGTCATCGGCCCTGACTCCGGTCAGACTGTAGGTGCTCTCAGCTGCGTACAAACGCGCTCCGGCTCCCGACTCCGGGTCTCGAGCAGCGGCGAATTCACGCGCAAGGCGTAACGAGGCCGGGTGATCGAAGAGCGGATCGGCGTCGAAACAGGCCACGACCGCGGCGTGTGTCAGTTCTGGATGCACTCTCTGAGCCGACCCGAAGACGAGCCGCGTCCCTTCGCGCTCGTTGTCCCGCGACAAGGGTTCGTACTCGTACCACCGGGCACCGGGGCGGGCGCCGAGAAACTTTTCACGCAATTTTGCCTGAGTCGACGACGACGACGCTTCGGCGAGCACGGCAATGCCGGCCCCGTCGCCTGCGAATTGAGCGGGAACAATCGCTCGGAAATCGTCCCATCTCTTGACGAACTCCTGGCCGCTCTCGCGCAGCAGCAGGCGTCGGCTGCGGTCCGGGTCGTAGAGCTGCAGCACCTGCGCCTGCGCAACCGCGCTGAGCGCTCCGAGACTATCCGGGTGGAGCTCGTTGCCCTCTGCTTTGATGGGCCGCCCGTCGAAGGAGGTCACCAGCATGCCGAGCGCGGCACCGCCGATCTCCATCGAGGTCGCGAAGTGCTCCGGAACACCCGGCACCCTGAATTCCGGCCGGTGGGCGAAAGGCACGATCTCTTCCTTGGGCCAACGGCAGGCAGTCAGACCGGCCATTGCCAGAGACGCCCCCATCACCATGAGGAACTGACGCCGGGTGGCCGGCGGCAGGGTATCGAATTCGTCGTTGGGGAACTCCCGCTGAACCGCCTCGGCAAACTCAGGAGTGCGTGAGAGCTCGTCCAAGCTCCGCCAATAGGTTGCGCCAGTGGGCTTTATCGATGACATGTATTGCAATCCGTTGGTGGGTTGATGTTGTTGGTTTCGCGCAGGCGTCGTCCGAGGATTGCCTGGTCCTCCATCGGCACCCAATCGAGCTGGGTCACGAACTCGATGGGTCTGAGGTGCGGTTCGGGGTTGCGGTGGCAACGCAGGCACCAACCCATGCTCAGGGGCTCCACCTGGGCCACAACCTCCATGGTGTCGATTCGGCCGTGACACGAGACGCACCCGACCCCACGTCGTACGTGCGCACTGTGGTTGAAGTAGACATAGTCGGGCAGGTCGTGCACCCGGATCCACTCGACCGGCATCCCGGTTGCGTAGCTCTCGAAAACAGGGATCAGCTTCTCCGAGTTGGCGCGGATCATGGCGTGGCAGTTCATACAGGTTTGGGTGGGCGGGATGGCCGCATGGGCGGCCTTCTCCACCGTACTGTGACAGTATCGACAGTCGACACCGAGCTGGCCGACGTGGAGCGCGTGACTGTACGGAACAGGCTGCACCGGCTCGTAACCGACGTCGGTTGCCACTGGAGAGAACCCGAACGTGACGACAACGGCCGCGTACAGAAGCCCACCCAGGGCACCGAGAGCGACGCCGGGTCGCAACACCCACGTCCATCTTGGGAAAATGAAGATATGATTAGACTTGTCTTCATTCATGAGAACGAATCCTAACTTCGTGCCGGTCAGAAGTCAAGTTGATGAAACGAGGTAGAATACCTCGATGCGAAATGCACCCATCGACCTTCGATCGGACACGGTAACACAACCAACAGAGGCTATGCGACGTGCAATGGCCGGTGCCGAAGTCGGCGATGACGTCTACGGCGAAGATCCCACAATCAACCGGCTCGAAGAACGCTCCGCCGAACTTCTGGGCCGGGCTGCTGCAGTGTTCGTTCCGAGCGGAACAATGGGCAACCAGATCGCCATTCACGTCCATACCAAACCCGGCACCGAGGTCGTCGCCGACGCCGGCGCACATATCTTCAACTTCGAAATGGGGGCGATGGCGACCCTGTCCGGGACCCTGCCCCGTCCGATCTTCACGAGCGATGGGATCCTCGCTCCCGACCAGTTGGAGGCCGCCATCCAGCCACCGGCGGGCTACCGAACACCGACCTCGTTGGTCGTCCTGGAAAACAGCCACAATCTGGCAGGCGGCCGGGTGACGTCCCCCGATCGCATGGCGGAGCTGATTGGCGTCGCTCGACGACACCGGCTGCCTGTCCACCTCGACGGCGCCCGCATCCACAATGCCGCGGCCGCTCTCGGTGTCACAGCGGCGGACCTGGCGGCGGGCTGTGACACGGTCATGTTCTGCCTCTCCAAGGGACTCGGCGCTCCGGTGGGCTCGATGCTGGTCGGCGAAGCCGACGTCGTGGCCGACGCGCGCCGGGTGCGCAAGATGTTCGGTGGTGGCATGCGGCAGGCGGGCATTGTTGCGGCCGCCGGCCTTGTCGCTCTTGACGAGGTCTTACCGACCCTCTCGGAGGACAACCGTCGAGCCCGCAAGCTGGCCGACGGGCTGGCTTCGATCGATGTTGTTTCTCTCGACCCCGAGACCGTCGAGACCAATATCGTGTTTTTCTCACTCACCGAAAGCTCGGCGCTGGAAGCCAACGGGCTCGCCGACGCACTCGCACGAGAAGGTGTCCTGTGCCACCCTCTGGGCGGCGACAGCATCCGCATGGTGACGCACTATCACATCACGGATGAGGACATCGACAAGGCCATCGAGGTGACGGCAGCGGTACTCAGGACGAATTAGGAATTCGGAATTAGGAATTCGGAATTTTGGCCCCCAACCACAGGGGCCAATCGATCACTCAAGTGCTGAGGTTGGGCAGGGCCACGCGCGGCGGAGAGCAGGGAGAGCCTTCGGATACGTGTCTCGTGCGGCGGAGGTGCCTGGCTTCAGCCTGGCTCCTCTCGGGAACAACGTGCTGATACGTTCCTAGTGCGGCGGAGGTGCCATTTATGACATGGTTGGATGCACAATCTTTCCCGTCGCCACAGTAATTCGGGCCAACAATGTCATGGGTGGCACCTCTCGGGAATGCCGTGGGGAAAGTCAATCGAGACCCGACGATCCTGAAACGCCCTCACCCCCCGGACATCTCACCTCGCCCGTCGCGCCTCGAGTTCACCCCTGAGTTCCGGAATGTCCAACTCGGCGGTCGATGCCAGCCGCCACCCGGGCGGCTCTTTCCGCCACACCACCACAGCCGTACACGGCTGGCCGCTGCTCCCGACGACAGACTCCCTGGTCCCTTCATACCGGCCCGAGACAACGAACTCGAGCCCGACGAGAACCCGCTCTTCCGAAGCGGCCACGTCGCCGATCACGAGGTCGACATCGAGGTCGTCATAGGCCTCCATGACCTGGTGCAGATTTCCGCCCAGGGTCTCGTAGTCAAAACCCCACGGGTCTGAATAGGACCGGGAAACGGCCGCCATGACCCCGAGAAGGCTCTCCGTTTCAAAGGCCTCGATGGTCGCCAGGACTTTCCGTTTGACGACTTCACCCGGAGAAAAGTAGTGGCGAAGCCAGAGTCCGCCAACAACGACCACGAGCGCCACCATGACGAGGGTCATCTTCGAGGATTGCATCGCGCGAAGTCTACCTGACCTCGCGCATCGAAACTCCTGATGTCATCAACTGCGGGGGGTCCTGCCGAGACGGCGGGCGATGGCCTGCTGATACAGCTCGACGTACCGTCGCCCGGATTCCTCCCAGGAGAATCTCACCTGCATCGCGCGCCGGCGCATGGACTGGATGTGCTCGGGGCGATTGTACCAGGCCCACACCGCCCACCCTACGGTGTCGTAGATGGCGCGAGGCGTCAGGAGATCAAAGACGAAACCGGTCCCCTCTCCAGTGTCCTGGTCGTAGTTCTCAACCGTGTCCGCCAGCCCGCCGGTCCGGCGGACGATGGGTAGCGTGCCATAGCGCAGAGAGTACATCTGACTGAGACCGCAGGGCTCGTAAACGCTGGGCATGAGAAAGAAATCGGCGCCCGCCTCGATCAGATGCGCCAGGGGGTCGTTGAACTCGAAATTGACGCTGAGGTTGGGGAGTTTGCCCTTCAAAACCTTCAACTCGTCCTCGCACCAAGCCTCCCCGGTACCGAGGATGACGAACTGCAGGTTGAGATCGTGGCAGATCGAGTAGAGGCTGCCGTGGGTCGGGCCGCACAATTCGCCAAAACCCTTCTGTTCAACCAACCGGCTGACCATGCCGATCATCGGGACGGCCGGATCCACCTCGAGACCGAGGGCTTCCTGCAGGGTCGCCTTGGCGACCTCTTTGCCGGAAAGGTTCTCATGCGAGTAGTTCGCCGGGATGAAAAGGTCGGTCTCGGGGTCCCAGATCTCGTAGTCCATGCCGTTGAGCACACCGAAGAGATCGGACTTTCGCCGCCGCAACAGCCCGTCAAGACCACACCCGAATTCGGGCGTCTGGATCTCCTCGGCATAGGTCGGCGAGACCGTGGTCAGGATGTCGGCGTTGACCAACCCCGCCTGGAGGAGGTTGAGGTTTTCGCCGTCCGCGAAACCGGCAGTCTCGAAGAGCTCTGGGGCCAGCGGCAGGTGTTTGAACTCCTCTTTCGGGAACACGCCCTGGTGGCCCAGATTGTGAATGGTCAACAGCGAACCGGTCTTCGCAAACCGCCCCTTCCGTTCGCGGCCGTACAGGCAGGCCGGAACAGTGGCGGCCGGCCAATCATGGACGTGAACGACATCGGGAATCCAGTCGAGCATCAGACAGAGCTGGAATGCACCACGACTGAGCAGCGCAAAGCGCCGCAGATTATCTTGAAAGGCGGGCTCGCTCCTGGAGCCATAAATGCCGTCGCGACCGTACAACTCCTGGTGATCGAGGAAGTACACCCACACGTCGGTCCCGGGGAGCCGGCTGGCATAAACCGCCGCCCACTCCTCGCGCATTCCCAGCGGCACGCTGAGAGGATCGCCACGCCGTTGCAGGCGACCGATGTCCACCGAGTAGTAACGCGGCAACACGATCTGCACCTCGTGACCCTGGCGGCTGAGCTCACCCGCCAAAGCCCCAACCATGTCGCCCAGCCCGCCGGCCTTGGCGAACGGCACCACCTCGCTCGTCACCATAAGGACCTTGAGGCCCGATTCCGCCACAGTGGCCTCCAATCGTCGTCGCATCATATCCGACTTCCGGTCCGCGTTCAGGCTCGGGTAGTCTCACCCCCGCGCCTCACAGGATCTTGTATCTCTCCGGCGCGTTTCGACATGATCGCGAGACTGATCACAACTCCAATAGAAACCATGCAGAGCAGAAATCCGAGTCGCAGCCCTGGAGGGATGAACTGCAAACTCACCTCTCCGATGCCGGCAGGGACGACAGCACCCAAAAACGCCCCGTTGACGATCAGGGTCCGTAACCGCCGTCCATTCGCCGTAACGTGCCACCCTTCAGGGACGGTGAGCGATGTGGCCAGCAGTTTCTCTCCGCTTGTCGGAAGGGTCAGGTGAAATTTTCCCTGGTCCAGGCGTTCTATTCGAACCGCCTTCGGCATCCACGATCGCTCCGGAGGGCGCCACACGCCGATGTCTTCGGCAGCAACCACGACTCGCCGGGCATCATCAAGCCCCGCCACCGCAGTGATGACTTCATCCCTCGGAACGATCTCGGCGGAGGTGGCCACAAACACTCGATCGAGGGCGCCGGGGTTCTTCGCAAGGAATACGCCGTCGCCGGGTGACTTGAGCAGCTGCATTCCCTTCAAGGCGCGAAGGCCAGACCTGCTGGCCACCACCCGAACATTGAGGAAATCGAGAAGAGGGTGATCGATCAGCTGAAAGCTGCTGAAGTACTCGCGCCGGTCGTGAAACCCGAAGCCCTCCTGGAGGACCCGGGCATAGGCCTGCGGCACCAGAGGATTGTGATACCGAAGATCCTCAAGACCGTGCATCGCCAGCGTCGATGGGTAGTACCCGGTCCCCGTCGCCACGACCCGCCACGGGCCGTTACGGTTTGTCAGTCGGACCATCTCTTCGGTCACCGCTGTCGGTGGATAGAAGAGGTCACGACGCCCCACCGGCAGCATTCCGCGTGCCCACGGCACGAGATCCAGAAGGACCACGAGGGTCAACACCACAAATCCGCCCGCACGACTCCATCGCGCGAGAAGCGGGGCGGTGCACACGAGCCCCCACAAGGCCGCCACCGCCATCGACGGCGCGAGGGAAATGCTGATCGCAGCGGCGGCGGCCACCGCCACCAATGAGGCCCGGCCAGGACGCGCCCTGACCACATGGGTAAGACCAACCGCAGAGACCAGACAGAAACAGAGGGCGACAACCGGAAAAACTCGGTTGAAAACGATGACCTTTATGCCCGGGATTCCGAGGAGCACGCGCTCAACCGGGACCAGCCGAATGGACAGAAAACAGCCGACGGCGGCAAAGAGCACGAGCGGCATCGTTCGGCGTCGTCGCAGGACGAGAGCCACCACCAACCCCGCGAACACCACAATGCCGCAATACACGCTCCCGGCCACCGGCCAGGGAATCGGCGAGGGTGGAGGATCCACAAACGGCCTGCCGATGGCTTGAGGATTGGCTGGCTGCAATAGAATTCGCGGCAACTCTCCGACACTCCAGGTACCCGGCGCATCCCAAACCGCGTGCTGTATCGGCATGGGTCTGAGGCTGGCATCGTCGACCCGACTCGCTTGCAGCATGCTGTGGGTAAAGGGCAGCACGAGCGGCGCCGCTAGACCGATGCCGAGAACCGCAGCAGCAGCCGCAGCGCCCACCCCTTTTAGACGACCACCATGGCGACGACCGAGGCAAAAGCCGCAGACCACCGCGAGCAGTCCGGAGGCCGCGGCGGTTTCCGGGTGACCCGAGAAGGCCAATGCCGCCGTGACCATCGATCCGGCAACCAGGTAGCGCCAGTGCGGCCTCCGTACCAGCCGCAGCACGGCGGCAAGCAGCCACGGCGCCCAGGTGACGGTGCTCGAGTTCGGCAGGATAGACCATGCCATGGTGCCACCCCCGAGAGCGAAGCCGCAGGCAGCGATCAGCGAAGCACCCTGTGCCGCACCGAAGAGACGCGCGGCCACCCACGTTCCCTGGAGGGCGACCAGCATCGTCAACACCATTGCGGTCACGAGGGAATCTTCGATCGGCACCAACCGCGCCAGGATCTTGACCGGCGAAAGTACCTGCGCCTGCGGATTGGCCCACAGCGAGGAGCCGCCGTCGATCCGGTCGCTCCAAAGAGGGAATCGGCCGGCGCCGATCGCCGCCCTGACTTCCGCCTCCCAGGGCACCATCTGAAAGACCGCGTCGTTGAGCTTGGCATGATTCGGATCGCTTTCAACCTGGGGGGAGCCGCGAAACGTCCGCTCGACAATGATGGTCGGAAGCAGGATCTGGTCTCGGGCAAACCACGGCGCGAGGACGAGGTGCGGCAGGAGCAACCCGGCAGCCACAACCGACCGACTGAGGGGGCACCGCACGAGGCGAGCCAACAACCACAGCGCGAGCTGCATCGCAACCACGGCCAGTACATGTCCTGCCACGGTTGTCACCCCCTCGGGAATGCGTCACGGCTTCGCGCTCGAAACCTCGGACCAAATATCGCACCGGCGTTCGCGGTCCATAATACGCGTGTTGAGATGACCTGACGCAGCCGGGCACCGTTTTGGGGCTGCTGAACACCAGGGGAAGGACGGATCTCACTGTGTTACATTTCGCGCATGTTCCGCCGCTCCACGAGCCTCCTGTGTGTGATGGGTGTCATGACCGTTGCCTGTGGTCGAGCGCCCGAGTCACTCCCTGAGAATCGAACTCGACCCAACGTTATCCTGATCATGGTCGACACCCTGCGCGCCGACCACATGAGCACCTACGGCTACCACCGTCCGACGACACCATTCATTGATGAACTCGCGGCCGGATCGGTGGTATTCGAACGTGCGCGCTCGCAGGCCGCCTGCACCTTCCCTTCGGTGAACTCGTTGCTGACGTCGCGCTACGCATTTGATTTCTACCGCCAGGAAAGCGGTGCGATGGGCATTCCCGATGGTTACCCGGCGTTGGCCGAGCTGCTTGCGGCCGCAGGCTATCGCACGATCGCGGTCTCTGCGAGCCCGATCGTCCGCGCCACCGGCAGCGACGAAAACCCCAACGGAGGCTTCGGCCGCGGTTTCGAAGTTTTCGACGAGAGCTGTTTGTGGGATGCCGCAGAGTGCGTCAATGCAAGGGCCCTCGCCCTCACCGACGGTCTCGAAGAACCGTTCTTCCTCTACCTGCATTACATGGACCCCCACGGCAACTACGCACCACCCGAGAGCTATCAGAAAAAATTTGCGGGTCCCTACGAAGGACACGACTTCATTGCTGCGGGAGACCACAACCCGATCGCCGACATGCTGTACGCCGAGGGCCCAGAACTCGAGATCACGGACCGCGACATCCAGCATCTGGTTGATCTGTACGATGACGAGATCCGCTATTTTGACGGCCAGCTCCAGATGCTCATGACGCCGTGGCTCGACTCCGGACTGCTCGACCGCTCGCTGGTGGTCGTCACATCCGATCACGGTGACGAATTCATGGAGCACGGTCAGGTCGGACACTGCCGTGGGGTATGGGACACGCTCACCCGAGTCCCACTGATCCTGCGTTTCCCCGGCGTTGCCGGCGGACGCCGCGTCGAGACTGCGGTTCAGCTCATTGACGTGGTGCCGACGCTGCTCGACGAGCTCGCGATCGTGCCGCCTGGGTTTGCCGCTGAAGGCGTCAGCCTGACTGCAACCATGCGCGGTGAGCCGTCATCCCGACAGTTCGCCTTTACCGATCAGAGCCGGTACCGGGCTGTCGACGACGGGCGTCTGCAGTTCGTCTTCGACGGGGTCGACTTCAGCGCCACCCTCTTCGATGTTCGCAACGATCCGCTCGCCCAACACGACCTCTTCACTCCAAGCCACCCCGACGTGGATCGTCTGGGCGAGGCACTGAATCAGTGGCTCAAGGAGACCGGACAGTGGGTCAACTTCGACGCCGCCCTCGCGGCAGCCAAAGCCAAGGAAGAGGAACTGCGTGCGCTCGGCTATCTGCGGTAAAACTCACGATGACCGATTCCGGGGTATTACGGCCATGATCAGATTCCTTCTCGCCATTCTTGTCCTCGCCGCCACGGGGGCCTGCAAACAAGCGCCTGCACCGGCGCCACCACCCCTCAACGTGGTCATCGTGATGGTCGATACCCTCCGAGCGGACCACATGAGCACCTACGGGTACGAGCGCCAGACCACTCCGTTCATCGATCGATTCGCCGCTCGTGGCATCGTCTTCGACAGGGCCTGGTCCCAGGCCAGCTGCACCTTTCCATCGGTCAACTCGCTCCTCACATCCCGCTACCCCGGGGTCTTCATTAACCAGGGCAGAGGGCACATGGGTCTGCCCGCAGACCTGCCGTCCATCCAGAGCGTTCTCCAGAATCGCGGCTATACAACGGTCGCGGTCTCGGCGAGCCCGATCGTCCGCGCGACCCCGACCGAATACAACCCGAGCGGGGGTTTTGACCGTGGTTTCGACACCTTTGTGGAGGGCTGTCTGTGGCTCCACGGCGGGTGCGTGAATGCCAAGGTCATCGCCGAACTCGACCAGGTGGAAGAGCCTTTCCTGCTCTACGCCCACTACATGGAGCCCCACTCACCCTACGAGCCCCCGAAAAACTACAGACGACGTTTTGCCGGTGAGTACAACGGCTTTGACTTCATCCGGAATGGCGACCCGACGCCGATCGGAGACATGCTGTACGACGAAGGCCCCCAGTACGATCTCGAGGATCGCGACATCCAACACCTCGTCGATCTCTACGACGACGAGATCCGATCCTTCGACAACGTTTTTCGGAAGCTGATTCAGCGGCTTCGCGAGCACGGCCTCCTCGAGCGGACGATCGTGGCCCTGGTCTCCGATCACGGTGAGGAGTTTCTCGAACACGGCCACATCAAACACTGCCGCGGGGCCTGGAGCACCTTGAACCACGTGCCGATGATCCTCTGGATACCGGGAATCGAGGACGGTGGGCGGGTCGACTGGGCTGTGGAAAACCTCGACCTCGTCCCGACCCTGCTCGATTATGTCGGTGTCGACCCTGAACTTCACGGATTCGAGGGCGCGAGTCTTCGTCGTGCAATCGAAGGAAATGAACCGGTCGACAGCTTGGCTTTTACCTACCAGGGGCGATATCGCGCCGTGGCCGATGCCAGACACCACCTGATCCTGGACGGTTCCGAGAGCAGTGTCACCTTCTTCGATGTCGTCACAGATCCGCTCGAGCAGAACGACCTGTTCCCGACCGGGCATCCCGCCATCGGCCCGTTGGCGGCGGCCCTCAACCGGTGGATGGCGGCGACGGGACAACTCGTTCGATTCGACGAGGATTTGGCTGCCGCAAAATCGAGGGAAGAGCAACTCCGCGCTCTCGGCTACCTCGAATAGGGCGTTATTGGAGGTAGCCGAAGGCCTTGAGCCGTTCGCGCTCCCGCTCGCTCAACTCCACTCGTTTTTCCGCGCCTTCGGACCCAAAACTCCGGTAGAGGGCCAGCGCCTCGCGCCGTTGTGATGCCAGGATGCTCTCGAGATTCTCGAGAACATTAGGCTTCTGCCCGGCAACATCCACCAATTCGCCGGGATCCTCAAGAAGGTTGAAGAGCCTGGTCGGCTGGTGGTTGCTGAATATCCCTTTGAAGCCGCCCGAAACCACCGCGTGCTCGAGGGTACCGGCGTGGATCGCAGACTCCGCGTTCCTCGAGTGGAGGTGCGCACCCGGCATCCCATCTGTGGGCAGACCGGCGTGTCCAAGCAGCGTCGGTGCGATATCCACCCCCGAACCTGGAGAACTGTTGACCATTCCCGCGAACTCTCCACCCGGCCACTTAATCAACAGCGGCACCCTCAGGATCTCGTCATACAAGCTGTGGTGGCCAAAGCCCCCGTGCTCGCCAAACTCCTCGCCGTGGTCGCTGGTCACCACTACCAACAGGTCGTCCCAGACGCCGCTCTGACGCAGGGTGTCGAAAAGCTCCCCAAGCGACACATCGAGGTAGGTCACGCCCTGTGAGTATGAGTCGCGAAGGATCATCGCGTCTTTCGGTCGCTCCGGTATCTTGTGATTGGACAGGGCGTTGACGAACCTGGCCGCACACAGGCCCTTGCGACACCCGAACCCTCGAACATCGTACTCCGCCGCTATCGTCTGG
>JASJGQ010000165.1:0-6634 GCA_033791425.1 Acidobacteriota bacterium
TGGTGGCGGCCGTGCTGATCCCCACCAGCCGAAGGTTGTCGGTGGGCTCCCCCGGCAAAGTGCAACAGGTTCTTGAGCAACTGATCACCGGTCTCGAGGATCTGATCGAGGACGTGGTGGGTCACGGTTTCGGCAAGCGCTTCCTGCCATTCCTCATGGCTCTGGCGATATTCATCTTCGTCGGCAATATTTTTGGGTTGTTCTACTTCCTGCAACCGCCGACGGCCAACCCGAACACCACCTTTGCCCTGTCGATCACGGCGTTTCTCTTTTATAACTATGTCGGTATCAGGGACAACGGGCTCTTCAAGTACCTCAAACACTTTGCCGGCCCGCTGCCGATGTTGGCGCCCCTGATGGTGCCGATCGAAATCATCTCGCACCTGGCGCGGATCCTGTCGCTCGCTCTTCGGCTCTTCGGCAATATCTTCGGCGAGCACACTGCCACCGGGATCTTCTTCATCATGTTCCCATTCATTATTCCGTGGCCGATGATGGGCCTGGGCATCTTTGGTGCCTTCCTGCAGGCTTTCATCTTTATTATGCTCACGATGGCGTACCTTCAGGGCGCCGTCGGAGCGGAAGAACACTAACCGAGATAGCAAAATATCTTCGAGGAGGTAGTTACATGAATCGACGTCTTGCAGTTCTGGCAGTGATCGTCATCGCCCTGGCGATCGCATCGCCGGCAATGGCACAAGAGCATAGTGAAGCGGCCGCTGGAAAGAACATGTTCCAGTACCTTGGCGCTTCGTTCGCCATCGCCTTTGCAGCGGCCTTCGGGGCGCTCGGGCAGGGCAAAGGCCTTGCTGCAGCTGTGGAAGCCATCGGCCGCAACCCGGGCGCGGTGGGACCGATTCGGATCACCATGATCATCGGTCTTGCGCTGATCGAGTCGCTGGTCATCTACGCGCTGATCATCGCCTTCCTGATTCTCGCCTGATCGCGTTTTTTGGTGTGAAAAGGGGCCCTTCGGGGCCCCTTTTCACGTTTTTACGATCCGGTCTCGATCTCCGCTGGGGGTTTCGCTAGTGAAACATCTTTCAATTTTCGGCATATGTAGAATGGGTATTGACAATTTTGTTTCATATATGTAGCATTCATGGCAGGAGGTCACCGTGACACAACCGACCGAACCGAGAATGTGGGACTTCACAACAGGAAGGTTGCCGTACCGCGAGCAGCTCTACAAGAGCGCGCTGCGGATGACCCGATCGGTCGAGGACGCCGAGGACCTCATCCAGGAGACCTACCTCAAGGCCTACAAGTACTACGCGCGCTTTTCCGAAGGCACGAACTTCAAGGCCTGGCTCTTCAAGATCATGAAGAACACCTTTATCAACTCGTACCGCAAAAAGAAGCTCCAGCCCCCCAAGGTCGATTTCGACGAGATCCAGGAAGGTCTCGAGGAGACCCTGGTCGAACGTTCGAATGCTTCGCTGACCGATCCCGAGAGCTGGCTGATGTCGGTGGAGATGGATCACGAGGTGCGGGAAGCCCTCTTGAGTCTCCCCCATGATTACAAGATGGTTGTCTTGTTCGCCGATCTCGAGGGTTTTGCCTACAAAGAGATTGCCGAGATCCTTGCGGTTCCAGTGGGCACCGTCATGTCGCGGCTGTATCGCGGCCGCCGCATGCTCGAAAAGGCCCTCCTGAGCTTTGGTCGACGCTACAACTACGTCAACACCCGTCCCGACAAGTTGCGTGACGACAATATCAACCTCGACGACTTCTTCACGAGCGAAGCTACGGCGGCCTGAATCGGCGCCGATCCGTAGCGCTTTACCGCCGGAAAGGGACCCTCCTTCCCCTTTCCGGCGCTTTTTTGTGTTGATTGTGGCCTCGCCACAATCAACACCCCGTCCCCGTCCCTCCGCAATATGCCAAGCCGAGCCTCAGTCCCTGCTAGGGTTGGATCCACCTGAAGTCGATGGTGATCGATTCCGTCGGGAACGGGGACGGGAGCGGGTACTGGAGGACTGATGCGCCAAATATGGATCCCCAAGATCGGTGAGCCGGACGTGCTCGAAGTGCGCGAGGCGCCGGACCCGTTGCCCGGCCCGGGCGAGGTGCGAATTCGGGTCGAAGCGTCCGGGATCAACTTTGCCGATATTCTCGCGCGGATGGGTCTCTACCCCGACGCACCGAAGCTCCCGGCGGTGGTCGGATACGAGGTGGCCGGGGTGGTGGACGAGGTCGGCGACGGCGTCGATGGTCTCCAAGCCGGCGACCGCGTGGCCTCCATGACCCGGTTCGGAGGCTACTCGGACGTCGTGTGTGTGCCGCACAAGATGGTGCGGGCCAAGCCCGAAAACCTCGATGCCGAAGGAGCCGCGTCGATTCCGGTCAACTATCTGACGGCGTGGCTGATGTTGGTTCGCCTCGGCAACGTTCGCGCGGGAGAACGGGTGCTGGTGCATGCCTGCGCGGGTGGAGTGGGGTTGGCCGCAGTCCAGATCTGTCGCCATTTCGGCGTAGAGGTCATCGGCACCGCATCGGCCGGCAAGCACGATCGACTGCGCGCCATGGGCGTTGCCGAGTGCATCGACTACCGGACTCAGGATTTCGAGGAGGTCGTCGCGGATCTCACCGATGGAAAAGGCGTCGACATCGTGCTGGATGCCGTCGGGGGAGAGTCCTTTGCCAAAAGCTACCGTTGTTTGGACAGCTTCGGACGCCTCTTCCTGTTCGGCGTTTCGAGTCTGGCGCCCGGTACCAAGCGACGGCTCGGGGCCGCTCTGATGGGTCTGTGGCGGATGCCGAAGTTCAAACCCCTGAGCCTGATGACCTTCAACCGCGGCGTGTTCGGGGTCAATCTCGGCCACCTGTGGCACCGCGGCGGCGAATTGGCGGCGATGCTCGGAGAGATCCTCGACCTGTTTGCCGACGGAACCTTCGTACCGGTGGTTGATCGAGTGTTCCCCTTCGCCGAAGCTGCAGCCGCCCATCAGTACATTCAGGACCGGAAGAACTTCGGAAAGGTGATTTTAACGCCCTAGGGCTTGTGGCGTGAGGCTTGCGGCTTGAGACTCGAGCAGGCCTCGTGGCTTTCTGAATCGGTCTCAAACCCCAGGCCCCAAGCCCTAAAACCCCATCCCGATCGGTGGGCCCATCATGCCCGGCCCGCCATAGCCGCCATAACCGCCCCAGCCATGGCCCCAGCCGGGACCGTAGCCGCCGTAGCCGTGTCCGACATAGACCGTGGAGGTGCCGGTGTATCCGTCGGAGCTGCAGGCCGACCAGGTGATGACGCCGCACACAATGATCAAGGCGATGATGATGCGCCTGAATTTTGTCATTTGCTCTTCTCCTCGTCATGGCTTCCGATCTGGTAGAGGAAAAGACCTGCTCCAGTCGGGTCCAGAATCAGCGATACGGCACCTTCTGCCGGGTGTTCAGTGTTCTTGAATATCACGCGACCACCGAGGTCCTCGACCTTCTGGACCGATGCAGCGAGATCTGCAACGCCGACGTACGGTGCCCAGCCCGGTTCAACGTCCTCGAGCTCCGGCGGGATCTCGATGATCCCGGCCCTGTGGGTGCCCTGCGAGGTGAAGATGTGGTACGGCTTGCCGCCACGGTCATAGGTCTCGTGGGCCACACCGACCACGTTCTCATAGAACTGGGAGGCCTTTTCAATGTCGTCGGTCCACAGTTCCGCCCAAACCCACGCGCCTGGGCCGGTTGTGCCTCCGACCGGGTTCTTGCCGGGCTGGATGAGCATGACGGGTGCGTCCTCAGCGTCGCGGATCACCGCCAGGCTGCCGTAGCCGTTTTTGATCTTGCGTGCATTTTCGACGATCTCAGCATTCCTTTGCTGGGCGGCGCCCACGGACCCTTTGAGGTTGTTGACGACGATTCCCACCAGCCAGAAGGACTTCGTAACGTCCGGGTTTTCGTCTTCAATCTGGCTGATACTTGCGATCAGCCGCCCCTTGTGGTTGATCGCATAGCCGTCGGTCATCTTCTCTATGTCCCAGCCGAAGAGTTCCCCGTAAAAGGAGGCCGCGGCCGCCGCGTCTTCCGTGATGAGATCTGCGCCGACAAACGTGCCTGGTGCGCTGGATCGATCCGCAGCAATGGCACCCGGAACGACAAGCGCCAGACAGAGACAAGTAATTGCAATTGGAATCCAACGAATTCCGAGGCGACTCAAGTGCTTCATTTCGTATTTCCTCCTGCGAACAGTGCAGTTGTTCCGTCGCTATTGATCGCTGATTCTAGCAGAATCGCTATCTGGGGATCAGCCGTCCGGCGTGCCGATCCACGGGGTGGATTGCGAGGCTGCCAGCAGCCGGGTCGGCGTGAGCAGGCCGCCCGAGATCACCAGCTTGACGCCCTCCTCGACCGTCATGTCGAGGGCCGTGAGATCGACCTGCTTGACCACCACCAGATAGCCCGACGTTGGGTTGGGGGTAGTGGGCACAAAGACCATCGCCGTCGGTTGGTCGCCAAATGCCGATTCACTCCTCACGTCGCGGGTGACGAATCCGATGGATCGCACGTTCTGGTTGGGGAAGGGGAGGAGCACCACCCGCCGAAACTCGGCGGTGTCGTGCATCTGGATAGCTTCGGTGATCTGCCGCGCGCCCTGGTAGATGGGGCTGAGCAGCGGTAGCCCCGTGATTTTGCGTTCAAAGTAAGAGAACAGACGGGCGCCGATTACGTTGGTCGCAGCGATACCGAGCAGCAGTAGGAGTACGAGCGACACCAGAAGTCCGACCCCCACCAATTGCTCTCCGAACAGCCGTTCGGAGATCGGCCGGAACCAGCGATCCATGAGGCCAAAGATGAAGCGGCCGAAGAAAATGGTGACCACCAGGGGAAAAGCGACCATGAACCCCACCAGGAGCCGGGTGCGGAACCAGCGCCCGATCCCGCGACGGTTTTCGCCACTGCCCGCAAGGTCGTTGAGGCGCTTGAAAAAGCCGCTCTCCTGGATATCGTCGTTGAGTCCCATAGCCGGCTGATTGTACCCCGGATCAGATGGCGGGTATGTTGAGCGCCTCCCGAGATTTGGCCGCTGGCGGAAGGCACGATATGATCTGCGGTCGGAGGATCGATGGACACTGACTCCTTGATGATTATCGGCGGACAGTGGGGCGATGAAGGCAAAGGCAAGGTGGTCGACCTTTTGTCGTCCGGCTTTGCCGCCGTCGTCCGCTACAACGGCGGTAATAATGCGGGCCATACCGTGCGCTTTGCCGACAAGCATTTCGCGCTCCATCTCGTGCCTTCCGGCATCATCCACGACGGTGTCACCTGCTATCTGGGCTCCGGCATGGTGGTCGACCCCACCGGCATGTTGGGAGAGATGGACAAGCTGGTGGCGGAGGGCATCGACATCGAAGGCCGCCTCGTTCTGTCGCCCAGGGCAACCTTGATTGTGCCCACCCACCGTGCCCTCGACAGCGCCCGCGAGGACACCCTTGGCGCCGGCAAGATCGGCACCACCGGCCGCGGCATCGGCCCCGCGTACCAGGACCGAGCCCAGCGGCGCGCCCTCCGCGCCCACGTTCTGACCGACAAGGGACGACTGCGGGAACGCGCACTCAACCTCATGGAGCAGCACAACCGCGAGCTCACGATCCTCTTCGGCGCCGAACCGGTTGATCTCGACCAGGCCGTTGCAGAGCTCGAGACGGCGGCCGAGCGTCTCGGACCTCTCGTGTCCGAAGTCGGACCTGCGCTACGACGTCATCGCACCGACGGCCAGGCGGTCCTCTTCGAGGGCGCCCAGGGTGTCATGCTCGACCTTGCCTGGGGCACCTACCCCTTTGTGACCTCGTCCTCCTGTTTGCCGGGCTACGCCGCTGCATCGTGCGGGATCGGTCCCCGCCTGCTGGGGCCGGTCATCGGGATCATGAAGGCCTACGCTACCCGGGTCGGCAGCGGCCCCTTCCCCTCCGAACTCGAGGACGCAACCGGCGAGCGGATGCGGGACCGCGGTGCAGAGTTCGGCACGACCACCGGTCGGCCACGGCGCTGCGGGTGGTTCGATGCCGTCGCTGCCCGTTACGCGGTGGAGGTCGCGGGGATTGACGCCGTTGCCCTGACCAAGCTGGATATCCTCGATGGTTTCGATACCATCAAGGTGGTCACCGGTTACCGCCTGCCCGATGGCACTACGATCGACACCTTCCCGGCCGATGCCGAGGTGGCTGAGTCCATCGAACCAATCCACGAGGAACTGCCCGGTTGGACGACCCCAACCGAAGGCGTGGTTCGGGAGGGCGAACTGCCGGAAGCATCCGTCGCCTATATCCGTTATCTCGAAGAGAAGCTCGGGGTGCCGGTGGTGATTGTCTCGACGGGCCCTCGCCGCGAGGAGACCTTGGTGCGGGGGACTTCGGCCCTTTCCGACAGGCTGCGCGGAATCATCGGGTGAGGTCCTTGTTTTTCGGCGCCCGAGGCACTATTTTATTGTCCCTGATGTGGGCCGTTAGCTCAGTTGGTAGAGCATCGGACTTTTAATCCGGTGGGCCCGGGTTCGAGCCCCGGGCGGCCCACCAGCTTTCGTGGGCTCCGGGGGGATGGAAAAAAGCCGCCGCGTAGCCGAAGGCGGAGCCGGGCCCCCCCGGCTCGAACGCCAGACAGGTGTTGTAATAATTATGCAAAGCGGTGCCGGGCACGT
>JASJGQ010000166.1:0-3191 GCA_033791425.1 Acidobacteriota bacterium
TGGGCGAGCACTTTCCGTCATCGGACCGGAAATGGCGCGACATCGATTCGCGGGTCTTCATCCGCCGGGCCCTCGATCTCGTGGCCGAGACCGGCTATCGGCTGGTGAATTGCGATGTGACGATCATCGGTGACCGTCCACATATCGCTGCGCATCGGGCCGCGCTCAGGGGCTCGCTCGCAGAAGTCTTGGACATCGATGGGGCTGCGGTCTCGGTCAAGGCGACCACCACCGACGGGCTTGGGTTCATCGGCCGCGGCGAGGGCCTTGCGGCGATCGCCGTCGTTCTTGTGGAAAAGGAGATTCATGATGAGTGATACGGAGTGGATCGTAGGTTTTCATGCGGTCCTCGCCGTGCTCGAGGCGGAGCGCTCGGTCGAATTGTTGTGGCTCCAGGACGGCCGCCGAGACGCGCGTCTCGCCAAGCTCGAAGGCATTGCCCGAGCCCGTGGTGTGGCTCTGCGAAGGGTTCCCAAACGAAGGCTCGACGAAGTGGCGCTCGGCCATCCCCACAACGGTTGCGCGCTGCGTTCGGCTCCGGTTGGGCTGAGAGACATCGACGAGATCATCCGCCCGGGTGGTGAGCCCGCCGCTATTGTGCTCCTCGATGCCGTCGACGATCCGCACAACCTCGGTGCGGTGGTGCGGACGGCGGCAGCCTTCGCCATCGACGGCGTCATCATTGCCGGCCCATCGGCGCCACCGCTGGGCGGGGCGACCGCCAAGGCGGCAGCGGGCCATCTCGAGAGCGTGCCGTTGGTGCGGGTCAACGTCGCCGCCGATGCCCTGAGGACCCTTCGTGATGCCGGGTACTGGGCCCTCGGTGCGGCCATGGAAGGTACGCCGAGTCGCGGGATCGATCCGACCCCTCGTTGGGTCCTCTGCGTGGGTTCCGAGCACAAGGGTCTGCGAGCCAAGACGCGATCGGCCATCGACGAGTTCGTTGCCATCCCAATGGCCGAGGGCGTCGAGAGCCTCAATCTCTCCGTGGCGGCAGGTGTTTTGATGTATGAGTTGACGCGTCCGCCGACGACTTGAGTACCCGAGATGACCCGTGCCCGTGCCCATGCCCGATGTCCTTTGACCACCGAATCACGAGCGGTCCATTACGGGCACGGGCACGGAAACGGGCACGGGCACGGGCCCTGCGAAGACCCCTCCAGGAAAAGGAAAAAACCCCCGGTACGCCCCTTGCATCCCTATCGGGCCTGTGTTACTGTCCCATTCCTTCTGCGTGAGGCAGAAGTGTGTTCTTTTAAAGCTGAATTTTGGAGATGTACGGAGTCAGGGGGACGGCCGGCTGCTGGCGTAGCTCAACGGTAGAGCAGCTGATTTGTAATCAGCAGGTTGCGGGTTCGATTCCCATCGCCAGCTCCATTACCAAGGATCGAGGCGCAGGCGTGGCCGAGTGGTTAAAGGCGGCAGACTGTAAATCTGTTGGCGTATGCCTACGGTGGTTCGAACCCATCCGCCTGCACCATCTATTAATTTTTTTTGCGGGCGCCGACGATGCGGGAGTAACTCAGTGGTAGAGTCTCGGCCTTCCAAGCCGTTGGTCGCGGGTTCGAGTCCCGTCTCCCGCTCCAGAGTTTCTGAGCAATTCGTCGGCCCACGTAGCTCAGTGGTAGAGCACGTCCTTGGTAAGGACGGGGTCACCAGTTCAAGTCTGGTCGTGGGCTCCATTATTTGATGAACGTCAGGGCGAGTTCGTCACCTCGCGAACTATAAACGCCCAACAAAAGAGGGAGGCAAAAATGGCCAAGCAGAAGTTCGAGCGGACAAAGCCGCACATCAACATCGGGACCATCGGTCACGTGGACCATGGTAAGACGACGTTGACGGCGGCGATCACGAAGACCCTGCACGGAAAGGGTCTGGCTGACTACACGCCGTTTGATTCCATTGACAAGGCGCCTGAAGAGAAGGCGCGGGGAATCACGATCAACACGGCGCACGTTGAGTATCAATCGGAGGCGCGCCACTACGCGCATGTCGACTGTCCGGGACACGCCGACTACGTGAAGAACATGATCACGGGTGCGGCGCAGATGGACGGAGCGGTGCTGGTGGTGTCGGCGGCGGACGGTCCGATGCCGCAGACGCGCGAGCACATCCTGCTGGCCCGTCAGGTGGGCGTGCCGTTCATCATCGTCTACATGAACAAGGTGGACATGGTGGACGACGAAGAGCTGTTGGATCTCGTCGAGCTGGAAGTGAGAGAGCTTCTGAGCGAGTACGACTTCCCCGGCGACGACATACCGGTGATCCGCGGATCGGCCCTGAAGGCCGGTGAGAGCGACGATCCGGACTCGGACGACTGCAAGTCGATCTGGGAGCTCCTCTCGGCGATGGATAATTACGTTCCACTGCCGGAGCGGGATATCGACAAGCCATTTCTGATGCCGGTCGAGGACGTGTTCACGATTTCGGGCCGCGGCACGGTCGTGACGGGTCGGATCGAGCGCGGGAAGGTGAAGGTCGGCGAGGAGATGGAGATCGTCGGCATCCGGGACACGAGGAAGAAGATCGTGACGGGTGTTGAGATGTTCCGCAAGCTGCTCGACAGCGGCGAGGCCGGCGACAACGTGGGTCTTCTGCTGCGCGGCACGGAGCGCAAAGACGTTGAGCGTGGCCAGGTGGTTGCGAAGCCCGGTTCGATCAACCCGCACATGAAGTTCCGCGCCGAAGTCTACGTTCTGACGAAGGAAGAGGGTGGACGGCACACGCCGTTCTTCCGTGGCTACCGGCCGCAGTTCTTCTTCCGGACGACGGACGTGACGGGCTCGGTGAATTTGGACGAGGGTGTCGAGATGGTGATTCCGGGCGACAACACGAACCTCGAGGTGGAGCTTCTGACGCCCATCGCGATGGAGCGCGGACTGCGGTTCGCGATTCGTGAAGGCGGCCGGACTGTGGGCGCCGGGTCCATCACCGAGATCTTGGAGTAATACGAGGCCGTGCCTCGTTTTTGGGTGTGCCCGCTCGACGCGGCCCCGGCGAATGTCCTTATTCTGCTGGAATCGTTCTAAGTCGAGAGGCGAGCCCTTCGAGTATTCGTGTAGGCCAGTAGCTCAATTGGTAGAGTCCCGGTCTCCAAAACCGGTTGTCGGGGGTTCGAGTCCCTCCTGGCCTGCCATCTTCGCTGGACTGGAGTCGGCGGTATGCAGTGGTGGAAACGCCTGAAAACCTTT
>JASJGQ010000167.1:0-16840 GCA_033791425.1 Acidobacteriota bacterium
AGTGATGCTTGTTGCGTCGTTTGGCCCGGTGTTGGTCAAGGTCACAGTGTAGGTGACAGTGTCGCCCTCATTAGGCGCATTGTTGTCTACAACTTTGGCCAACTGCAGGTCAGCGCTGCTGACAGTGACGCCAGCTGAGTCGGTGTTGTTCCCACCATCGGGATCAGTCTGATCAGCGGCAGCGATCGAAGCATTGTTAGTGACCGTTGTGCCGGCAGTTCCGCCATCAACCGTGGCCACTAGGGTCAGCGTGGCGTTCGAGGCGTTAGTTACGCCACCAACGGTCCAAAGACCAGTTCCACTGACATAAGAACCCTGGCTCGGTGTATCCGAGACGTAAGTCACACCAGCAGGCAGCAAGTCCGTAACAGTGACGCCCGTTGCGTCGTTGGGACCGGCGTTCGTCAAGGTCACCGTATAAGTGACGGTATCGCCCTCATTAGGCGCATTGTTGTCAACGACCTTGGCCAATTGCAGATCGGAACTGCTGACCGTTATGCCAGCCGAATCGGTATTGTTGCCACCATCAGAATCAGCCTGATCAGCACCAGTAATCGAAGCATTGTTGGTGATCGTAGTGCCGGCAGTTCCGCCATCAACAGTGGCCACTAGAGTCAGCGTAGAGTTCGAGGCGTTAGTAACGCCCCCAACAGTCCAAAGACCAGTTCCATTGACATAAGTTCCCTGGCTCGGTGTATCCGAGACATATGTCACACCTGAGGGCAGTAAGTCAGTAACAGTGATGCCTGTTGCATCGTTAGGGCCAGCGTTGGTCAAGGTTACGGTGTAAGTGACCGTGTCGCCCTCATTAGGCGCATTGTTGTCCACGATCTTGGCCAACTGCAGATCCGAAGCAACGACGGCCTGAATTGTTTCGCCAAATTCTGAAGTATTGCCGTCCGGGTCGGTCGCCGTAGCCGAGATGAAATCTCCGGCAGCAATCGTCGCCGAGATTGGAAAAGAGAACGTGTCGTCGCCATTGATGTCGGTGGTGACATCGGTGAAGTCCAGGTACGTCTCACCCTCGCCGTTGCCTGTCCCGTCCCCAGCCGCGTTCGTGAAGAATTCAACCCTGAACGTGGTGCTGGCCAAGCTGTTGAGCGAGCCATTCACCGTCATGGTCGTGCTCTCGTCGGTCACTGCCGAGTCGAGCACTGGGAAATTTTGGAGGTTGTTGGTCCCGGGATCGGCGTCATCGTCGTCGTTGCTCGTGACGCCGTCGAGCCCCAGGTCGATACCCATGCCACCATTGTCATGAATCGAATTGCCGAGAATTCGATTTTGGACGGCATCGTCGCCATTGACGGTGACACCCAGGTAGAGATTGCCGGCGATCTCATTGCTTGCGCCAGCCTCGGTGCCACCAACGGTGTTGGCAGGTGCGTTGCTGAGGTGGATTGCGCTTCGCGAAGAGTTGTCGAAGCCGTTGCCGATAGTGTTTGTGCGAGTCACGTCTAGCCCGAGGATATTGCCCTTGATCAGGTTGTCGTGGCCGTTGGGACCCCAAATATAAACCCCGTGCCAGTCATTTCCTGAGATGACGTTGCCTTCGTCGAGCGACGAGCCACCGATTTCCGTATCGACGGCATCGAGGCAGTAGATGCCGATTTGCTGGAAGGCGATGCCAGAATTGTCGTAGGGGGTTCGATTATCGCCGCTGGCGTCGGTGCCGACATAGTTGCCGATGATCCGTGTTCCGGCCGACGTGACGGTGGCGCCATCACTATTGTCATCAATGAGAATACCACGCAACCGGTTTCCAGAGATGATGTTTCGATCGGCAGAGGTGGTCCCCCCGATCACGTTGTTGGGCGATTGATATATCCCGATGCCGTCCGTGTAGTTGCCGACTTCACCGACGAGACCCGTGGCATCGGTGCCGACATAATTGCCGACGATGGTATTGCCGCCCAGGTCCTGGAGCCAGATTCCGCTCGCATCGAAGGAGTGGATCACCAGGCCGCGCACCGTACTGCTGCCCGCCGTGATGGTCAGACCGTTGCCACCCACAGCCAGGCTACCGTCGATCTCAATGACGGGTTGGTCAACGAAGTCGGGGTGGGTCGTCCCGTCAAGGATGACCGGATCGGTGATCGTCGGTAGCGCACTGGTCGGCTGGATTGTGTGCACAGCCGCCTGGGCCGGCACGGCGAGGCCCAAGCCGAGCACTAAACTGAGGATCAATTTCCGACGTTCCACACCCAATCCTCTACTATGTTTTCGACTCGCCTGTCACCGATCGTGATCTGACGGCCGAAGCCCGGTTGCTTTCCTGTCCGCATTCGAGCCGAGTCGCAATGACGACGGAGAAATTCACTCGCGTAGCGGGGGCAACAATATCTTTATCGACCCTATCCGGTAACTCTGTAGCGATTTATGCCATTATGATTCCAGGTTGTAAAAATGCCGCTCAATCACGGCAATGTGCCCTGGAACCAGCTCTTGTTAATCCCGGCAATGGCGTTGGAATTCTTGATGAACTGCCTCAAACAGCCCTGTTTGCTCCGGATATCGTCCGTATTGGCGTCATCGGCCTCGTTAACGATCACGTCGTAGCAGAAGCCCAGATCGACCTCGGAAACATCCGCGCCGCTCACGGTCACCGACACCCAGGTATCGCCCGGACCAGCGTTATCAGCCGTCGTGGAATCGTCGATTTGGGGATCCTGGCCACCGACGAGGGCCGAGCCGTGGCCCCAGGTCATTTCCGCCAGTGGGTAGGGCCAAGTGCCCGGAACCGAGCCATTCAGGCCTCCAGCCGGTGGCGTATCCGCGTCGCCGATTGTGGCGCTACGCACGCGCACCTTGTAAGTATCATCGCTGAGTCCAGTGAAGGTGTACGTGCCGCCTCCGGTGGTCGTCACGGACGTGACATACGCGTTCAGCCCGTCGTAGAGTTCGACGTCGACGTTGTCGAGGCCAAGATCGTTCACGCCGGTGTCCCAGTTGCTGGCCGTGCCCGCGAAATCGGCGTCCTCGAAGACGGTGCCGGAAATGGTGACTGTGGGCGTCTCGACGGTCACGTTCCCGCCGAATTCTGAGGTGACTCCGCCCAGTATTGCCAGCGCGGTGAGCTCATCGCTGGCAACTACGGGCGCCGCCAGCGAAGCAATTGGAATCGTGAAGGAGAAGCGATTGGTGGTGGCGGTCCCCTGGAGGATGCCGTTGACCGCTCCGGGCCCGTAGGTGGTGGCGGCGGCGTCAGTATCGTCGCCCGCGCCTTCGGTCTTGGTGATCAGCCACGTCTCACCTTCGCCAAAACTCAACGGGTCAGGGTCCGCCATGTAGAACTCGATCTGGGACGCCGGTCGGGCCCAGCCGGTCACGATCAGGTCGGCGCCCTGAAGTTGGACGGTGTCCAGAACTGGGTAGTTGAGGAGGCCGTTCCCACCAGCGTCGACGTCGCCGTCGTCGTTGACAGTGACGAAGGGAGCAACAAGGGGATCGTCTCCCGAAGCAAGCAGATCGATGCCGATCTGGCCGGTCACCGTCCCGTTCCCGTGGATACTATTGCGAGTGACCAGAATGGGTGTCGTCGTGCTTGGGACCACGACCGCGGCACCCGCATTGTCGGCGATGATATTTCGCTGGATCGTCTCCGAGGAGCCGGAGGCATAGATCCCGTTCGGTCGCGTTACGCCCCAACCGTTGGCCGTGATCGTATTGTCCTGGTAGCTGATTCCCGGAGTTGGTCCACTGTAGATCCCCGAAGCGTTGTCGGTGATCAGGTTTCCTGTGACGCTGCCAGAGATCCAGACGCTGGCCGGGGCGGCGATAGGATTCAGTATTCCGGTGTGCCGGATCTCGTTGCGAAGAACAAGACCAGAGTTCGAGGCGGAGTTGAAGTCGACGCCCGCGCCACCGGCAAAGCCAATGAGGTTGTCTCGGACGATCGCATTGTCGGTTTCCCGCATAGTGAGGTTCTTCTGGCCGCTCCGGTCAGCGGCACCCGGATCGGAGAACGACCCGGGATCGGTGCCGATCACGTTGAACTCGACCAGCGAACCGGTGAAATCTGGATTGGTGCTGAAATTCGTTCCGAAGCGGACGTTGGCATCGAAGCTACCGGCTGAATCGCCGAATCCCCAGATCGAGACGTGGCGGAGGACGCTATCAGTGGCTTCAAAGACCAGGCCGGTCGGCAGGACGGCGGTGCTCCGAAAATTTCGAATCTCCAACTCGGGATCGAGCTTGGGAGTCGTGTAGGTGCCCTCGGTTCCTACGGGCAGGCCGACGCCGATCTGGGCGGCGTTGGGATTGAGGAGCGTCGTGCCGTCGATGTGGTCGAAAGCTCTCCCATCTACGGTCGTCCCATCGCCGATGATGGTGGGTAGGACCGCGGTAACCATTAGACGCCACCACCAGTGGCCGCTCCCGTCACCCGTTCCGGGCGACTCCGCCGGCACGAACCGCATCGCGTTGGCGGCACTGATGGCGTTGGCGTTTTGAATGAACTGACGCAACGAGCCCTGCACAGTGCGGTTGGCCCCGCCGTCGTCGTCGCGGGTGTTACCACCGACGAGGTTGACGACCACGTTGAAAGAAAACCCGAAATCGACATTGGCGACGTCTGCTCCGCTGATAGTCAACGCGGCCCGGTGTTCACGATCGTCCCATTGGGAGAAGTCGTCGGAAAGATTGCCAGCGATCCCGCCGTAGCAAGGCCCGGGCGAGACCCGAATGCCGAATCCGATGCCGTTATCGTAGTAGCCACCGACTGGGCCGTAGGTCTGCTCCGCCCAGATGTCGGTCAGTACAGCCAGTGGATCCTGAGTGGAACCCACCGTCTTCGAGTCGACGACGACGAAGTAGTCACCGTCGGCCAGTCCGGTGAAGGAGTAGTTGCCGGAAGCGTTCGTTGGCTGCGGTGCCCCACCGATCAGAGTGTCACCGGCATCGAGTCCTGAGTCACCGTCGTCCAGGTAGAGATAGACGTCCACGCCGACCGCGCCTGGGTTGTTGGCGTCGCCGATGGCCCCGTCGTCCAGGACGTCGCCGACGATGTCTTCGAACACGGTACCGGAAATCTCGTATGGTCCGGCGACGTTGATCAACCTCACATCCGAGTCGTTTGCCGGAACCGGATCCGTCTGATCGACCGCCGAAACCGAGGCTGTGTTGTCGATGGAGGTTCCGCCCGTACCGACGTCGACGGTGACCGTGATGTCCAGCGTGGCGCCGGCCGCGTTGGCCAGACCGCCTACCGTCCACACGCCCGTGCCGCTGACGTAGCTTCCCTGGCTGGGCGTGTCGGAGACATAGGTCACGCCTGCGGGTAGCGGGTCCGTGATCGCGATCCCGGTCCCGGCGTCGGGGCCATTGTTCGTGACCGTCACCGTGTAGATGATGGTGTCACTTTCATTCGGCGTGCTGTTATCGACTGTCTTGACCACCTGCAGGTCCACGCTAGTGAGGACCACGACCGGGACATAGCTGACCAAAACATACATCTGTGTGATGTAGCTGTCGCTGCCGCCGATATTGTGGATCATTCCGATTTCCAGATTATCCAGATCGTCGGTTGTCCAATTGAGACCGATCAAGGTTTCGCTTATTTCCGTGCAGCATCCCGTGGTCAGGTCAATGCCCGTCCCATCAACAGGAGATGCATCCGGGGTTGTTGCACCTGGCATGCGTTGGTAGCTGAGACCCGCATTGGCTCCACCACCGTTTCCCCGGTAAACCTGGGCTCGAATGATGATTTCTGTAATCGTCGCTCCTGCGGGGACCGTTCCATCATCGAGCGAGAACATCGCCCGCTGACCCTCCGCGCCGATCGAATAGTCTGCGGGGTCGTAGGGTTCCAGCGGCCCGGCTCCCGCATTTCCGGTTTGATCGTTGGCACCGTCCCAGGCGCTCGCGGCGCCAGCTGGTACGAACTCGGACGTGCCGCCGTCGCCGGTAGGATGTAAGGCAAGTGTAGTTAGGGTGCCACCGACGTTCTCATACCAGACAATCTTGTTGTCGACGTATGAGGCCGAGAGCACATCCACATCCGAGTCGCCGTCTGCGTCCACCGCAAAGACTGAGAAGGCGCCAGGAGCGGCGGTCGTGATGATGTGGGCGCTGAAGTTCTCGCTGCCGTCGTTCTCATACCAGGCGATCTTGCCGTCAAGATAGGAGGCCGAGAGCACGTCCATATCCGAGTCGCCGTCCACGTCCACCGCAAAGACTGACCGGGCGGCATCAGCGGCAGTGGTGATGGTGTGGGCGGTGAAGTTCTCGCTGCCGTCGTTCTCATACCAGGCGATCTTGTCGTCACCTTCAGAGGCCGAAAGCACGTCCATATCCGAGTCACCGTCCACGTCCACCGCATAGACTGAGTAGGCGGTATTGGCGGTGGTGGTGATGATGTGGGCAGTGAAGTTCTCGCTGCCGTCGTTCTCGTACCAGACGATCGCGTGATCGCCGGAATCGGCTGAGAGCACGTCCATATCCAAGTCACCGTCCACGTCCACCGCATAGACTGAGAAGGCGGTAGTGGCAGCGGTAGTGATGGTGTGGGCGGTGAAATTCTCGCTGCCGTCGTTTTCGTACCAGGCAATCTTGTTGTCATTGGAAGAGGCGGAGAGCACGTCCATATCCAAGTCGCCGTCCAGGTCCACCGCATAAACTGACCGGGCGGCATCAGCGGCGGTGGTGATGGTGTGGGCGGTGAAGTTCTCGCTGCCATCGTTCTCATACCAGACGATCTTGTCATCACTGTAAGAGGCCGAGAGCACGTCCATATCCAAGTCGCCGTCCACGTCCACCGCATACACCGACCAGGCGCCATCAGCGGCGGTCGTGATGGTGTGGGCAGTGAAGTTCTCGCTGCCGTCGTTCTCGTACCAAGCGATCTTGTCGTCACTGTAAGAGGCGGAGAGCATGTCCATATCTGAGTCGCCGTCCAGGTCCACCGCATAGACTGACCGGGCGATAATGGCGGAGTCGGTGATGGTGTGGTTGATGAAGGTGGTTGCACTCACGGGCAGCGCAGTGAGCAACGGCAGAACGACGGCAAGGGCCATTGCCGTCCATAACCTTCGACTCATGAAACTCATCGTGTGCACCTTGCCTGTTACCTGCAGAATCCTCGTGTGACCGCGCGGCTCAAAATTTGTGCTTGATTCGCCAGCCATGGATTCAGGATGCAGGTTTGATGCCATTGGAAGGCAGGTAGAGGGATTAAGGGGTGTATCCGCGGCAAAAAGAGAGAAGCAGGAGGGGCCGCAGACGGATGACGTGTCAATTCCGCTCTAATAAGCACAAAAACTATAATGCGGGACGATTCGCTCGGGCGAAGTTGGCATCTCGCCAGAGACCGGCCGGAGCTCAATAAGGAAAAACCGCACAGTTGAGGGAAGAATCTGCCAATATCCTGGTCGCCGCGGGCCTCCATCCTACTCACAAAGGACTGGCCGGCTGTTGTGGAGGCAGGACGTTGTTCTCGCAACTTTTTCAACCAGGCCGATCACCGCTGAAATTTCGCAAGGACCGCTCAAATCCCAGAATTCTGGAACCAACTCTTGTTCACGCCCACGATCGCATTGGAATTCTTGATGAACTGCCTGAGTGAACCCTGCCGGCTGCGGACATTGTCGGCGTTGGCGTCATCAATCTCATTGACGATCAACTCGTAGCTGAAACCGAAGTTCACGCCGCTCACGTCTGCACCGCTGACGACAACGGTCACGTAGCAGTCGCCAGGCCCAGCGTTGTCCCCCGTGGCGGTGTCGTCCAGGTCAGCATCCTGGCCGCCAATGAGCGCGGAGCCGTGCCCCCAGGCCATCTCCGCGAGCGGATAGGGCCAGGTGGCGGGGACGTCGGCGTTGTAGCCGCCGTCCGGAGGTGTATCGAGATCGCCGATGGTTGCACTGCGGACACGGACCTTGTAGGTGCCGTCGGCCAGCCCCGAGAAGCTGTAGCTGCCGTCGCCGCCGGTCGTTGTCGAAGCGAGGTAGGTGTCCGCCCCGTCGTAGAGCTCCACGTCCACGTTGGCAAGAGCCAGGTCGCTGGTGCCGCCGTCGTAGGCCGAGGCCGTGCCTGCGAAGTCCGTGTCCTCGAATACGATGCCCGAGATGTCCCTGCTGACGGTCACGCAGCTGGTTTCGAGGCCCCCCATGTCGGGCGCTGGACCGTTGAAGTTGCCTGGATCTGTGTCGTTCATGTCCGGCTGATCGACCCCGAGATCCAGGCCGGTGTTGATGGCCGAACTGCTGCACTCGGTCAGTGAGTAGTCACCGCCCGCAGCGTCGACGTAGAGGGGATCAACATTCAAGTCGCTGGCGTCGAGCGCGACGTTACTACCGCCGGAGGTATTGGGCGGGTTCGTGGTGGCATCCGTCACATTGTTGTGCGACTCCGTCGTCGAAGCGCCCGTCACGTTCAGGCCGTAGCCACCATTTCCGGTGACAATGTTGTTGCGCAGAGTGGTACCGGAGCCCTCCACCACTACACCGTCCGTGCCATTTCCGTGGACCGTGTTGTGGTAAATTTCGTTGTTGTCGGCAGCGGATCCGAATTCGTCGGCAATCCGGATTCCCGGGTAGCCGGCTCCATTCTCGACCACCAGGTTCTTCGCGATGAGAACGCCGTCCGAACGGCTGTAGATCCCGCCGAAGCCGTTGTCGTGGATGTCGTTTCCGACGAACTGGACTCCCGGTCCGGCGTTGACCGTATAGAGACCCTGCTGTCCGTTGTACGCGACCAGATTTCCCTCGTCAGGGCCCTCTCCGCCAACGACCACGTTGGCTCCGCCGGTGGCCACGCTCACTCGAATGCCCGTGAATGAGTTGCCGAGGGTCGTCTCCGCTCCGGTCAGTCCGGTACCGACGGTATTGCCTTGGATGGTGAGGCCCGTTTGTGCGAAGTCCGCCCAGATCCCGGCGTTCGTATTTCCTGACACGATGTTGCGTGCCGCAGCAGTGGCCCCGCCGATGGTATTCCCCGAGGCAGTGCCGTTAAGGTAGATCCCGTTCGAGCCGTTCGGCAGCTTTGCCGTCGCGGCCCGGTCCACTCCGATCCGGTTGCCCCGGATGCGATTGGTCGCCGAGGAAAGTACCTGGATCCCTTGGCCGCCGTTCCCCGAGATCAGGTTCCCCTCGCCGGCATTGATGCCCCCGACGTCGTTACTCGTGCTGGCAGAGTCCAGGATGATCCCGGTGCCAGTGTTTGCGAGGGCTGCTTCGCCGACCGCGTCGGTCCCAATATAGCAGCCGAAGATCGCATTCCCGGTGGCGCTCGCGGTCGTCGTGGCGACACCGCTGCCGCCGAACCCGTTGACGACAAGCTCCCTCACCTCGCCCCCTGACGACGTGAGCAGTAGTCCGGTGGCTCCCATGGCGTTACCGTGGATCTCGATTTCCGGCCCGCGGGTATTGGCGTTTACGCCGGCGTTTATTCGCTGGGTCGATCCGTCCAATGTCGTGGCGGTATCCGCCAAGGGCGGAAGTGCGGTTGTGGGGACGATCCGCCACCAGGTGTCGCCGCCATTGGTCTGATTCGCGGCCACTTGCATGTGGAACTGACTGCTGTTGGCCGTTGTGCTTCCTGCAGCGCCGATGGCGTTCGCGTTCTTCAGGAACTGACGCAAGCTGCCCTGGTCGCTGCGCGCGGCGTCACCCAGGCCGTCATCGCCAGCATGCACGATCAGGTTGTAGGCGAATCCGAAGTCGACCCCAGTGACGCTGGCGCCGCTGACGGTTACCGCCGCCCAGGTATCTCCAGGCCCGGCGTCGTCGCCGGTCGCGGTGTCGTCGATCGTGGCGTCCTGACCGCCAAGCGCGCCGCTGCCGTTGGCCCACGTCATCTCGGGTAGGGGGAAGGGCCAGGTGGTCGGTACCGAGGCGTTCAGGCCACCGGCGGGCGGCGTGTCCGCGTCGCCCAGGGTCGCGGCGCGCACGCGCACCTTGTAGCTGCCGTCGGCGACGGTGGAGAAAGTAAAATTGCCGGACCCGTCGGTCGCGGCTGTGGCGACAAAGAGATCGGCCGCTGTGTACAGTTCGACGTCCACGCCCGGCTGCCCCACATCACCCACGCCGCCGTCCCAGCCGCTGGCCGTCCCGGCGAAATCCGCGTCCTCGAATACGCGGCCATTGATGTCGGTGCTGGCCGCCAGACAGGGAGTCTCGAGGACGCCCATGTCCGGTGCCGGCCCGGTGAAGAGCCCGGTATCGCCCCCGTTCACGTCCGGCTGATCGGCGCCCAGATCCAAACCCGTGTTGATGGCCGGGCTACTGCACTCAGCGAGGGAAAAGTCGCCGCCCGCGGCGTCCACATAAAGCGGATCGGCGTCCAGGTCGCTGGCATCCAGAGCCGCGTTGCTGCGCCCGAGAGCGTTCTCCGGACTGGTGGCGGACCCTGTGATCAGGTTGTTCGATTCGGTGATCGTACCGGCGTTGACATTGATCCCATAGCCGGCGCTGCCGGTGATGACGTTGTTGCGGATGTCGTGGTTCAAGCCCTCGATCTCGATGCCGTCGTCGCCGCTGCCATGGATGGTGTGCTGGTAAATCTTGCCTTCGCTGGCCACGTCCTGGATGAGGATGGCGTCGAAGCCGGCGCCGTTGTCGTAGATCAGGTTCATCGCCACGGTCAGGCTGTCGACCCGAGCGGTGATTCCTTCCTCAGCGTTGTTCCGGATCACGTTGCCGATGATCTCCACCGCCGCTCCAAGGCTGACACAGCCGATGCCGGGTCCACTCGCGTAGGCAATGAGATTTCCCTCGCCGGGAATCTCACCGCCGATGACGGCGTCGATGGTGATGTCGTTGGGGCTGATCCTGATGTTCGCGGCCCCGGTATTTCCCAAATTGGTTTCGGTGCCCAGGGGTCCGGTGCCGATGGTGTTGCCCTGAATGGTCCATTTCTGACAGCCCGCCCCAAGGGAGATCCCGAAGCCATCGTTGCCGGCGATGATGTTGCCTTCGCCCGGACCAGGGCCGCCGACGAGGACGTTATCCAAGGACCAACCGGAGACGGCGGTGCCCCCGTCGGGAAGGGGGTCGGTTCCGGCGAGATTGAGGCCCATCCAGTTGCCCTGAATGGTGACATCGTCGCCGTAGCGGAGGTTGATTCCGCTCGTGATGTTTCCGGAAATCAGGTTCCCTTCACCGACCCCGGACCCGCCGATGACAATGGCGGTGCCGACATCGACATAGATTCCGTTGCTATTCGGCATGGCGGCATCCCCGGCGGCGTTGGTGCCGATCCGGTTGCCCTGAATCGTGGTGTTCGCTCCGGCGTTGTCGATATAGATGCCGTAGAAGTTGTGGCCGGAGATGACATTGCCTTCGCCGGCGCCGCCGCCGCCAATCACCGTCCCCGCCGCCCCGTTGGACAGTGTGATACCATAGAAGTTCGGCACCTCGAGAGTGCCTATGGCGTTCGTGCCGAGGTAGCAACCCGTGATGACGACACCCGTGGCCGAGGCACCGTCCACGACGATGCCGGTGCCGGGAGAGTTGTCGAATCCGTTGATCACGAGCCCATTGATCACGTGGTCGGCCGAGGTCAGCGTCAGGCCGTTGACGTCCAGGATGGTCGAGCCGTCGATCTCCACTTCGGGGCCGCGGGAGTTGCTATCGCCGCCGTTGGCGGTCTGGGTCGCCCCGTCCAGGATGGTGCCCGAGTCGGTCAGGGTGGGCAAGACGACGATCGGTGTGATCCGCCACCAGGAATCCGCGCCGTCGCTCTGTCCCGCTGCTACCTGCATGTGAAACTGGCTGCTGTTAGCTGTGGTCGCGCCGGTCGTGCCGATAGCGTTGGCGTTCTTGAGGAATTGCCGCAGGCTGCCCTGGGCGCTGCGCACGGCATCGGTCAGACCGGTGTCGGCCGTGTTGACGATCAGGTTGTAGGCAAAGCCGAATTCGACACCAGTGACACTGGCCCCGCTGACCGTGACCGCCGTCCAGGTATCGCCGGGCCCGGCATCGTCGCCGGTGGCGGTGTCGTCCACGGTGGCATCCTGGCCGCCGAGCAGCGCAGCGCCGTTCGCCCAGCTCAACTCGGGCAGGGGATAAGGCCACGTGGCGGGCACGCTGGCGTTTAAGCTGCCTGCCGGCGGCGTATCGGCGTCGCCGATCGACGCGCTGCGCACGCGCACCTTGTAACTGCCATCGGTCACGCCGGAGAAAACATAATTCCCGCTGCCATCGGTGGTGACCGACGCCACATAGACATCGGCGTCGGTGTACAACTCGACATCCACGTTGGCCAGCCCCAGATCGTTGACACCGGCGTCGAATGCCGATGCAACACCGGAAAAATCTGCGTCCTCGAAGACGGCGCCGGAGATGTTCGAGGTGAAGGGAGGTGCCAATTTCAGCACATACACCGCACCGCGGTCGGTGCCACCATCATCGTCTGCGTATGTGCCGACGAGAAGGTCGATACTCCCGTCACCGCCAACATCGCCGATCCCCGCCACCGAATAGCCGAATTGGTCACCGCCGCCGAGGACAGAGGACAACCCACCGACAAGATCGGAGATCTTCTGTTCAGCCTTCACCGTGCCGTCGGCGTTCAAGAACAACACATACACCGCACCCCGATCGACGGCACCATCGTCATCGCCGAAGGCGCCGACCACCATATCGATGATCCCGTCCCCGTCGACATCACCGATTCCCGCCACCGACGCACCGAAGGAGTCACTGTTGCCCAGGGCGGCGTTCAATCCACCGACAACGTTTGAGATCTTCTGCTCGGTCTTCACGGTACCGTCGGCGTTCAAGAACAACACATGCACCGCGCCGCGGTCCGTGCCCCCATCGTCATCGCCGAAGGCGCCAACCGCCATATCGACAATCCCGTCCCCGTCGAGATCACCGATCCCCGTCACCGCATAACCGAAGTCGTCAGTGATGCCAAGAGTGGCTGTCAACCCACCGGCAAGGGCGGAGATCTTCTGCTCGGTCCTCACCGTGCCATCGGCGTTCAAGAACAGCACATGCACCGCACCCGAACTGTCGCCGCCATCGTCATCGCCCCAGGCGCCGACCGCCATGTCGCCGATCCCATCGCCGTCAAGATCGCCGATCCCCGCCACCGAACTGCCGAATGAGTCGGTGTCGTCGAGGACGGCGGTCAATCCACCGGCAAGGTCGGAGATCTTCTGCTTGGCCTTCACCGTGCCGTCGGCGTTCAAGAACAACACCCACACCGCACCCCGATTGAAGCCGCCATCGTCATCGCCCCAGGCGCCGACCGCGATATCGCTGATCCCGTCACCGTCGATATCACCGATCCCCGCTACTTCTGCTCCTAAATAGTCTTGGACGTTGAGGACGGCGGTCAACCCACCGGCAAGGTTGGAGATCTTCTGCTCGGCCATCACCGTGCCGTCGGCGTTCAAGAACAACACATGCACCGCACCCTCGTCGCCAGCGCCATCACGCCAGGCGCCGACCGCCACATCGATGATCCCGTCCCCGTCGAGATCACCGATCCCCGCCACCGAATCACCGAAGTATTCGTAGTTGTCGAGGACGGCGGTAAAGCCACCCGCCAGGTCGCTGATCTTCTGCTCACTATCGACGGTGCCGCTCGAGGCGCTGGTGGGCGCATCGAGGTAGTCAGGCTCCCCGTCGCGATCGCTATCAAGGGCATCTCGGGGGTCGCCGTCTGCGTTGGCGTCGGCGTTCTCGCTTGCGGTGGGCGTGCCATCGCCGTCATCATCGGCATCCAGGTAGTTTGCGAACGTGTCGCCGTCAGTGTCGGGTCCGGGAGTGGTCGCCGGGTCGTCGTCGAGATCGGTGTTGGCGTCTTCCTGGGCATCCAAGAGCCCGTCCCCGTCGGAATCCCCGATCGCCGACGTATCTGGGTTAAAGACCAACACGTGACCGATCCACAGGCCCGCCACGGTCGTCGTCGCCGAGGTGGAATAGGTTCCCGCCGCACCGGCCTCGAGGTCGACGCCCACGTAGGTGGCCTTCCCCGACGGAGCCCCTCCGTTGGTGAAGTCCCATTCCTCGACGAACCCATTTGTCCAGCCGTCGCAGGCGGTATTCGCGTCGATCGTAAAGCCGACAAGGATCAGCGAGCCGTCCTCGTTCGTGTTGATCGAACCAGTGGTAAGGGTCGTTCCGGTTCCGTCCAACCTCGCGGAGCTGGCCAGAGGATTCCCGGTGTCGACGCCGGAGTACTCGTACAGGTGTATCCCGCGGCTCGCCGTAATCGAATAGGTACCAGGGTTGAAGGTCGCGGACTCAGCGGCACCGGCGATCTTGTAATAGACGAGCTGTCCCGGTGAGTTGGCGGAGTCACCGCCCTCCAGCACCCAACCGCTCGGCGTGGCCGGAGGGTCGGATGCGTCTTGGTTGCCGACGATCGCGACGAGCAGGTTTCCCTCAGCCGGTGCCGTGGGGAAGGACACCTCGATCACCGTATTGCTCTGCTGGACCGCGGCGATCCATTGCTCCAGAACGATGGCAGCCTGGGCCGGTGCCGCGTACACGGCAAAGGTGGCTATCAGAACCAAAACGAGAATCTGGCTCAGCCGTCGCTGCGCCCCACTTCTCAAGATTTCTGTATTGCACACATCCATCAACGGCCCAATCCCCTTGGTGGGTTCCGGTCGGAGACCGATCCACTATCGGTCAATCACACAAGCCCGCGACTATCCATTCCTGGCGATCCTCGGTAACCCAATTACCGCATAAACCGCCGGTATTGACCTGGCAAGAGCACAAGCACGTGGATGCACTTGTGCCGAACACGGCTGCTTCAACCGGGTCCATTTCGACAATTTTGCAAGAATCGGGCCTGCCATGATCGCAGACCTAAAGAAAGTTATCGGCGCTAAAATGACATGCTTTAGTCATTTGGAAGCCGCATTGGCAGTACACGGCAGGTAAGGGCGTGTTTGGCATGCCTGTAACTGGGAATATTTTGCCGATGGTCCCAAGTCCCATTCAACTTTTGGATTTGTTCGAGCGGGTAAGATCTGTACAGAAAGAAGAGGAGGGCTGCTCCCAATTCTGCTACGTAGAGGCAGAGCCATGGCGCGGGCTTGGGCGCTCACGCCAATAAAGAGCTATCTGCCATGAAAATTGAATTGATTCTCTAAATCAATACCAGTAAAGATGTTACATGGATTTTCCTTGACCTCGAAGGCCCTGCCAAATACCCTGCTTTTTAGTATGCATTTCGTCCCAGGCCGGCGCTCACACCGGTCTCGAATCAGGAGGACCAACCATGGCACGACTTCATCGCATCGTTTTGGTATCCGCACTTATTTTTGTCTGCACGCTGATGATGGCGCTGCCGACCACCGTTTCGGCCTATACCCAGTACTCCATCGACGATGACAATACCAACTGCAGAACCTGCCACGGCGACTTCCGCGCCAACAGCTACACCTCTGCCGTAGACGGTCAGAATTGGGGCAACCTGCACAACCTGCATCGCAGCACCATGCTCAGCGGAGACTGCGACGCCTGCCACATCGCGTCTGATCGCTTCCCGGCGCCTCTCGCCGAATCCGCCGGTGGCGACGGGCTGGATCCGATCGCGTGCATGGGCTGCCATGGCCGGACCGAAGACAACGTTGCCGGCAATCCCAGTTTCCCCAACGGCCTCGGCGCCGGCCTGCGCCAGCACCACACCAACGCCGGCATTACGGCCTGCGTTCCCTGCCATGCCGATGCCGACCCGGCCAACTACACGCCGGTCGGCGAAGAAGTTTTGCCGCCCTACTACGCCAACCCGGGCAACAATCATTCGGCGATGCCCACGGCATCCTGCAATGACGACGGCAGCGAAAATTTCGCGGGTGCGGCCATTGGTCTGGACAACAACGGTAACGAACTGTACGATGGTGACGATGTCGGCTGCAACGCCTCCGGCGTTCCGGACAACGGCTTCGCGGTGGTTAAGCTCCTGCAAAATCACCCCAATCCTTTCAACCCCACGACGCAGATCAAATACGTCGTGGAGCGACCCGGACAAGTGCGCCTGCAAGTGTACTCCATGGCCGGCAAGCTGGTGCGCACCTTGGTGGACGCCCATCACGACGAGGCCAGGACCTATGAGGCCACCTGGAGCGGACGCGACAATAGCGGCCGGCCGCTCCCCAGCGGAGTCTTCTTCTACCGGCTCGAATCGCCCGGTGGTTCGGAAATGAAAACGATGGTCTTGCTGAAATAGCGGCGGGTTCGCCTCTTGCCCCCACGCCAATGCGGACACCCCGGCCAGCGGCCGGGGTGTTTCGTTCCGCACCAGGCTCGGAACGTCGGCATGACCCCGCCCGGAACGGTCGAAGGGGACTCCAGGGCGACCGTAAGCGTGGAGCCGGTAGTTTGTCCCACCGCTCCTAACTTCAATGTTTACAGAGTCATTTCCGATTCAAGTTGTCTACAACAGGGCAAATAGTGTATAGTTTTAAGATGATGGATGAATTTGTAGGCAAATATAAGATATTGCGAAGTATTGGGGCCGGCGGCATGGCTTCCGTATTCTTGGCCTCACACCGCGACGTTCCAAACCTAAAAAACATTCTCAAAAAGCTAACGGATCCTCAATTAGCTGATCGTTTTATGCGTGAAGCTGACAAGCTCGCCCAATTGGATGGCCATATCGGCGTCTGCCAGATCAAACATTTTTTCGAACACAACGGCGACTTCTACATCGTCATGGAGCACATCGAAGGGCCCACCCTTGAAGAGCTGGTCAAGTCGGATCGTCCTCCGGACGTGCCCCGCGCCGTCGAGATCACCCGCTCGATTCTCGCCACCTTGGATTTCGCCCATCGCAAGGGCATTATTCACCGTGATATCAAACCACCGAACATCATGATCGACCGCCATGGCCAAGTGAAGATCATAGACTTCGGCGTCGCCAAAGGTGAGGCTGATCCCGA
>JASJGQ010000168.1:0-2967 GCA_033791425.1 Acidobacteriota bacterium
CGTGTAGCGTACTCGGTCGCCGTTGCCCTCCCCTCCTACCCACGGCGGGACAGCGAGCTGCGGGCACCGGACCCGCCCGCCGTACTGGGTGTTGTGGAAGTCCATCCACCACTCGACCATCGAGACATCGTCGCCGACGGCCACGCTTTTGAGCTCAAGTCCGTACCATGTTGTGTTGTCGACAAAGGCCTGCTCGCGCTCGAGATTGACGGCCAGACCAATCGTGGGTTCGTTGTTGTTTTCCCCCATCACGAGGTCATCGGTGTAAAACTCGTTCATGGCCTCCATGATCTGGCCCTGTTGAATCATCGCGTTGAGTTGATCGACACGGTTCCGAACACTTTCAGACATTTCTCTCTCCTGTTTCTCCGCGCCCGGCGGGTGAGGGTTGTTTACGACTCGGCGGTGCCGAGCCGGCGGCACAGTGCCGCCAGTTGATTCTGGTCTTTTGCACTCAGCACGGAAAAGGCCCTCACGAGAGCATCGACAACCCCCGGCAAGGCTTTTCGAACGAGGTTCTCTCCACTCTTTGTCAGGTGCACGGTCACCACACGGCGGTCGTCCCCTTCGCGCCGCCGTTCCACCAGACTCCGCTTCTCGAGATTGTCGACGACCGTCGTCATGTTGCCCGCACTTTTGAGCACCTTGCCGGCGAGCTCGCGCTGGCACAGGGGGCCGAGGTGATACAGGGCCTCGAGGGCGCCAAACTGGCTCTCCGTCAGACCCACACCCCGGATCACCTCGCCCTCGCAGAGACTCAGGGCGTTGACCGCCCGACGCAGCTTGATATAGGTATCGAGAGCCCTCATTTCCGCCGCGGTTCCCTGATGTTTGGTCCCCATTCGAGCTCTTGCACCTCTTGAAAGTTGTTTCGATGTCGATTGAATCAATATCAAATGGAACAACCACCCGGGCGGGACCGGTATTCCTCCCTGCTCGGGCTTGCAAGGTGCGAGAAAGTCGGTAGGCTCGGCAGAGACCGGAGGTCGAACATGCGCACCATCATCGAACCCTTTCGCATCAAGATGACCGAACCCTTGAAGATCACCACCCGCTCCGAGCGTGAGCGGGCCCTCCAGGCCGCGCACCACAACGTCTTCCTGGTCGACGCCGAGGACTGCTGTATCGATCTGCTCACCGACAGCGGCACCGGCGCGATGTCGGCGCAGCAGTGGGCGGCGATGATGCTCGGCGACGAGAGCTACGCCGGCAGCCGGTCGTGGAAGAGCTTCGAGGCGGCGGTCGGTGGGATCACCGGCATGCCCCACATCCTACCGACCCACCAGGGCCGCGCCGCCGAAGGGATCCTGTCGGCGTGCATCTTGAAACCCGGTGATATCGTCCCCAACAACAGCCACTTCGACACCACCCGCGCCAACATCGAGTACTGCGGCGCCACCGCGCTCAACCTGCCCTGTCCCGAGGCCTTCGACACCCAGGTGGCGGCGCCCTTCAAGGGCAATATGGATGTGGATGCGCTGCGCGCCTGCATCGCGGAACACGGCGCCGAGAAGATCCCCTTCGCCATGGTGACCGTGACCAACAACACCGGCGGCGGCCAACCGGTGTCGATGGCAAACCTCCGCGCCGTAAAGGAGGTTTTGGTGGAACACGACATCCCGTTGATCATCGATGCCTGCCGCTTTGCCGAGAACTCCTATTTCGTGCGCCAGCGCGAGGACGGCTACGCCGATCGCCCATTGGAGGAGATCGCGCAGGAGATGTTCGGCCTCGCCGATGGCGCCACCATGAGCTGCAAAAAGGACGGCCTCGCCAACATCGGCGGCTTTCTGGTGTGCCGCGACGACGAGTGGGCCGAACGATTCCGAACCCTGCTCATCCTGCGCGAGGGCTTTCCAACCTATGGAGGGCTCGCCGGCCGCGACCTCGAAGCGATCGCGGTCGGGCTCCACGAGGCCCTCGACTACGATTACCAGGTCTACCGCCACGCCACCGTCGAGTACATGGTGGATCGTTTGACCGCCCTCGGCATCCCAATGGTGCTGCCGGCCGGCGGCCACGCCGTCTTTCTCGACGCGCGCGCTATGCTGCCCGATCTACCGCAGCTCTCCTACCCCGGCATCGGCGTGGTCAACGCCCTCTATCTGGCCGGTGGAGTGCGCGCGGTCGAGCTCGGAAGCGTGATGTTCGGCCACTTTGACGAATCCGGCGCCGAGCAGCCGTCACCGCTCGAGCTGGTGCGGCTCGCCTTTCCGCGACGGGTCTACACCCAGAGCCACTTCGACTATCTCATCGAGGTCATCGAAGAGGTGTGGAACGATCGTCACCTGATTTCCGGCCACCGCATCACCAGCCAGGCAAAATTTTTGCGCCATTTCACGTGCCATTTCGAACCGGTGCCGGCTTCATCCTGAAGCCCGCTCGATCGTCGCGACATAACCGGAACGTGCGTCTCCGGTTGAGTCAGGCTGACCGAACAACGGGGAGATTCTGTAGATGAGTGGTGGCGGGCCCTGAAGGACCCGCCTACAGTTGGTTCGCTAGGCCACCCCATTATCTGAAGGCCGTAGGCGGGTCGTTCACGGCCCGCTACCACTGGCGTTTTGGAACCTGGAGAGGCACAACCTGAGCGAACTGGAGACGCAGAAACCGGAAACTCAGAACCGGTGGAAATCTGGTCTATGATCGGCGGCGCAACGTCCCGACACCAAGGAGCCAAATCCTCTTCGAGGCCGACATCCCCGTTTTCGAGAATCTGAAAGGTCTCGACACACTGCCGCCATCCGGTTTCGTGGTGATCGCCCTGCCGATGAAGATCGCCGGTGGGAGCGGTGGGCCGCTGCGGATCGTCGCCATTGTTCCCGGAGACTGAGAGCCAACCTACTCTCCGCGGTAGGTGACCCCCTCGGTCATCCACTCCGGCGCGGGCGCGCCCTTGAGCCAGTGGTCGAAGAACTCCTTCATCTTGATCGAGTAGTCGAGCGTGTTGGGGTACTGCTTGAGGTG
>JASJGQ010000169.1:0-3983 GCA_033791425.1 Acidobacteriota bacterium
CTCCAGCCATTCGGACACGGTGAAACCGACGCCGGCGTCGATCACGCCATAACCCGGTACGTCCTGCTCGGTAGGTCCCGGCCGCTCGTCACGCGCAAAGGCGGCGCCACGCACCATCCACCACCATTTTTTCGAAGGCTCACCCCGTACGACAGCAAACACGCTCGGGGCCGGGACACCATCGGTGGACGCGCCATCGGCGACGATTTCTCCGCGAAGAGCCGCAGCACCCGCCTGGAATTCGAGTGATGGGCCGATCACCACGCTCGCCTCCAGCTCGAGCCCCGTAATCTCCGAGTCACCGGAGTTACGAAAGAAGAAATCGTCGCCGATTCGGAATCGTTCGATGAGGTCGCTGATGCGGTAGCGATAGGCGTAGAGCCCGACCGCGGTTTTGCGACCCGAGTAGCGCACGGCGAGATCGAACTGGAGGCTGGTCTCGGGGTCGAGCTCGGGGTTGCCGGTTATGAAGCCCCGTCCTGTCTCACCACGGTAGTAGCGGTCGGAGAGCAGCGGGTCACGGAAGCCACGCGCCACCTGGGCGGTCACTTCGATATCGCCCCCGAGATCCGCGCCAACGGCGGCAAATCCCGAAAGAGCCGAGTTCGTGGTGCTGAGATCTCCGAAGTACCCACCCTGGTTGTGGCTCGTCACGCGATCGCCGCGAATGCCGAAGTTGAAGTTCCAAATGCCGTGGTCGCCGCCGACTGTGGCGAAGGCGCCGTAATCCGTACCACGGGCGGATTCGATGCTGACCTCGCTGGTTGTGTTCAGCGGCTCCCCAAGTTGGTCGTAGGTTGTGGCCGTATTGATCGCACTGAGATCGTACCGACCGGCGGCCTGAACGCCGACCACCATCCGCCACGATCCGAGAGGGCGCTCGGCATCGGCGCGGAACGAAAAATCATTGGCGTCGACCCGTGACTCGGCGAGATCGCGGGGGGCGGAGCCGATGGCAAAGCGGTCTTTGGCGAGGTCGACTCGGTAGTCGTCCCAGGCCACGCTGAAACCGATCCGGCTCCAGGTACCCGGACCGGGTCGCTCGAATCCCAGGCTCAACCGGTCGGAGGTCTCCATCGGGTAGTACACGCTCCGCACGGATGAGTCGGGCGCGGGTTTGCCGACGTTGCGCGCCTCGTCGGTCCGCCACAGAACGTGCGCCACCCCACCCAGGACCGCCGCCTGCCAGCCGACGCGGAAGCCGGACATCTCGGACCCCGAATCGAGCACCTTGCCTTCCGGGCTGTCGTAGTCGCCGTACGCGCGGTAGTGAGCGCCAACCAGGATCCCTCCGCCGAGCAAACCGGTGGTGGCTTCCGCAGCAGCGCCGATCTCGTCGAGCCCGACACCGCCGACCACGTTCCAGCGCAGAGTCCGGGTCCCCTGCGGGTCCGGGAGCCGGGTCCGCGACCTGATGATGCCGCCAAAGGCGTCCGAACCGTAGGCCACCGAACCGGGGCCCCTGACCACCTCGACCTCCTCGATGGTTTCGGGATCGAGGTAGGTGGCTGAAGGTCCCGCCCGACGCTCGGAGCTCACGCGCCCGTCGTCGAGCAACAGCAGGGTCCGGTGCTGCGGCAGACCGCGAAGGCTGGGCACCGCCGCGTGGCCGTCGCCGCTGACTTCGGCGCCCGGGAGGTTTTCAAGAACCTGGAAGAGCTGCGCCGGCACCCGCTGGCCGAGGTCGCCGCGGCCCATCACCGTCGTCGCAACCGCTGGCGGCAGCTCGAGATCGGGCACGATACCGCTGACCACGATCACCGTCTCCCCTGCCGGGGCCACCGTCACAGTGAGCGGGCCTTCCTCCGGCACCGCCGTCACCGTCACCGGCCGCAGGGCCACCCCGTCGGGCCGGGCCACAAAGAGAACAAATGGAGTGGCGGGCACCGGGTCGAGGGTGAATCGCCCATCATTGTCCGCGAGCAGGGAGTCGCCCCGCCCGATCACAGTGACCCGGGCTCCCGCCAACGCCGAACCGTCCGACGTCACCACACGGCACTCGAGTGCAGTCGCCGCGGTGGCGACGCTCAGAAGAACCGCGAATACCAGGGTTATGGATCGATGCATACGGATTGGCCTTCCCGCCTCAGGGTGTTGCGAGACGCAACAAATCGTCCGCCATCCCCAGGGTCAGGCCCCAGATGAGGTGGCCGTCGTAACGATAGCAGGAAAGTTCGAGGGACAGACCGTAACGGCGATACGGCATGGTTTCGCGATTGGCGTGATCGGCCAGGAAGTCTACAGGGACCCAGACAGCCGTCTCCACCTCGTGGTTGGTCCTCAGCTGCGGAGTGGTCTGCAGTTCAAAGACGTAAGGGCTTATGACCATCGACAGCGGCCGACCGCGACCCACCGCGCGCACATCCGAGAGCCGGCCCAGCGCCAACGCGTCCGCCTTCAAATCGAGACCGACCTCCTCGCGGGTCTCGCGCAGTGCGGCCGCCAGGGAATCGGCATCGGCATCATCGACCTTGCCCCCGGGGAAGGCCATGTGGCCGGACCAGGGGTCGCGCGGGTCTTCAGCCCTGTGGATGAAGAGCAGCTCAGGACCCTGACCGGCAGAACGGAGAATCGCTGCCACTGCGGCCCTCTTCATACCCTCGGAGTCCGGGATTTCCTGGGGAGAATGGCCGGAAAGGGCGGCGCGAAATTCGTCGATCTTCAACACGCGGCTATTGTGGCAGACTCGGGGACCGGAGAGGTTGAGGAGCGAACCGGACGGCCGATTTCACAAAATTGAGGCGCGAAAACTGGCGACTGGTCAGGAACTCGAAAAAGCGGTCCTTCGCGCGACCCCTTGAAAACACCCTCCGTACGATGGTCCGCGGCGGGATGCCTTCACCCGCCAATTGCACCGCACGCTGGGCGGCCGCCTCGATCCGATCGGCCTTGAGCTCGAGAAGAGGCACGGGGTCGTCGATGATCAGACCGTGGCCGGTCAGCATACGCCGCGGCTGCAACGCGGCCACGCGGCGCAGCGAACGGGCCTCCTCCCAGGGGTCGCCCCAGGTCAGCACCGCCGTCGCACCCGGCGACACAAAAAGGTCACCGGTGAACACATCACCGGTCGCCTCCTCGAAGAGCGCGACCTGGGTGTTCGAGTGTCCGGGCGCGGGCACTGCACGAAGTATCCTGCCGCCTGATTCGAGCATCTCTGGCATCTCCAATGGGCAGAAGGGCTCGATGTGCCCCCACCAAAATCGTCGGTAGGGGGCCAGGGTCCTCACACCTTCTTCCCACAGCTGATCCGAATTGCGGAGATACACCGGACAGCCGTACACGCCCGACAGCGCCGCAGCGTTGCCGGTGTGGTCCTCGTGGCTGTGCGTGCAGTAAATGGCTGATATCTCACGATCTACCAACGCCTCCATTACCGGCTCCCGCACGTACGCAAAACCGGTATCGATGAGCACGTCACCGACCAGATAGGCGCTGACATCCATCCCGAGGGCCCGCGACCCCAGGGTCCGCATTCTGAGGTGATGGACGTCGCCACCCACGGGGCGTATCGAAACCTGCGCCCCCTGGAAGGCCCCCCACGCCCGACGGAAATCGTCATGCCGCACCGTGTCATTCTAGCCCAGCCAACGCTCCCCCGCTCGGCCCATTTTGCCCGCAGATCACGCAGATTGACGCAGATCCATCGCAACGGGCAAACCACAGAGGCACAGAGGGAACCCGACGCGCCCCTTGCGCGTCGGCCGGAGAAGCTTCGTCCGTGGGGGATGCTTGCATCCATCACGGGTGGGCACTTCCCCGGGGACCGGCGATCTCAAGATCGCCGGCGTTTCCGCCTCACCACTTCCGGCAACCTCGTTGACGCAGGTACCGCGTCTTTTCGTCTCTGCGCCTCTCCGCCTTTGCGTTGAATTCCGAAGCCGGGGCCCTTGTGACGGCTTTGTGTCTTCGTGTCTTCGTGGTTGCGAAGGTGCGATGGATCTGCGTCAATCTGCGTCATCTGCGGGCAGGAGTTGCGATGGATT
>JASJGQ010000170.1:0-3037 GCA_033791425.1 Acidobacteriota bacterium
ACAACATCGTCAAGAATTTCACCATCGTGTCTCCATTATCCGTACCATCGCCCTACCCATTCTCCCACTGCGCCAGACGTGAAGAGTCGCGGTATTGACTGCTTCATAGAGATACGCGGAATTCAGACCCCGGTTGCGCAATCCACCCGGCACGCGGGACGCGTGCCCCACAAACCGTTTCACGGGCGTCTTGTGGGGCAGCCGTCCCGGCTGCCGGGTCAGGGCGGCCTATTGAACCACTACCCGCGGCGCGCCTGCCTCTGCGATCAACCGTTCGAGTTCGGGCAGCTGCTCTGCGACCACCGCATCGAGTTCAGCGACATAACCATCCAGCTCGCTTTTGAGCAGAGCAAAGACCTCGCGAGAGCTCGCATATGGCGCGCCGAGAGCACTCTCGACGACGCTCTGCAGGTTCAGGAGCTGGTTGTCGATCTGCGGCTGGAAGTTGAGGATGTCCTGGCTCGATTCGTTTTTGACCTGGGTGAGCTGCTCCTCGATGGCGGTCAGCGACTTCACGATGGCCTCGGACTCTTCCACGATCGCCTCGTCATCACCATGGGCGGTAACGGCCTCGATCTGGCCGCGCAGATCACGGATCGTCTCGATGGTCTCGTGCGCCCTCGTCAACTCCTGCCAGATCTCGCTGGCCAGGGCGTACTGTTCGTCGAAAGCCTCCTGCGGGATGTCGGTTCGAGGATCCTGGATAACTTCGAAGGTCGCGGTGTCGGTCCACTCGCCGACCGTCAGACGGACCTGGTACGAGCTGGGCGGAACGGTCGGTCCACCTGGCCAGCCCCACAGGACGGCGTCATCCACCAGACCGGCGTCGGGAAGGGCCAGATTCCATACGGTTCGGTTGGCGCCCGATCGGGCATCGAGCAACGGCGGCTCGGCCAGCTCCGGGAAGAAACGGCGCCAGGGGCTCGGCGCCCTCTTCTCGGGCTCCTGGCTGGAAAAGCTGCGCAGAACCTCACCGTCGGCGTCGAGGATTTCGAGCTTCACCTCGTCCGCATCCTCCTGGTCGAGCCCCGGAGGCAGCACATAGTGGACGACCGCGCCGAATGGCGGGTTCTGACCCACCGCACCGCGACCGCCGCCGCCTGACTGATCGACCCACCGCACCACCGTTCGCGGGGTGAAAAGGTGGGGTGCGGTGTTGGCGACGTCGGCGGACATCTGGTGGAGGACCGTCAGATCGTCGAGGATCCAGAACGACCGCCCCTGGGTGGCCACAACGAGGTCGCCTCGTTTGACGGCGAGGTCGGTGATCGGCGAAATCGGAAGGTTGAGCTGGAGCGATTTCCAGTTGGCGCCATCATCGAAGGAGACGTACATCCCAAACTCGGTTCCGGCATACAGCAGGCCCTTTCGATCCGGGTCCTCGCGGACGGCGCGCACGAAGTGGTCGGCGGGGATGCCGTTCGCGCCGGTCGTCAGCAACTTCCAGGTCGCGCCGGAGTCGTTGGTGCGGAAGATGTGCGGGCGGAAGTCGTTTTCGCGGTATTTCTGGACAGCAATGAAAACCCGCGCCGGGTCGTGGGCCGACAGCTCGATGGCGTTGACCGTTCCCCACTCGGGCATGGCCCCCGGGGTGATATCGCGCCAGCTGGCGCCGCCGTCATCGGAGATGTGAACGAGACCGTCGTCGCTGCCCGCCCAAAGGAGTCCCGCCTGATGGGGTGATTCCTCAAAGGCAAACACCGTGCCATAGACCTCGACCCCGGTGTTGTCGCGGGTGATGGGCTCACCGGCGTAGCCCTGTCTGGATTCGTCGTCGCGTGTCAGATCCGGGCTGATCTCGGTCCAGTTGCGGCCCTCGTCGGTAGATTTCAAAACAACGTTGGCGCAGTGGTAGAGCACCGTCGGATCGTGGGGCGAGATGCGGATCGGCGAGTTCCACTGGAAACGGTATTTGAGGTCTTTGGCCTGCTGACCCACCGCCATCTGCGGCCACGCCATCACCTCCTGCGAATACTCGAGGTCCCGGTCGTGACGACCGATGGATCCTCCGTAACAACCGCCATAGGTGATGTTGGGGTTGCGCGGATCGACCGCCACCGTGGCCGTCTCGCAACCGGCGGGAGCGTACCAATCGCGCCACGCGATGCCACCAGGTGAGCGACTCGGAATCGCCACCGCGGAGTTGTCCTGCTGGCCGCCGTAGAGCCAGTAGGGGTATTGATTGTCCACCGTGACTCGATAAATCTCCGACGTGGGTTGGTTGGACTGTTCCGACCAGGTGCGGCCCCCGTTGAAGGTGATATTGGCGCCGCCGTCGTTGCCCTCGATCAGGTTTGTTGGATCGTCGGGGTTGATCCACAGGGCGTGGTTGTCACCGTGGGGTGTACGGATTGGGCTGAAGTTCTTACCGCCGTCGATCGACTTCCAGAACATGACGTTAAGGACATACACGGTGTCGGCGTCCTTCGGGTCCGCCTCGAGGTGGGTGTAGTACCACGCGCGCTGGCGCAGTTCCCGTTCGCCCGTAACGAGCCGGAATTCCTCGCCACCGTTGTCGGATCGGAAGAGGCCGCCATCCTCGGCCTCCACCAGGGCCCACACCCGGTTCGGCGCGGCCGGCGACACGGTCACCGCGATCCGGCCCATCACGCCCTCGGGCAGACCTTCGCCGAGCTTGACCCAGGTGTTCCCGCCATCGCTGCTCTTGAACAGCCCGCTTCCAGGCCCACCCGAGATCATGGTCCACGGGGTGCGACGGGCCTGCCATATGGCCGCATAGAGATTCCGCGGATTGACCGGGTCCATCGCCAGATCGACCGCCCCGGCGTCCTCCGAGACGAAGAGCACCCTGGACCAGGTAAGACCACCGTTGGCTGAGCGATAGACGCCCCGCTCGGCGCTGGCGCCGAAGACGTTGCCGAGGACCGCCGCGTAGACCAGGTCCGAGTCCTTCGGGTGGACAACGATCCGGCCGATCTGACCGGCATCCGGCAGCCCGATGTGGCGCCAGGTGCGGCCGGCATCGGTCGACTTGTAGACGCCGTCACCCGGCGAGACGTTGCCTCGGGGACACGCC
>JASJGQ010000171.1:0-3496 GCA_033791425.1 Acidobacteriota bacterium
TCTCTTGGGCGTTCGAGTGAACCCGCCTTTCAGAGCGCGGTTCCCGGGAGGAGCCACCCATCGCATTGTTTGCCCGAGCGGTGTGGGCGGATTGATGAGGCGAGCCCAAACAATGCGATAAATGGCACCTCCGCCGCACGAGGCACGTATCCGCGCGGTCCCCCTTGCCCCCCCTGCACCCTTTCTCCGGTGCCCTCTGGCCCTCTACTTCTCTGCGCCTCCGCGCCTTTGCGTTTCCTTCCGGGTGCGTATCTGCGCTATCTGCGGTTTCTCCGGCCGGGGGGTTGACAGACGAAAAGCTTAGTACTATGTTTTTAGTATGAAGAAACAGGAACGACCGTTGACCGATGCCGAACTCGAGATCATGCACGTCGTGTGGGAGATGGGGAGCGGAACCGTCCGCCAGGTCCACGAACACCTCAACCAACGCCGCACCCTCGCGTACACCACAGTGATGACCATGATGGGCATTCTCGAAGAAAAGGGGCACCTCACCCGCATCAAACAGGGCCGGGCCTATCTCTACCAGCCCGTTCGCCCCAAGAGCCAGGTGATCGCGGGCATGGTCGACGATTTTGTCGGCAAGGTCTTCGAGGGGTCGGCGCGGCCGCTGGTTCTCAGCCTCATCAAAGACCGCAAGCTGTCAAAAAAGGACATCGAGGAGATCGCGCGTCTCATCGAGGAGGCCGAATGAGCCACCACGAAAGCCTGATCGTACTGCTCTCCTACGCCCTCCAGAGCGGCCTCCTGCTGGCGGTCGGACTGATCGCACCGTGGCTCCTCCGTTTGCGCCACCCCAAAACCCTTCTGATCTACTGGCGGCTCCTGCTCCCCGTGGTTGTCTTGTTGCCGTTGGCAAACGCAATCTGGCAGCCGAAACACCCACTGCCGATGTTGAGTATTGATGGCACCGCGGTGGAAGAGGTGGTCGCGTCCACCTTGAGCTCTGATATCGCCAACTTCAGTTGGGAGATCCTGCTGGTACCGCTTGTCCTGGTGACCGCCCTCGGTTTGAGCCGAATCGTCATCGGTCTCGCGTACCTCGGACGCTGCCGGCATACGGCGACGCCGATCGTCCCGCTGCCGGACCGGGTGAGCGCTCTCCAGCGCCGCCTCGGTCTCGAGGTCCCGTTTGCAGCAACAGACCGTCTCTCGGTCCCCATCACCTTTGGCTGGGCCCGGCCGATCGTCATGGTGCCGTTGTCTTTCAACATGCTCTCCGTTGATGAACAGGAGGGTGTGGCATGTCACGAACTCCTCCACATTCATCGTCGGGATTGGCCGGTGGCGTTGGCCGAAGAGGTCGTTCGCGCGATGCTCTGGTTTCACCCGGCTGTCTGGTTCCTCCTCCCCAGGATCGCGCTCAGCCGTGAGCAGGTCGTGGATGCGGGGACGGTCCACATGACCGGAAAACGCCGCCAATACCTCGATGCCCTCTGGCAGATCGTCGTTGCCAGCCACAAGCCTGCGGCTGCGGTCGCGGTTCCGCTGATTGGCAGATCTCATCTGAGGGCACGAGTCGAATACCTGAAAAAGGAGATTGCCATGTCGAAAACCCGGATCATCGCCAGCGTGGTGGTCCTCGTCGTATCAGTCGCCGCTGCCGCGATGGTCGGTGCGACCGTGTTTTCCTCGGCCGCCGCGAGCGGAGAACAGAACACGATCGGGAGCACCTGGAGCACCCAGGACGACAAACCGGCAGAGGAAACCAAAAAGAAAAAGAAAAGCGACAAGAAACTCGAGACCTGGGACTTCGATGGAGAGTGTTCTGAAATCACCCATCCCGAGGCGATCGAGAAGGTCAACCCCACCTATCCACCGGAGGCCAGGGAAGCCAGGATCATGGGAATGGTCGTCCTCAGATCGACCATCAGCGACGAGGGGACAGTCGAGGATCTCGAAGTCCTGGAATCACCGGATAGCTTGCTGACAACAGCAGCTCTGGATGCCGTGAACCAGTGGCGCTTCGAACCCGCAAAATGCGATGGCAAATCGGTGGGCGTGTACTACAATCTCACCATCAATTTCCAACTGAAGTAACTGAATTAGAGAACGTTGTACGATGAAGGGGGAGGCCGCTCGGCCTCCCCCTCTGACTGCAGGCGATACGGCCGCCCGTGTTATAATTCGTCCTGACCCGTAAGTTGAGTACTCGGAACGGGTTGGATGGTTTTTTCAGTGTCCCTCCGACGTCACGCGGAGGGGTTTTAGTCATCGATTTTCGACTCGGGGTGTCCATGTCGATCAGCGGCAATTTGCGAACTATGCCCTTTGCGGACCTGCTGCAGTGGGTGTCGCAGAGTCGAAAGACCGGCACTCTCTCGGTCGAAGGCGACCCCTACAACAAGAAGATCTATTTTCGCAACGGTCTGGTTGCCGCCTCCTCATCGGAAAACCCGAAGGAGTTTCTCGGCTACTACCTGGTGGGCTGGGAGATCCTCGGTGAGGAGGAGCTCCAGGAGCTTCTCGATATGCAGGAGCAGTACGGAACTCTGCTTGGGGAACTGCTGGTCATCGTCGGTCGTATGACGCGGGAGGAACTGCAACACGTTCTTCAAGTGAAGACGGAAGAGACCATTTACGAGCTTTTCCTGTGGCAGGAGGGCGATTTCAGGTTCCTCGAGAACATCCTCCCGGCCAAGAAGTTCCAGCCCTTGAATCTTCCGGTAGAGATGATCATTCTCGAAGGCGTTCGCCGCAAAGATGAATGGACGCGGTGCAGAGGTGTCATTCCCGACGAGAGCTGGATCCCGAGCCTCGTTCGAGCAGTCGATATGGAACAGCTCGGTGATATCGAGCTCGGAATCCTGCGTGAGATCGACGGCAACAACAGTATCGAGAACATCGCTCTGACCAACCGCCTCGCGTTCTTTCACGTCATTATGTTCGTGTATCAGGGCATGAATCACGATCTGTTCAAGGTTCGAGCGCCGAGTGACGAGATCACCGCCATCCCCGGCTTTTCCAAGGGATCCTGGATGACCTTGCTACACCAGGTCGAGGAACTGGTCGGTGAAGGCAACCTCCTCGCAGCCTTTCGAAGGTTGGGCGAAATCAACGAAAAATACGGCGATAACATCGACGCGAAGGAACAGGTGGATTCGGTCCACGGCAAGATTGCCGACGCCGTGTGCTACCTGAATCTCAACAACTCCGCGGTTCTAAAGCTCGCGATTCCTCCCTCTGAGATCACGAGCCTGACCTGCAGCCCACAAGAGGGCTTTCTGCTGTCACGTATCAACGGCGCCTATTCTCTGGGCGAGATCCTCAAGGTGGTTCCGGGATCTGATCTGGAGAACAAGTTGCTGGTCAACACCCTGGTGCAGCGCGGTGTGGTCCAGGGCGACGACGTCTGAGCCCTGAAACAACCGTCATTGCGGCGTCGAAAGCAACCGGGTCTGAAACAAGGGGCGAACATGTCGATATTCGATTGGTTGAAGAGTCAAAATGAAGGCGGGCCGACCGTCGAAAACTCCGAATCCTCGGCGGTCCGGGA